>JAURLT010000063.1 GCA_030831085.1 Gammaproteobacteria bacterium
CCCCTTCGACGAGGAGCAGGCCATGCCGCCAGAAGTGCGAGCCAACCTGGAGCGCAGTTACGGGCTCGACGCGCCGCTGCACGAGCAGTTCCTGCGTTACCTTGGGGGACTGCTGCAAGGTGATTTCGGCCCATCATTCACATTCAAGGATTACAGCGTTAGCGAACTCATTGCCGAGGGCTTACCGACCAGCGCGGCGCTCGGTGGCGCCGCTCTGCTGTTGGCTATCCTCGCAGGGATTCCACTCGGGCTGGCTGCGGCGCTGCAGGCTCGCGGATGGCTGGATCGGCTGGCCATGGGCTTCGCAGTCGGGGGCATTGCCCTGCCGGTGTTCGTCATCGGTCCGCTGCTGGTACTCGTGTTTGGGGTCTATCTCGACCTGGTGCCGGTAGCAGGCTGGGCGGAGGACGCCTGGCTGGACCGGATCCTGCCAACGGTCACCCTGGCCCTGCCGATCATTGCCTACCTTGCAAGGTTGACCCGAGGCAGCGTCCTCGAGGTGTTGCAGTCCCCCTTCGTGCTGGCCGCAAAGGCGAGAGGCGTATCCCGTCGTAGCCTGATCCTCCGACATGTCCTGCCAGCGGCCATGGTGCCGGTCATCGGCTATCTCGGACCCGCCAGTGCAGCCATCCTGACCGGCTCCCTGGTGGTCGAAATCCTGTTCGGCATCCCCGGGATCGGGCGGCACCTCGTCATGGGCGCCCTGAACCGCGACTACACGCTGGTCATGGGCATGGTCATTCTTTACGCCAGCAGCATGATCCTAGCCAACCTGGTCGCAGACCTAGGCTGCGCGGCGGTTGATCCGCGGATCCGCCTGGGCAGGCGTCGATGAGCCGCGACCGCTCCCTGTGGGCCGAGTCCCTCAATCGACTGCTGCACAATCCCGCGGCCGTGGCTAGCCTGATCATTCTGTCCACCATGATCATGGCCGCCGTGATTGGTCCATGGCTCAGCCCGCACGAGTCAGAAGTCCTTGACTGGTCGATGATGGGCGCGCCACCAGACCTGCTTTCTGGTCACTGGATGGGTACCGACCGTCTTGGGCGCGATCTGCTGGTGCGCACCCTTGAAGGCACGCGGATTTCTTTACTGATTGCGGTAGCCGCAGCCATGGTCAGCCTGGTGCTGGGTACCGTGTGGGGCGCGGTTGCCGGTTACTCACGCGGCCTGACCGACAGCTTGATGATGCGCGGGGTCGACGTGTTGTTTGCCATGCCTACCCTGTTTTTCGTCATCCTCCTGACCACCTTGTTCAGTCGCAGCCCCCTCCTGCTCATCGCCTGCATCGGCTTGACCGGCTGGCTGACCGTCGCACGGGTGGTGCGCAGTGAGACTCTGGCGCTTGCCAGTCGTGAGTTCATCGAGGCCTCGGTGGCGTGCGGTGCAAGCCCTGCGGGAGTAGTGTTCCGCCACCTCATTCCCAACCTCGCAGGTACCGTGGTGACCTACGCCACGCTGCTCATCCCGCAGATGATCCTGGTTGAGAGCTTCCTGAGCTTCCTTGGCATCGGTGTACAGGAACCCGCCTCCAGTCTCGGCAACCTGATCGCAGAGGGCGCGGCCGAACTGGATGCCGCTCCGTGGATGCTGGTTGGTCCAGCTGCTTGCCTCGTACTGTTGGTGTTCTGTTTCAATTATCTGGGTGATGGCTTACGGGACGCCCTCGATCCGAGGCGCCGCCGGTGAGCCTGTTTGAGGTCCGTGGGCTGTCAGTCAGCTTCAGCACTCCCCAAGGGAGCGTGGAGGCAGTGCGTGGCGTCTCTTTCGAACTCTCCCCCGGCGAATCGCTGACCATCGTAGGTGAATCAGGCTCCGGCAAGAGCCAGACCCTGCTTGGCGCTCTGGGACTGCTGGCAAACAACGGACGGGTGACCGCGGGGCACTGTGTGTTCGCCGGGCGTGAACTCGACTGCGGTCCGTCGGCAGAGGAGCTGCTCGGGAGTCGACTCGGTTATATCCCGCAGGATGCGATGGGCTGCCTGACGCCTCACCTTCGCCTCGGCACCCAACTGGGCGAATTGCTGATGCGCCACCGCGGTCTGGGTGCCGATGCAGCCCGGCGCGAGGCGCGTGAGTTGCTGGCGCGGGTGAGACTGCCCGATCCGGACTCCCGGCTCGACCGATACCCGCACGAACTGTCGGGCGGACAGCGACAGCGCGTGGCCATCGCGGCGGCACTGGCCGGCCAACCCGCCGTACTTATTGCGGATGAGCCCACCACCGCTCTCGACGTCACGGTCCAAGCCCAGATTGTCGCGCTGCTCAGGGACCTCCAGGACCAGCAGGGCCTCGCCCTGGTCACGATAACTCACGACCTGGGGGTGGTCGCGGCCCTTGGGGGTCGTGTCATGGTCATGTACGCCGGGCAGGTAGTGGAGGAAGGTCTGGTCCGGGAGGTCTTCACGCAGCCCGCCCATCCCTACACGGCGGCCTTGCTAGCGGCTCGGCCGGCAGCCGGGGCGAAAAATACGGGTCCGATGCCGACCATTCCCGGCAGCCCGCCGCAGCCCGGATCGCTGAGTCAGGGGTGTGCGTTCGCCTCCCGTTGCCCGAGCGCCAGAGAGGAATGTCGTCACGAAGTACCCATGCGCGTCGGGGCGCGCCGGCAAATTCGCTGCCACTACCCGTTGATTGACCAGCCCTGGCAGGGCATACAGTGAGTGCGATGCTCCAGGCACTCGACATCGAGGTGGGCTTTCCCCTTGGGCAAGGCTGGTCTCGACGTACGGTCTTGCGCGCCCTGCGAGGCGTATCGGTCACGGTGGCGCAAGGCGAGACGGTAGGGATTGTCGGAGAGTCAGGGTGCGGAAAGAGCACTCTTGCGCGGGTCCTGCTGGGGCTCATCGAGCCCGATTCAGGGCAGGTCCTGCTCGAAGGACGGTCCGTCTCACACCGCCACCCTGCCGCACTCCGGCAGCTGAGGCGAAGCGTGCAGATGGTGTTTCAGGATCCGCGGGGGAGCCTTGACCCCCGTCTGACCATCCGCGAATCCATCGCCGAGCCGCTGCGCTGCCTGCGACCCGAAGTATCGGCCAGGGAGCACCGCACACTTATCGGGCGAACCCTGGAGCAGGTCGGCCTGGACCGCGAGCTCGCGTCTCGCTACCCGCACGAACTCAGCGGGGGGCAGTGCCAGCGGGCCGGCATCGCTCGCGCCCTGGTGGCGGGACCCGCATGCCTGGTCTGCGACGAACCGGTGAGCGCGCTCGACCTGTCAATACAGGGCCAGATCGTCAACCTGCTTGCGGACCTTCGCCGGGAGATCGGGGTCGGCGTCCTGTTCATCAGTCACAATCTATCGGTGGTCCGTCACCTCTGCGACCGGGTGCTGGTTATGCACCTTGGCCAGGTGGTGGAGGAGGGAAGCGCCGCGGCGGTATTAAGCACTCCACGCCATCCCTATACAAAATTGTTGTTGAGCTCGGAGTTGCTGGCGGAACCTGGACGGCCGTTGCCGGTGCTCCCGGACGGCGAGCCCGCCTCGCCACTGTCACCGCCCACGGGTTGCAGCTTCGTGGGGCGCTGCCCCGTCGTGATGGAGACCTGCCATCACGAACCACCGCTGATGAATCAGGATACGGTTGGGCACTCGCTACGCTGTCACCGCTGGCCCGACTCCACCAACTCGACCCATTCGCCCGCCATGCCCCGCAACACCGCCGCGCGTCGTCCCAAATAGGGGGCTTCAGAGTGTCGGGTCGGCCCCGGGTGTTCCAGGCCAGTAATGCGGCCCAGGTCCTTCACAGTGAAGGTCACCATGGCGATGCCTGGGGGCAGTTCGCCCGGCTCGACCTTGCGGGGCCCGGACCCGGTCGGATACTCGTCGATCTCGACGAGGAAGTCGGCTGGAAAGCGCACGACCGCCAGGGGAAATTGCCGTTCAGGGTCCATGTCCCACTCGCGGGCCAGCACTGAGATCGTGGAGGGTGCCGGCTCGGTAACCGGCATGCCCAGTTGTCGCGCGTAGAACTGCCGCATGGAGTCCATGTCGGGTCCACCGAGGACAACTATAAAGGTCCGGTCGATCGGCGCCTCGGCCGTCCCGAGGTTGAACAGTGAGCGTCCCGGCGGGATCCTGGTCAGGTAGATGAGTTCGCCCGCAGGGCCGATGGCCTGCATGGCGATTACCTCCGGGTTCATGGACAGTCCGCGCGGCTCGCCGATAACCGCGAATGCCGAGTTTTCCAGCCTCCCCAAAGTCTCTAGGGGGTCCTGAATGAGGATCTCATTGGAATTCCAGCCCCAGCTGCGCATGGCGCGGTACCCCGCGGCGGAAGGCTGGTGGATGATGCGCAAGAACACGTCGCGGCCTCCGGCCGGGCGCAGCAGCAGCCATTCCCGTCCCTCGACGGCCACCGCCTGCCACGCACGAGCCAGCTGGCGACTCACCACACCACGGGCCTCAACCGTGAATCCAAGGGTGTCGACGTAGGCGCGCTCCATCGCCACCAGGTCGGGCACTGCGAGCGTGACCGTCAAGATGCCCGTCAACATTTCCGCCCCCTTTAGCCGCGAAGTTGGGCATCATAAACCAACGGCGTGGCGCCCCTCACTGTGCTGCCGACTGGGAGAACTGCCTGATGACCGGTGGCGATCTGTTACTGTGGACAGCTGTTTCGATTGGCTTCATCCATACCCTGCTGGGTCCAGACCATTACCTGCCGTTTGTTGCCATGCGACGCGCGCGAGGCTGGACCACGGCCCGAATGGTGGCTGCAGTCTGCGGCTTCGGCGCAGCGCACGTGTCCGCCTCTGCGGCGCTCGGTTTGGTCGGCATCGCATTCGGTGTCGCCCTGGGGCGGATGGAGGGCCTGCAGCACCTGCGTGGGGAGGTGGCGGCCTGGCTATTGCTCGGGGCCGGCTTGGCCTACGGCATCTGGGGCATCCGTCGGGCGAGGCAGGCGGTCCCTCACAGTCACGCCCACGTGCATGCCGACGGCACGGTTCACACCCATCCGCACGCACATATTGCCGCCACCCACCGCCATGCGCATGCCAAGGCGGGGCGCTGGGGCCCTTGGCTGATCTTCATCGTGTTCCTGCTCGGGCCCTGCGAGGCTCTGATACCGGTCCTGATGTACCCCGCCGCGCAGTCGGACTGGCATACTGTGGGTGTGGTCGCGGTTGCCTTTGCGGCGGCGACCATCATCACCATGGTGGTGGTGACCCTGGTCGCGGATCGCCTGCTGGGCGGCCTGCTCGAGCGTGCAGTGCGCGGCCGGCAGGACTGGTCTCACGCGCTGGCAGGAGGCACAATAGCTTTATGCGGTGCCGGGATCCTGGTACTGGGACACTAGTGGAGGCCTGCAAATGAAATCTATTCGCCACACCCGCAGCCGTGAAGCCGTGCGCTGGCTCAAGGCCGAAATTGCCGACCAGAAGAAGCGCTACCGCAAGATCGTTGCCGAACAGGATGCGCTGGCGCCCAAGCGCGAGAAATGGGTAGCCGCCTTCCTGCAACGCATCCAGACCAAGGGCTTCAATGTGCACGCGGACATCCGCAGGGTGATCCCACCCGAGGAAATCCCGACCAAGCCCCGGCGCAAGTTCCGCGTGATGTTCTAGGCCCGGACAGCAGGAGGCCCCATGGCACGTCCACACATCGAACCTTACGTTGAGACCCGGACACCCTGGAAGAGGATGACCTTGCCCGGCTTCCGCAAGGGCATGCGTTACAAGATGCTCTCGCTGGATACCGACACCGGCGCATGCTCCATGAAGGTTATGTTCGAGCCAGGGTACTCGCTGCCGCCGGGTATGAGCTATTCCGAGATGGAGTTGTTTGTCCTGTCGGGATCCCTAGTGGTGGGGGACAAGACCCACGTCGCGGGCCACTACTTTTTCGTGCCAGCCGGCGTGACCCTGCCGGCGCTCTCGGCGCCGCGGGGTGCCCAGGTGCTGATGTTTTACAACTACGGTGAGCCGAGTTTCGTGGAGTCGGACTCTGACCATCCGCGAGCTGAGCGCGACCAGTTCGCCTCGGTCAACGCCTACGAGAACCTGGCCTGGACCTCGACCAGCTTCTATCCGGCGACGGCCGCCGGTTGCCTGGTCAAGGTGCTGCGCTTCGACCAGCGCTCACAGGCCTTCACCTTTCTTTACTGCATGACACCGAATTTTTCCCAGGACAACATTAGCTACCACGACTGCGCCGAGGAGTCTTACCACATCTGGGGCACCTCCTGGATGATGCAATTCGGCGACCTGCCCACCGGCGGTTACTTCTGGCGGCCGCCTTACATCAACCATGGGGCATTCGCATGCAAGTACGGCACCATCGCACTCGGCCGTACTGACTCCCAGCTGTATAACCACTTCCACTTCAATCCGTGGACCACGCCTGAAGAAAACCTCGAGAGGGCGGCCAGCCGGATTCAGCACTGGAAGCCAGACCTCTACAAGTGGGTGGCGACCGGCGATCACAACCATCCGGTGGACTTCGAGTATCCGGGTGACCATGGACACGACCATGGCGATGCCCCGCATCACCACGGCGACCACGACTTGCATCACAGTCACGCCCCCAAGCGCCGTCGACGCCGGAAGTAGGGGCCCGGGGTGAAGGTCCAGGCGAGCTCCAGCCTCGCCAACGTCCGCTATGAAATCCGGGGCCGGCTCGCACGCCGCGCCCAGGAGCTCGAGCGCATGGGCTTCGAGATCACCTCCCTCAACATCGGCAATCCCGGCGCCTTTGGCTTCCGCACCCCGGAGACCATGCGGATCGCCATGATCGAGAACATGCGCGCTGCAGAGGGCTACTGTCACCAGAAGGGCATCTTCCCGGCTCGGGAGGCGGTGGTCATGCAGCAGCAGTCCCGCGGGGTGCTTGATGTCACTGCCGAGGACGTTTTTATCGGCAACGGAGTCAGTGAACTGATCGATCTCGTGCTCAGGGCCTTGTTGGAGCGCGGGGACGAGGTGCTGGTGCCGAGTCCCGATTACCCCCTCTGGAGCGCCGCGGTCAACCTAAACGGCGGCAAGGCCGTGCACTATCCCTGCCGACCGGAACGCGGTTTCGAGCCCGATCCAACTGAGATCGCGCGGCTGGTCACCCCCCGCACCAGGGCGATCGTGGTGATCAATCCCAACAATCCGACTGGAGCAGTCTATCGTCGGGACACCCTGGAGGGCCTGGCGCGGCTCGCAGAGCGCCACAATCTGGTGGTCTTTGCCGACGAAATTTACGACGGCATGACTTATGAGGGCGCTGAGTTCATCCCGATGGCGACGGTCGCATCCGGGAGCCTGTGCGCAACCTTCTCTGGCCTGTCGAAGGTCTATCGGGCCTGTGGCTACCGGGTAGGCTGGGTCTCCTTCTCCGGCGTGCGCGCGGAGGCAGGAGACTACCTACAGGGCCTTGAGCTGTTGAGCTCGCTGCGCCTGTGCAGTAATGCCCTCGGACAGTGGGCGGTGCAGACGGCCCTTGGGGGGTACCAAAGTATCCAGGACCTGGTCAATCCGGGGGGCCGGCTGTACGAGTCGCGCAAGGCGGTCATCGAGGCCGTAGCACGCAGCCGCTTTCTGGAACTGGAGGCGCCGAGGGGTGCGATGTACGCCTTCCTGCGAGTCCGCGATGAATCGCTGCCAGGCTTTGATGACCAGTCCTTTGCCCTGGAACTGCTTGAGCAGAAGCACGTGCTGGTCGCGCCGGGCAGCAGCTTCAACACGCCCTACAGCAATCATTTCCGCATCACCCTGCTGCCCCTCCCGGACACACTGGAGTCGGTGCTCGCCCGAATCGAGGAACAACTGGAAACGATGGCTGAGCGCAAGCAGGCCAAGCCGGGGAGCCTCAGGGTCGTCCTATGACCCAGCCCCCGTGGCATCCTTGACGGGTGTCACTCAGTGCATCCCTGTTGATGGAACTCTCCGAGGGCGCCTGCCTGCTGGTGCCGTCCCGTCGCCACCTGCGCCGGCTACGCCAGGATTACGACGAGGCCATGTTGGCCAGCGGGATCGGCTGCTGGCCGACCGCAGACATCCTGACGGTAGACGCCTGGCTGCAAACCCTTCACCAGACACTGCTCTCCACCGGATCCAGACAGGACCGCCTGCTTAGCGATCTGGAGGCTGTCACGCTGTGGGAGACGTCCGCACCCGAGGGGCTCAAGCCAGCGCAGGCAGCCTTGCATCAGGCGGCCCGGCACGCGCGCCAGGCCTGGCTGGCGCTGCGCGTCCACCATGGCACCCTGGAGCAGGTTGCCGCGATGGACCTGAATGCGGATCAGCACCAGTTCCTGGCCTGGGCGCAGCGAGTGGAGGGGCAACTGGCTGATTTCGGCCTGATCGACCCGGGGATCCTGTCGCTGACCCTGCAGCAGCAGGTGAACCGGCTCCGGCCGGCAGGAAAAGTGCTGCTGCACCGGTTGCCCCGCCTTACGCCGGCGCTGGAGTCGCTGCTGGCCCGCCTGAGGGACGCAGGCTGGCAGTTCGCGAGTACGGCCGAGCCTGCTGAACCCGGCGCGGCTTCGCTTCATCGGGCGGTCGATCGGGCTGCCGAGCGCGGGGCCTGGCTGTCGTGGGCAAGGGAGCGCCTCGTCCGTGATCCCCGCTCGCGACTCGCGGTCATCACGCCCGAACTAGGCGATTGCCGTGCCGCGATTGAGCGCGACTTGCTCTCGGTCCTGCAACCCGCGCTGGACCTGCCGGGACACACGGCAGCGGAGCGGGTCTTCGATCTTCCGGGCGGCGATGCCCTGTCTACGCTGGGCATCTGCCAAACCCTGCTCGATCTGTTGCGGGTGTGTACCAGCTCTTCAGTGGAATGGCCGACCGTTTCCCGGCTGCTGCGCTCACGCTATCTAGGCCTTGAGGATTCGACTCAACTGGAGGCTTTCGAGGCGGAACTTAGAACCCGCTGCCTGCCGTCCTTTAGCCCGCTTTGGCTGGTGGGCGAGGCCGAGCGCTGCAACTTGCCGCTGTTAGCCGCTGCCATCAACCACGGCCTGTCGCTACTGAGTCCAGCCCGGCACCGACGGCCCATTGTTGACTGGGTCCAAGACTTGTCAGCCTGTCTTGGGCTATGGGGCTGGCCAGGAAAAGAGTCGCTGGACAGTGACGAATACCAGGCGGCTGAGGCGGCCACCGCCGCACTGCGCCAGTTGGCCTCGGCTTCGGACCTGCTTGGACCCATCCACTCGGAGGCGGCGTTGAGCTTGCTGTCCGGACAGTTGCAGGTGCCCTTTCAGCCAGAACGGGGCACACCGCGCCTCTGGCTGTTCGACCGTTATGTCGATCCAGGCATGGAGCTGGACGGTCTTTGGGTAACCGGCTTGACGGCAAACCGGTGGCCAGAGGCCACGGCCCTCGATCCGCTGCTGCCCCGCAGCTTGCAACGGACCCTGGGGCTGCCGGGCACTGATACTGGCGAGCACATTCGCGAGGCGCGAAAGCTGCTGGATAGCTGGGCCCGCTGCGCGGCCGAGCTTGTATTCAGTTGGCCCGCAGTCGAAGACGAGGCGCCCCAGGCACCCAGTCCACTGCTCGAGGGTGGCGATGTGTATATTCCTGCCCCACCCACGCCCTCCGGGCCGCAGCGGCTGCTCGGCACGGGATCCCTGGAGCCGATTCCGCCTACGCCGGTCAGCCGATTGTCCGGCCCGGTTCGAGGTGGTTCCAAGCTGCTCGAATGGCAAAGTGCCTGCCCGTTTCGTGCTTTTGCCCAGCTGCGCATTGCGGCCGGGGACCGGGAGGAACCCGAGGACGGCGTCGACCATGCCCTGCGAGGATCGATCCTCCATGCAGCCCTCCGGCTGTTCTGGGACCAGACCTGCGACCGCCAGGGGCTGCTGTCGCTGACGCCCGACGCACGGTGCGAGCGGGCCGAGTCCTGCGTTGGGCAAGCGCTTGAGGACTACGCGGGCCGTCGGCTGGGGCCTCAGGCGATGGCCGTCGAGGCCACCTGGCAAATGGCCGCCTTGCAGCAAGCCATCGAGAATGACCTGAAGCGGCGAGATTTCGCGGTCGTGGGTAGAGAGCAGAGGCACACTGTCACGCTGGCGGGTCTCCAAATCGACTGCAGCCTGGACCGCATCGACCGGATCGACGGGCAATTGCTGGTGATCGACTACAAGACCAGCAAAACCCTCAACGCTTCCTCGTGGTTCGGCCGGCGTCCGGAAGCGCCCCAGCTGCCCCTGTACGCAACCGCCGCAGTCAGCGAGGCGGCGGCGATAGCCTTTTGCCAGGTGTCCTCCACCGGTGCCAGGCTGTTTGGGGTCGGCTGCGAACTGGAGGAGGGCATTGATGCCATCCCACCCGCAGCCTCCTCACCCAGCGACGAACCATTGAGCCGCTGGCGGCAGCAGCAGCGCAACTGGGCCCTGCAACTTACCGCGCTCGCCACCGACCTCGCAGAAGGCGTAGCGGAAGTTGACCCGCGAGCCGAGGAAGACTGCCGACATTGCCACCTGCGTCCCGCATGCCGGGTTCACTGGTTGTTGGCTGACGGCGAGTCGGCGGAGTCCGGCGAATGATCGATCAGGCTTGCCATGACCTCGCCGTCCGACGCCAGGCGACTGACGTGGGACGCTCCTTTATCGTGCAGGCGCCGGCCGGGTCCGGCAAGACCAGCCTGCTGACCCAGCGCTACCTGCAATTACTGCAGGTCGTGGAGGCCCCGGAGGAAATCCTCGCCGTCACCTTCACCCGCAAGGCGGCGGCCGAGATGCGCCACCGCATTGTCCAGGCGCTGGAACAGGCCAGTAGTGAATCGCGCCCGGAAAAAGACCACGAAGCGGCGCTCTGGGATGCCGCCCGGCGGGTGCTGGCGCGCGACCGTGAGCTCGGCTGGCAACTGGCCGCCCAGCCCTCCAGGCTGCAAGTGCGCACCATCGACAGCCTGAATCACTGGTTGGCCACCCGCCTGCCCTATCAATCGGGCCTGGTGCCTGGCGCGCGGGTCGTGGATAACGCTGCGACGCTGTATGAGCAGGCGGTCCGCCGCCTTCTCGGTCGGCTGGAAGAACAAGAAGCTTCGGCGGGGGAATTGTCTCGCGCGTTGATCGACACACTGGCGCTGGCCGACCACCTCCCGAACAAGCTCGCGCGACCGCTGGTTGCCATGCTGGGCAAGCGCGAGATGTGGCTGCCGGCCATCCTCGACCAGGGCAATACGCCCGACGAGGCGCGGTTGGCAATGGAATCGATGCTGCGCGAACAGGTCGACATGCACCTCGAGAGCGCGTCGCGCACGCTGGTTG
The DNA here is from genome assembly GCA_030831085.1 of Gammaproteobacteria bacterium. GTDB lineage: Bacteria > Pseudomonadota > Gammaproteobacteria > Steroidobacterales > Steroidobacteraceae > SG8-30. Next base: position 11,205 of record JAURLT010000063.1, read on the forward strand.
GCGGTCAGTTTCCCGAGATCTGTCGCCTGCTGGGTCAGGCTGCGGACCGCTACCCGGACGGACCCCTCGGCCAACTTTGCGGGTTGCGCGACATGCCAGCTTCGGAGGCCGTACACCTGCCGGTCTGGCAGGTCATCGCCCGCCGAGTGTCCCTCGGCGAAGGCAAGATCAGGAAGGGCTGGAACAAGCGGGACGGTATTCCCACTGAACTCAGGGAGCTGAAGCTCGAGCTGATTGAGCGCTGCGAAATACTGGCCAACGAGGCCGAGGCGACAGCAAGCCTGGAAGCGATCAGGTCGTTGCCCGGCTATCACTACCCCGAGGCAGACTGGCAGCGGGTGGGTAGCGTCCGGACCGTGCTGCTTGCGGCCGCGACGGAATTGCAGGCTTTGTTCACCCAGCAGGGTACGGCTGATCATCCCGCGATCGCCGCCGCAGCTCGCCAGGCCTTGCGCGAGGACGGCTCACCCACAGAACTGGCGCTGGCCATCGACCACCGGCTGCGTCACTTGCTGGTGGATGAGTATCAGGATACCTCGCCGGCCCAGCATGGCCTGCTGGCCTGCCTGCTGGCCGGCTGGACCGAGCAGGATGGCAACACCCTGTTTTGCGTGGGCGACCCGCAGCAATCGATTTACGGTTTTCGCGGCACCGACGTCTCGCTCTTTGTCGAGACTCGGGACAGCGGGATCGGCCCTTTGCAACCCACGCCGCTGACGCTCGACACCAACTTCCGCTCCTGCGAGACCGTGGTGCGATGGATCAATCAGGCGTCTCCGCACCTGATGCCCGCATCCCCTGACGGCTTAACGGCCCACGTCACCAGCGTGGAGTCTTTCCCAGCCAGGGCGGATGAGCCCGGCGCCGGCGTGGAGATCATCGCCTTGACTGGCGGGAACGCCGCGAGCGCCGCGCAGCGGGTGGTGGAGCAGGTCGCTGAATCGCTGGAAGAGCTGCGTGGGCTGCCCGAGGCCCACAACCGGCGGATCGCCTTGCTGGTCGCACATCGAGGCGGTTTGCAGCCCATCCTCGAATTAATGCGACAGCGGGGTATCGAATATCAGGCGATCGGGCTCGAGGAGTTGTCGGAACGGCAGCTGATCCAGGATCTCCAGTCAACCTGCGCGGCGCTGATGGACCGCCACGATCGTCTCGCCTGGCTAGCCTTGCTCACCTCGCCCTGGATCGGGCTATCGCCCGGAGACGTAGCTGCCCTGGCGAAGGTTGCGGGTCGTGCCAGCCTGCTGGACGCCTTGAGGGATGCCAACCACCCCGTGGCTCGGCGAGTGCTGCCGGCCATCGATGCCAGCTTGCGTGATCTCGGCCGCCTGCCTCTGGGGTCATGGGCCCGTCAAACCTGGACGGCGCTCGGCGGGCCAGCGACCCTCGAGCAGCCCAGCGACCTCGAGGATGCCGAGACCTTCTTTCGCATCCTCGACGAAGTGGGGCCAGAACACGGCAACCTGCCTTCGCCGCGAGCCATCGCCCGGGCACTGGGAGATCGTTCGGCCGCTACCCAAGGCAACCCCGCAGCACTCGTACAGGTCATGACCATCCACAAGGCCAAGGGTCTGGAGTTCGATACCGTCATCCTGCCCTCACTCGAGCGCACCGGGCGGGTCGACACCAAACCATTGTTGAGGCATGGCCTGTTCACCACCCGTACGGCTCGGCGCGGTGTAGTGCTCGCCACGGAAACCCTCTCGCCCGTGGACAAACAGTCCTCGGTTTTTGAATGGCTGGGCGGCCTCGAACGCCAGCAGCGCAAGCGCGAACTCGGCCGCCTGGCCTACGTGGCCATCACCCGGGCGCGCCGGCGCCTGGTCCTGGTCGGTCAGGTGGGATTGCGTGAAAACGACGGCGTAGTGACGCTTAAGCAGCCTCCGAAAGACTCACTGCTCGGTCGCCTGTGGCCCATGCTGCATACGACGTTCGAACGAGCCTTCGAGAGCCAGCCGAACGGGTATTCCACGGACGAAAGCCCAACAGCGCGGCGTATCTGGGTGCCTCCCGCCCGGCGCCTGCCGCTCGATTATCAACCACCTGCAGTCCCTCCTGCCGTTCCGGCGGCCAGCCTCCCACCCCCACCCAACGGGTCACAGGCGGCGAGGCCTGACTTCAACTGGGCCAGCGAGGAATCTGCGGTGGTCGGCAGCGTTTTCCACGCCGAGGTCCACCGCTACCTGAGTGAAGGAATCAGCCTCGATGCACTGGTGGAGGACAGCCGTGTGCGGTCCGCGCTGGTCGCACACTCAGGCCTGCCGCGTGCCAGACAGGCGCCGGTACTGGAGCGCGTCGAACGGGCGCTGGGGCAGATGCGCGCCAGCCAGTTAGCCAGGCATTTTCTTGACCGCGGCCATCTGGAATCCGCCAGTGAACTAGCACTCACTGCCCGTCTCGACGGTCGCGTAATCCGGGTGATACTGGATCGCACCTGGGTGGAGCAGGGTACCCGCTGGATCGTAGACTGGAAGACCAGTCTCCACGAGGGCGGCAACCTCGATCACTTCCTCAACGAGGAACTCAGACGCTATGGGCCGCAACTACAGTCTTACTCCCGGGTCGTAGCCAGCCTGGATGGAAGACCTCAGAAGATTGGCCTGTATTTTCCGCTGATGGATCGCTGGTGTGAATGGCGCGGAGAGGGCGTCAACGAGATTCGATGACGAATGAATGCCGGCCCTCCTGGTCCGGTGTGCCATAGGCGAACAACACACTGCCCAGCAGAGCAGCCTCGCTCGTAGTCGCCAGCTCCGAGACCGCCAGGTCACCCGACAGCCGGTACCGACCCCGAATATCGATCTCGAGGATCGAGCGCAGGCGCAGTGGCCCGTCACCGGCATCCTCGGCGAACCCCCGCCAGGCTCCGGGCCGATCCGCATTTCCCGGAGTACCGGGGCGCCAGCGAAAATCGCCCAGTCTGAGGGGACTCCCAAGCCTGCCGGCCAGGCCAACCAGCCGCACCTCGCCAGCACCGCCGGCGTTACCGTTCCTGTCCAGCTTCATCTCGTCGAGGTCGAACTCCAGCCGTCCGGTCCAACCCGGCGCGCCGAGCCGCGTCGCAAGTGGCGCTATTGGAAGTGCCCCACGCAGGTTGCGCAGGCGGGTCGCGCCGCGGACCACCTCCAGCGTTCCGGTAATCTCCTCACCTGACACGGACCATCCCAGGTCGTAGCGCAGCGTGAGCTGTAACAACGCTGCGGGCCTGAACCGCCACGCAAGGCGGCCGGCGGGCCAATCCTCGATGAGGACCTCTGCACTGCCATGCCAGACTGTGCCCGAGGGAGACTCGAGCCCAATCCCGTCCGGTGCGAACTGGCTGAGTTGGGTGGCCGGTAACCGGACCAGAACAACCAGGAGGAACACCCCCAGGCCCAGCAAGGCCAGGAGGATCAGCTTACGCATCAGGCTCAGGGTCCGCGCAGGACGAGGGTGGCGTTCACCAGGCCTTCGGTCGCCGTCCGGTCAATGGTTGCAGTATCCAGCGTCACCCCACGCTCGCGCTGCACGCGTGCCAACCATGCCACCAGGTTATCGAAAGGCGCTTCCTCGAAACGCACACGAATGGCGCCCGGGCCCGCCGGGTCTGAACCACTCAGTGCGCCGGCCAGCCCGGCAGCGCGAGCGGTACGATCGATCAGCAAGGGCAGCGATTCATTGCCACGAGCGACCGGAACCGCACGCACCCGCGGCGCCATGTCCATCATCCATTGCAGGTCCGCCTGCTTGGCCGCCACGCGGGCCCGGGAGGACTCGACCTTGCCGTTGAGGGCAGAGATGCCACCCACCAACAACAGGACGGCGACGACTGCCGCACCGATAGACAGGGTGCGCTGCTCGCTGGGTTGGCGCGACTCGTACCACTCACGCAGGGTCATGGCCGCACCCCGGGGGCCGAGACACTGACTGCTCCCTCGACGCCACCCTCCCTGGGCACCGTAGAGGTGACCTCGAAGGCCACGCCGGCCTGGACAGCTGCATTGGCGAGCTCCGCCAGCACGTCCCCGGAAGCGGCGCGGACCCGCAGGTCGAGACGATTGTCCCTCCATGCCATCGCCTGCAGCGTCGCCCCTGGCACCGAGCCGAACACGCTACCCACCCCGCCCAGAGTTCGCAGGAAGCCGTCTGCGCTGCCCCCACCCAAGCGCTGCTGCATCTGCAGGCGGGCATCAACAATGCGTTCCACATCGGGCATGGCATCCCTGAAGGTCTGCTCGATGTCGAGATTCAACTGGCTTTCCAGGGAGTTCAACCTGAACAACTCGACCGCCTGATAGCCCACGTGCAAGACCAGCCAGGCGGCCGCAAGCGAGGCGGGCAGTCGCCAGCGCGCCAGACGCTCGGACCATGGTGCGGTCGGAGCATAGCCACCGGAAAGCAGGGAAAGCGGCGCGTGCGTTGCAGCCATGCTGGCCAGCATCGGCAGTGCGCCGTCTTGTAGCAGGAACACGTCGACGCTGCCGGCCACTTCACGTAGCGCATCGATCATGTTTTCAGAGCGATCCCAGTCTTCCTGCGAAACGTAGAGCTGGACATGGCTGGCATCGCCCTCCAAACCAGCGAGGGCGAAGGCCTCGGTCAGAGGTTCGGCCTCCAGCGTAATCGGGTCGGCACCCTGGGCCTTGACCATAAGCCGTCCGCCATCCAGTAGCACCACCTTCTTGCCGGGATTCTCCGGGAGGCATTGGCTTTCGGCGTGCAGGGCATCCGGCTTGATTCCGGCCGCCTTTAGGGCGTCCAGCCACTCCTCCAGGCGGGAACGGCCCACCACCGCGACCTCCGCACGCCCATCCGACTCCTGTCGCCCGACGGCAAAATGCATCAGTTCCACGTCGCCGGCGAGTTGCTCCTCGAGGGCGAAGGGAACGACCTGGGCCAGGCGGGAAGCGCTGCGGGCCGGCAGTTCGGGCCTGGCCAGGAGCACCTCAGAGGCGGGGACGAGGACGACGATGCGCCGGTCCGCAGCCAGCGGGGCTGCATCTTCCAGCCGGCCGCTGCTGACCGGACCCAGCTGCCCACCACTGGAATCCAGCAACATCCAGCTCGCCTGAGCACCCAGCCGGAGTACAAGGAATTGCTTCATGTTCAGTCGGTTCCCAGCGAGCGCAGGACCGTGGTCACGCCACCGGATTGATTGCGATACAGCAGACTGTACAGGCTGAGTTGGGACGTGCCAATAGTCACCACCGAGACCAGCCGGAACCAGTTCGAAGTTTCCGCAAGGCGATTGGACATGCGCTGGAAATTCTCGTCGCCCAGGGTCACGCGAACGTCCTCCAGGGTCGGGAAGCACCCTTGTTCCCGGTTGCGGGCCAGGGCTTCCTGGTCCCCGAAGTCGGTGGAGCCCTCCAGCACCGCGGCCAGGACCACGGCAGAAGCGGTGCAGACGTTCAGCTGAGTCCCCAGAGGCAGGGCCGACACGTAAGGCCGCAGGCGCAGATAGTCCTCCATGGTGAAGCCAGGCAGCGCCAGCAACTCGGAGGGGGTGGTCACCGGCCCATTGGCTGCCCGGTAGGGTGGCAGCTGACCGAGATACACCCCATCCTCAGCTCCGTCAGGAAAGCTGTCTACCGTATCCGGATCAAGCCAGTCGACCAGCCGACCCGCCCAGGCAGGGTCAAGTTCGAGACGAACCAGCAGGCCACGGAACTGCTCGATAGACAGCTCGTCCGGTGCCCCGTCGGCTCCCAACAGGCTATTAAGGTTGAAGCGTCCCTGCAGATCCTCCATGCCCCCTTCCAAGGTGCCCCCATCCAGGGGCAAGCCAAGCACGGGCTGGGCCCAATTCTCTGAATTGTCGTCAACGGCCGTAGAACGCTTGTCCTCGGCCAGGATCTCGGCCGCCCAGGCCTCCGCCCCCAGGCCGACCTGCCATGCTGAAGCCCGCGCGCTGATGCCGGCCGTGCGACGCAGGTCGAGCGCGGCATCGGTACCGATGCGGGCCGCCATGACCGTGGCTATGGCCACCACCACCACCGCGGTGATCAGGGCAATACCAGCCTGCCTCATCCTGCGACCTCCACCAGCCGGCGCAATTCACCGTAGTCCCGCAGCCGGATGGTAATCTCGATAGCCATAGGCCTCGCTCGCAGGTCAGAGCGACCGGAATTCCATCGCTCCTGCCACTCGCGGTCCTCGTCCATGAAGCGCAATTGCACCGACTCGACCCCCTTCATGAGCTCACGCGAGACGGGCTCGGTGCTCAGTGTGGGGTCGGTCACGGGCCAATGGCGCCGAATCAGGGTCTCGCCCTCCAGCACGTAAACCACCCGCTGCACGCTGCCGCGCGGCGCTCCATAGCCGTTAGGCCAGCCACCCCGGGAGAATTCCACGAGATCGGAGGTGTTGGCGTCGGTGGCAAAGGCCGGACGATAGCCATCGCCCACCGGCTGCCGGACGGGCCGCGGCGCAAGCTGGCGAAAGTCGGTGACCATCAGGGTGATCGCCCGCTGCACCTCACGAAATCGCGTCGCACTCTCGCGGGTGCGCTCGACCACCAGGCGGGTCTCGGCAACCCCGCGGTGGGCCAGCACCGACAGCACCGCCAGGATGACGGTCGCGACCAGGACCTCGATCAGGGTAAAGCCGGCAGCCCGGTGGGTCACTGCTGCATCTCCCCGTTTTCCTCAGGCGGAGTTCCCGCATCCGGGGTCCCTGGTGCCGGCTCCTCGTCTTCACTCTCATCCTGCTCGCCACCTGGCTGCAGCCACTGCGGAGCCCCACGGGGCGTGGTTTGGGCCACCTTGCCCAGGAAGCCGCTCAATCGGGCCAACGAGCCGCCGCCAGCAGAGCTGGACAGGCGCACTTCTACATTGACGCGCACCAGGTCGGGCACTGACGTCTCGGATACCGTGCTCTCCCAGTCCCATTCCCGGCCCGCGTAATCAACGGTGCCCGAGGCACTGCCGACGGAGGGCAGGGCCCCCCTCAGGCGAATCTCAGTGAGCTGGTTATCGGCGATCCACTCGGCGAAGGTCCGGTCTCGCAGGTGCGAAGTATTGTTGACGGTGTCACTGACCACGCGAAAGACGGCCAGGAGCCCCAAGGCAACGACCGCCATCGCTACCACCACCTCAATCAGGGTAAAGCCGGCGGTGCGCCGCTCAGCGCTCGTCATCGGCCATTTCCATCGTGCCGTCGACGGCCCCAAGCAGCATGCGTCCGGCGTCGGTGGCGCTTCGCCTCAGCACCAGCCGGTACGGAGTTACATCCCCACTGGCAAACACCAGGACCTGCGGCATGACGACGTCGTCAGGATCCGGGGAGGGACGGAGCAGGACCCTGCGTGCTTCGACCTCGAGTTCCGCCAGCAGTCCGTCGGGAAAGGCATGGCGCTGCAGCCAGCGATCGTCCTCCACGGCCTGCCAGCCCTGCAGTCCGTCGAGGACCATGACGCCGTAGCCGGTGGTGTCCATGAACAGGCCGTAGTCACGGCCTTCCAATTCAGCCTGTTCGAGGGTGACCGCCATCACGTCGGCCAGGCGTTCGATTTCACCGTCGACTTCGCTGTCCTTGCCCAGGGCACCGACTGCGACAGTCATGACCGCCGCCATCAAGCCGACGATGACCATGACAACCAGCAGCTCAATAAGGGTAAAACCCCTGGCCACCGGCGTTTTCACTCGATGTTCCAGTTCCCTATATCGGCGTCCGTGCCCTCGCCGCCGGGCTGGCCATCGGCACCAAGGGAATACAAGTCATAGGCACCACCCCGGGTACCGGGCGACAGGTACTGGTAGTCATTGCCCCAGGGGTCCTTGTTGAGCTTCTGCACATAGCCACCGTCCTTCCAGTTGCGTACGGATGGGTCGGAGGGCCGGGTCACGAGGCTCTGCAAGCCCTGGTCGGTGGTCGGGTACTGGAAGTTGTCCATCCGGTACAGGTCAAGAGAGGTAGAGAGCGTCCGGATGTCCGCCTGGGCCTTGGTGACCCGAGCCTCGTCGACCCGTCCCAGCACCTGCGGCCCGATCAGCGCGCCGAGGATGGCGATGATCACCATCACGACCATGATTTCGATCAGGGTGAATCCCCGCTGCGATGCCATTACTTAACCCCTTGTTGCGCCTCCACCCACGCGGCGCGAGGCAAAACCAAAGGAGAAATCATAGCAGACGCGCACAATCCCCCTGCCAGACACCTATAATTCGCGGCGATTCGTGAACGAGGACACACTCTTGACCCTGGCATGCGTTTTTCCGGGACAAGGCTCCCAGTCGGTCGGAATGCTGGCGAGCATGGCCGACATCCACCCGGAGTTCCGGGCAACCTTCGATGAGGCCAGCGAGGTGCTGGGTTTCGACGCCTGGGCTATGACCCAGGAGGGGCCGGCCGAAGCCCTGAACGCCACCGAAAACACTCAGCCGCTGTTGCTGGCTGCGGGGGTCGCAGTGTGGCGGACCTTCCGGGCGCTGGGCGGTCCGCCCGCTGGCGCCATGGCGGGGCACAGCCTGGGGGAATTTTCGGCGCTGGTCTGCGCGGGTTCGCTCGCATTCCGGGATACCGTCGAGTTGGTCCGCCAGCGCGGCCGCTTCATGCAGGAGGCCGTCCCCCCGGGAGAGGGGGCCATGGCCGCCATCCTCGGACTCGCGGACGGCGAAGTCGAAGCGGCCTGCCGTGAGGCGGCGGACGGGGGAATCGCCGTGGCTGTGAACTACAATTCGCCTGGCCAGGTCGTGATCGCGGGCGATGTCGCTGCGGTCGAGCGGGCGATCCAGGCCTGCAAGGCCCGGGGTGCCAAGCGAGCCGTGGCGCTCCCGGTCTCCGTACCGTCCCACAGCCCCTTGATGCAACCCGCCGCTGAACGGTTCAAGGCATTACTGGCCGACTTTGATGTCCGTCCCCCGGAGACTCCGGTCTACGCGTTCGATGGCGGCCAGTACTCCGGCACGGATGCCATCCGCGAGGGCCTCTACCGCCAGCTTTTCAATCCGGTACGGTGGTCCACGATTGGCGGGCACCTTATCGGCTCGGGAATTCGGGTGGTCATCGAGGCAGGTCCCGGCAAGGTGTTGGCAGGCCTGCTGCGTCGACTCGAAGGCGGGCGCGATTTGCAGATCCACGCGCTTGACGGCGCGGACGCCCTGCAGGCGGCGTTGGATGCATCGAGAAAGGGAGAGTAGGCATGACGCATTCGGGCGTACTGGAAGGCAAGGTGGCGCTGGTGACCGGTGCCAGTCGCGGGATCGGTCGGGCCATTGCGACAGAGTTGGGCCACCTCGGCGCGACCGTGGTGGGCACCGCGACGTCCGAGGCCGGCGCAGCGAGCATCGGCGAGTATCTGGCGGCCCGATCGATCAAGGGGAGGGGGCTGGTCCTGGACGTCGCCAGTCCCGACTCCTGCGACCAGGCCCTGCAGGGCCTTGAAAGCGTGGAGGGAGCACCGTCCATCCTGGTCAACAATGCGGGCATCACCCGGGACAACCTGCTCCTGCGCATGAAGCCGGAAGAATGGCAGCAGGTGCTCGACACTAACCTCTCCGGGGCTTTTCGTCTGGCCAAGGGGACCCTCCGGGGCATGCTGAAGGCACGCTGGGGCAGGGTCATCAACATCGCCTCGGTGGTCGGGCTGATAGGCAACCCCGGGCAGGCGAACTATGCCGCGGCCAAGGCGGGACTGATCGGCTTTTCGAGGGCGATGGCCCGCGAGGTCGCCTCCCGGGGCGTGACCGTCAACGTCGTGGCGCCCGGGTTCATCGAGACCGACATGACCCAGGCCCTGGCCGAGGAGCAGAGGGTCGCACTGGCCGCCCAGATTCCCCTTGGCAGGCTGGGCAGCCCCGGGGATGTGGCCGCTGCTGTGGCCTTCCTCGCCGGGCCGGGTGGCGACTGGATCACCGGCGAAACCATCAACGTCAACGGTGGCATGCACATGCCTTGATGGATGAGCATGAAGCTGCAAATCATTAAAAAGTCAATAGATATTGTCAAAAAAGCCCGGATCGGCTGGCGGTAAGGTTGGGGCTTGCCTTACAATGCCGGCGCCCGCTCGGCCCTGAGCCGACACGGCTTTTCTGGTTCACACAGGATAACGGTCAAGATGAGCACAGTAGAAGAACGGGTTAAGAAGATCGTGGCCGAGCAGCTCGGCGTGAAGGAAGAGGAGGTCACCAACGATGCCTCCTTCGTCGACGATCTGGGGGCTGACTCGCTCGATACGGTCGAACTGGTGATGGCCCTCGAGGAGGAATTCGAGACCGAGATTCCGGACGAGGACGCCGAGAAGATCACCACGGTCCAGCAGGCCGTCGATTACATCACCGAGCATCAGTCCAAGGCCTGATCTCCGCCTTTGGCAGGGCTCCGATCGGGACGATCGGGGCCCCGTTTCATTGTCAGCCATGAACTTCACCCGGACCGGGTAGGGGAGCGCAGTTTGGGCAAGCGGCGAGTCGTGGTCACCGGTCTTGGGATGCTCTCTCCGGTGGGCTGCAGCGTGTCCTCGGCCTGGGAGTCCGTACTCGCCGGCCGCAGCGGCATCGGACCCATTACCCGCTTCGATGCCTCGGACTTCCCGGTGCGGTTCATTGGCGGACTACCGGATTTCGATAGCAGCGCCTACATCGCCCCCAAGGACGCCAAGCGCATGGATCCGTTCATGCAGTACGGGGTGGCGGCCGGGGTCCAGGCCATCAAGGACTCGGGGCTGGAGATCACCGACGCCAATCGGGAGCGAATCGGCCTGGTGTTTGGCGGAGGTATCGGTGGGCTCGGAACCATCGAGGATAACAATGCCCGCTACCTCGAGGCCAATTCCTACCGCAAGATCTCGCCCCTGCTGATTCCCTCCATCATCATCAACATGATTTCGGGTCATCTCTCAATCATGTTCGGAATTCAGGGCCCCAACCTTGCTGTCGTCACTGCCTGCACCACCTCAACCCATGCCTTGGGTCTGGGCATGCGCGCAATCCAGTACGGTGACGCTGATGTCATCGTGGCCGGTGGGGCGGAGATGGCCCAGACGCCGCTCGCCGTTGGCGCCTTCTGTCAGGCCAAGGCACTGTCCACTCGCAACGACGCACCCGCCCAGGCCAGCCGCCCGTGGGATAGGGACCGCGATGGCTTCGTCATGGCCGATGGGGCCGGGGCCATGGTCATCGAGGAACTGGAACATGCGCGCGCCCGCGGTGCCAATATCCTCGCGGAGCTTGCCGGATTCGGCATGAGCGGCGACGCTCACCACATCACTGCGCCGCCCGAGGACGGGCATGGTGCCCGTCGCTCGATGCAAAACGCCCTGAACGATGCCGGCTGCAACGCGGAAGAGGTGCAGTACGTCAACGCACACGCCACCTCCACCATACTTGGAGACCTGGCCGAAACCGTGGCCATCAAGCAATGTTTCGGCCCCGCCGCCAACCGCCTGGCGGTCAGTTCGACCAAGTCCATGACCGGTCACCTGCTCGGGGCTGCGGGGGTGGTAGAGGCCATCTTCTCGGTGCTTGCGATCCGCGACGGGGTCGCCCCGCCTACGATCAACCTCGACAATCCTGCCGAGGGTTGCGACCTTGATTACGTGCCCCACGTGGCTCGCCAGATGCCAATTCGCGTGGCGATGTCCAACTCCTTCGGTTTTGGGGGCACCAACGGGACGCTCGTGTTCCGCGCCGCAGGATGACCCAGGCGCGGACCTGGCTGCTCAAGGCAGCGGCGGCAACTGGAGTTGCTGCCGCTCTGGGATGGTGGGGGCTGGTCGCCCTGGACGCCCATCGGCTCGCCGCACCCATCGCCGCCATTGAGGCACCCACCGTCATCCTGATCGAGCCCGGCAGCTCCCTTGGCGCCATTGCCCAACAGCTGGCTGAGGCAGACCTGCTCGAGCACCCTGAGAGCTGGATTCGGGAAGCCCGCAGGCGGGGTATCGAAACGCAGCTGCGTGCCGGCGAGTACGAGATCGGACCAGGCGCCACGCCGACTGAATTACTGGACCGACTGGTTTCCGGTGAGGTCGTGCTCCACCAATTGACCCTGCTGGAGGGCTGGAACCTCGGGCAGGCCAGGGAGGCGATCCGCCTGCATCCGGCCATCGCCCAAACCCTGCCGGCGGGTCTCTCCCCCGTTGAACTGGCCCGCCAACTGGACCTCCCGGTCAGTCACCCCGAGGGGATGTTCTTCCCCGATACCTATCGGTTCCAGAGAGGAACCACGGACCTTGCCCTGTTGCGGCAGGCGGCTGAACGGATGACTGAGCAACTCGCGCAGGCCTGGGGCGAGCGAATCGACGGTCTTCCCATCCGGACTCCCTACGAGGCGCTGGTGCTGGCCTCGATCGTCGAAAAGGAAACCGGCGCCGCCGAGGAACGCGGCCTGATCGCCGGCGTATTCATCAATCGCCTGCGGCGGGGCATGCGCCTACAGACCGATCCAACGGTCATCTACGGGCTGGGCGCCTCCTTCGATGGCAACCTGACCAGGGCTCACCTCAACCAGGACGGTCCCTACAACACCTACCGGCGAGCCGGCTTGCCACCAACCCCCATCGCGCTGGCCGGCCGTGAATCCTTGCGGGCCGCCACCCAGCCAACTCCCACGCCTTACCTCTTCTTCGTGGCCACGGGGGTCGGTGATGGTCGGCATTATTTTGCCGAGACACTGGCAGAGCACAATCGCAACGTCGCCCGCCATGTCGCGGCCGTACGCGGCGCGAGGGAGGGCAGGTGAGCGCTCGGTCCGGGCTGTTCCTGACTTTCGAGGGGGCGGAGGGCGTCGGCAAGAGCACCCAGGCCCGGCTCGCCGCAGAGTTCCTGCGGTCACGGGGCGTGCAGGTCGTGGAGACCCGTGAGCCGGGGGGCACCGCCATGGCCGAACGCATCCGCGAATTGGTCCTGCACGGGGCGACTCCCGACGAACCCCTAGCCCCGCGGGCAGAATTACTGCTGATGTTTGCCGCCCGTGCCCAGCATCTCGCCGCGAAGATCGAGCCTGCGCTGGCCGCAGGCCAGTGGGTGATCTGCGACCGGTTCACCGACGCCACCGAGGCCTATCAGGGTTCCGGCAGGGGTTTGGGCGAGCGGGTGATCCGGCAACTGGAACAGATCGCCCAAGGGAACCGGCGCCCAGACCTGACCCTGCTTCTCGACGCGGATCCCGCAGTCACCGGGCCGCGGAGGTCGAGCCGAGGTGGCATGCAGGATCGCTTCGAGCGGGAAGACGAGGCTTTTTTTACGCGGGTTCGCGCGGGGTACCTGGAGATTGCCCGGCGCGAGCCTGGGCGCGTCCGGCTGGTGGATGCCTCGGGTCCGATTGCCGACGTGCAGCGGTGCATCGAGACCGTATTGGTCGAGGCCCTCGAAGCAAGGACCTCAGGCCGTGAGTGACGCAGAGCAGGTCAGCGACGTTCCCTCCGCAGCGCTTGCCGGGCTCGCCGCACACACCCCCTGGCTCGCCAACGCCAGACAGCGGGTCGCCACGGCCCTGCGGGCTGGTCGCCTCCCGCATGGGCTGCTGGTGTACGGGTCACCGGGCGTCGGCCAGACCCCGCTGGCCTGGTGGATCGCCCAACTCCTGTTTTGCCAAGGGCAAGGTCTGGGTCCCTGTGGGCAGTGCGACGACTGTGTCCTGTTCAGCGCCGGCACCCATCCCGACCTGCACTACGTTGGACGTGAGGAAAAGGCCACCGTGATCCGCGTGGAGCAGGTCCGGGAGCTTGGCGTCTCGCTGACCGGCAAGAGTTTCAGGGGCGGCTACAGGGTCGGCATTATTGACCCTGTAGATCTCATGAATACAAACAGTTACAACGCTTTCCTAAAAACTTTGGAAGAACCGGGAGAGCGGCTGGCGCTGATCCTCGTGGCCCAACGCACCGAGCGCATTCCGGCAACCATCCGAAGCCGCTGCCAAAGGGTGCACGTTCCCGGACCGCCAGGGGACGAGGCCCTGAGCTGGCTGCGCTCAACGGTGGATGCGAAAACCGACTGGCCTGCTTACCTCGAAGATTGCGGGGGGGCTCCCTTTGCGGCCATGGAGGCCGCCGGCGCCGGAGAGCCCGTCGGGCCAGAGATGGAGCTCCATCTGTTCGACTCCCGCACGACCCCGGACCCCATGTCACTGGCCCAGGTCTGGAGCAAGGATCGTCCTGCCGCCAGGCTTCGATGGCTCGAACTTCGGCTTCAGCGGGCAATCAGCGAGCTGGCTGAAATGAGTGATGAAGTTAACAATAATCCGAGGAATCGCTTGAAAAATTCCGCGGCGAGACGGAACATCCGTCATACGTTCGTGTTGCTGGACGAGGTCCGCCGGGCCCGCCAGCTCGAAGCCGGGCCAGCGAACCCGTTGTTGTTGTGGGAAAACCTGCTGGTTGGGTTCCTGCCAGCGACCAGGCAGGCGACAAGGAGAGACGACAGGTGATGCGCAGTGCGGCCGGCAAACCGGGTCTGTTGACCCTGACCATCAAGGACAAGAGCGCGCTGTACCTTGCCTTCATGCCTTTCGTCCGCAACGGAGGGCTATTCATCCCAACGAACAGCAACTACCGCCTTGGCGACGAAGTGTTCATGTTGCTCAACCTGATGGGTGAAAACGAAAAGATACCGGTAGCTGGCAAGGTCATCTGGGTGACGCCGAAGGGTGCCCAGGGCAAGCGCACTGCTGGCATCGGCGTCCAGTTCAGCGAACAGGACCGCGGTATGACCCAAAAGAAGATTGAAGCCTATCTGGCCGGTGCCATCGGCGGGGACAAGCAGACCCATACCATGTAGCGAAAAGGCCTTTTCGGCCTGTTTCAGCTCTTTCCCGCCTGTGCCATTTCCTGCTGTTTTTCCCGGGTGTCTCCGCTTATGAGCTCGCCGACCGGGCCCGCCCGAGGTGGCGGGCCCAGCCGACCGGCGAGGCCGGGGCAAGCAGCACCAGCCAGAACTACATTAAAGAAGAACGTTCCCAGAATTTAGGGCCTTGGCCGCCTCACTCGCCTGGGCCCGGTCCGCATCGGTCTGATCGGCCTCTGGCTCGGCTAACTGCTCAGCGCTCAGGCCCTCGGTGGCCACCTCATCGGCCTCGCTCGCCACTGCACCCGCTGGCGCGGACTCAGCCTGGTGGCGCTGTGCCTGCATGATGGTGCCCGCCGCCTCCTCGCCCGATGGCGATGAAGACAGGCCCGCCCAGACGACAGCAGCCGCGACCGCCACGGCGATGACCAGCACCGCCCCCTTCGATAACTGTTTGCTCATGGTCAAGCTCTCCTGACTACATGACTAGAAACCGAGGAAGACTCAGCCTTTCGTTATCAAGTACATCGAAACACTCAAAAAGTTTATAAGGCTCGCTCCGATAGGGCAAAGGTGCCTATAACCCTTTGTTTCAAATAGGGTACGGCCCCAAGCCACTTAGTCAACGGTTACACGGGTGCAGAGCCCCTGCAAGGTTGGGGACCGCGCCCAACGGCGCGACCTCTGGCTTCAATTCAATGGTTATTTCAGGGTAACCGTCCTGCCTTGGCATCACCCGGCTGATTGTAACCGGCAGAACTCCCTGAACCGCGATGCTCTGCACCAGATTATCGACGTGGGCATCGGCAATGCGTCCGATGGTTTCCCACCGCTGCCGGAAACGGAAATAAGCTTTTACCACGATGGAGCCAGGCCCAACCTGCTCCTGCATCTCCAGTTCGAGTCGCGCATCCATACCTGCCACGCAATGCCTGCGCGCGAGCTTTTCCTGATAGCAGTGCCCCGACACCACGTATGTGCGGCGAGTCATCGTGTTTTCCCTGCAAAGATCCGTTCCGCGGATTTTTTGCGTGAGTCAACATAATGCTCAGAAGCGGGATAGAAAACAAGTTATGGCCAACTGGCTTTGGCGAGAAAAGGAACATCAGCTAGTCGAGCTCGCAGGGCCCCTCAGCCGGGGTGGCTAATGATCGAGAACCTGGTGGATATCGGGCGTACCCTCGGGCAACTAGTCGATTGACGGTCCCAAACGGTTACCGATCAGTCCACCCTCCAGGCAACAGGCATCGAAGCCGCGCTCACTCAGGAGATACGCGGCGGCAGAACTGCGGCTGCCGGTGTCGCAAACCACCACGATCGGCGTCCCCATGCTGAAACTGGAGAGTTTCATCCGGAGGAAATAAAGCGGCACGTTGACGGCCTCTTCGAGGTGAAAATTATCGAATTCGCTGGGCAGACGGACATCCAGCCAGACGCCACCCGACTTGACCAGAGCCTGACCCTCGGCGAGCGTCACCCGTTTCAACAGGGGCTCCGTTAACAGTGAATTGAATTCACCCTTGCTGAGGCGCATCAGGGCGCCGTCGGACACCATGGTGACCGTGGCATTTCTGGGCGCGTCGGACACCAGCGCCTCCTCGCCGAAGGATTCGCCGACCCCGAGTTCTGCCAGCCGAATGCCCTCGCGATTAAGCGGCGTCTCGCGGGTCACCACACACTGACCCTTGACGATCACGTAGAAATAATCGCCTACCTCGCCCTGCTTGATGACCACGTCACCCGCCGAGACATTCACGCGCTCCATGCCCAGGAACAGCCCCTGAATGTTGGCCGGCGGGATCCGGTGGAAGGCCTTGGTCTGGAGGAGGGAGGTCATCCAGTCATCTTCCCTGGACTGCTCCTGACTGGCACTTATCTCACCCACCTCGTAGGTGCCGGTCTGGTCCCAGGTCAACAGCAGATCCAACATGTCGCCATCGACCGCGAAGTATTCGATGTCAGTCAGGGCCCGCACTGTAAACCGCCGGGGATAGCTTGGCGCAATGGGGTTGCGGCCATCTTTCCCGCCGCTCTGGACGGTTGCCACGGTGTCCTTGCCGAGGCAGATCTCGACGACTCCGGACAACAGGTAGTACACCCTCTTGTCCGTATCCCCCTCACGGAACAGGGTGCGCCCGCTTTCCAGCGATTGAGCGACCGTCTTGCGGCCGAGCGCCAACAGGTTTTCGCGCTTAAGGCCGTCGAGCGGCGAATAATCCTTGAGAACGTTGGGACTGACCAGCTTGTCGGGCATCAGGATATTTTACCACAGCAACCGGTCTTCGCACCCTAGCCCAAGGCCACCCCGGCCGTGCTGTCCATGGACTTACGACGACCTCCCGATGGAACCCGGACCTCGAAGTCAAACACCAGTGGGAGATGGTCTGAAAACTGGACCAGGGGAATGTCAAAAGAGAGTGGCTCGATACCCTCCCCATAGAGAACAAAATCCAGTTCCCTTCTGGGCCACCGGCTGGGGTAGGAGGGACGCCCGCCAGTATTGGCGCTGGTCAGTCCCGCTGCCTGCATGAACAGGTAAATCTCGTGGTCTCCCCAGAAGGTATTGAAGTCGCCGGCGACAATAACGGGCTTGGTCTGCCTGCGTATGAGTTCGTGCAGGTGACGCAACTGGAAATGCCGATGACGAAACTTGAGGGAAAGGTGAACCAGGAACACGACAAAGTCGTCCAGCTCCAGTTCAATGATCAGGCGTTTGATCCCGGCATCGAAATAGTGGAACCGTTCCCCGTGCACCCTCGGTGCAGCCAGAAAGGCATTTCCCTGTTTCCTGACGATCGGTAGCAGATGGTTCAGGGACTCTTCACCATATTTGCATTGATAGGTGGAATAGTGGCCCAGTTGATCGGCAATATGCCGTGCCTGGTTGACCATTCCGGTTCGGATGGAGCCGGTATCCACCTCAATGAGCCCGATGATGTCGGCGTCCAGTTCGGCCAGGAACCCGGTAATGCGGTCGAGGACCTGGCGGTTACTCCGCAAATAGCCGGCACCGGGCACAGGCAGATGGAAGGCTGGCCCGGTACCAGTCGCATAGCGGATGTTGTAGGAGACGAGTCGCATGGATGTCACCTTCGGGCCGGAGCGGCTATCCTACCGGACATTCCATCATCGGGCCCCTGATTGACCCAGGGGAGAGGAAATGTCGCAGGATAAGCCCATCAAGCTCTTCATCAGCCATGTCTTCACCGAGGAGGACGACTACCATCGATTTTTTGAGTACGTCGAATCGGTCGTCAATTTTTTCTACCTGAATTTCAGCAAGCCCGACCTGGTCGGTACCGAGGCTTCCCCGGCCACCATTCGCCAGCAAATGTCCGGGGCAGAGTTGGTGGTGCTTTTGAGCGGAGTCTACGAGCGGGATCCTACCTGGGTATACGAGCAGGCCCGTCATGCCCGGTCTCTCAAGATTCCAGTCATCGCCCTGGAGCCGTTCGGCACAGGAGCTACCATTCATCCGAAGCTGGCAGCCTTTGCCGATGCCACGGTGGCATGGAACGGCCGGGATATCGTGGACGCCATTCGCAAGCACGCCCGCAACGAGGACGTCGCTCGCTGGGACACCATCGACTTCAAGCTTGATTAAGGGCCCTCAGGCCTCGAGCGCCCAGAGGGGTGCGGACACTTCCTGCCTGCGAGGCTTTACCTCGACTTGATCGTGTTGCGCCATGCCGGCCAGCAACCGGACGATCTCCCGGGCGCAGTCGCCAGCATCCTCGTTGGACATCTTGCGCACCGTGGCCACCACGGCCGATTCCCCACGCAGCGGTGAAATGCAGGTCAGGCGCTCGACCAGGTCTGCAAACGGCTGCCGGAGTTCGGCAGGCAATCCGGCTGCATCCAAAGGTTCCAGATAACTCGAAAACGCCGAGATCAGGCGATGCTTGATCGGGTCCGCTGATGTCAATTCCAGCGTTGCTTGCTGGAGCAAATCCAGAGCCGGGCTCATTTTGTGACCTCTTCCCAATCCTCATTCCGATCCTTCCAAAAGACCGGAACTTTTAATTCAACAATAAAGTCGCGATCCCACAACGTCTTAGGGTCTGAATATACCGTGTTTTCTATAGACCGCAACAGTTATTTTCAAAAAGTCAAGCGAATAAGTACCCATTTGTCGCCGGTTCCGGGGTAGCGAGTCATTGTCTGGCAGACCCTTTTTCCATTACCATCAAAACGAACTGGGCTCGGTAAGGGGGTACTGAGAACATGGACAGACGACCAGATTACGACTTCCCCGGAATGGTGGCGGCTCTATCCCAGCCGACCCGGATCAAGATTGTCGAGATCATCGCCGCTGCCCCCAAGGGGGGCGTAGCCGCAGGCGAGATCGCCCGCTCCGTCAATTGCCCGCCGTCGACCCTGTCGTTTCACCTCAAGGAACTGTCGGTCGCCGGCCTCGCCGTGCCGGAACCGGAAGGTCGCTTCATCCGCTACCGGCTCGTACCGGCGGCGTTCGAGGCATTGGCGCGTTTCATCTCTGCGCTTCCCGGACCGCCGCTGCTGGTGCTGGACTCTCGCAAAGCGAGGCCCTCCAGGAAGAAAGCCCGGAACCCCGACTCCAGCCAGCTCAGTATTTTCTAGCGCGCACGGGCTAGCCGAGTGGCACCCTGACTTTTCCTTCCATCAGGATGCGCGCCGAGCGGCTCATGACCGCACGGGTGGCCACCCACTGGTCTCCGACCCGCTCAACGCTTGCCCCCACCCGCAGGGTGCCCGAAGGGTGCCCGAATACCACCTCGGACCGGGATGCCCCGCCCGCCGCGCGGCTCACCACGGTGCCTGGCACAGCGGCGGCCGTGCCGATCGCGACTGCCGCTGTGCCCATCATCGCGTGATGAAGTTTGCCCATGGACAGGGCACGGACCAGCAGGTCGACTTCGCAAGCGGTCACTCGACGGCCGCTGGAGGCCAGATACTCCCGGGGAGCGGAGACAAAGGCCACCTTCGGTGTATGCAGCCGCGATGCCGCCTCGTCCAGGCTCTTGATCAGCCCCATCCGCAGGGCGCCAGCCGCCCGGATCGCCTCGAAGCGCTGGAGCGCTGCAGGGTCGCCATTGATGTCTTCCTGCAGCTCGGTGCCCGTGTACCCCAATTCTTCCGCGGCCACGAAGACTGTCGGGATACCCGCATTGATCAGCGTGACCTCGAAGTGGCCAAGGCCAGGGACTTCCAGCCTTTCAACGGTGTGTCCGGTCGGGAACAGGCTCGCCGGCCCGTCACTGACCTCTTCGGGACCCGGATCGAGAAACTCGAGCTTGATCTCCGCGGCCGGAAAGGTGACTCCGTCCAGTTCGAAGTCGCCGGTCTCCTGAACCTGTCCATCTCGAATCGGCACATGGGCAACGATGGTCTTGCCGATGTTCTCCTGCCAGATCCGGATCACGGCCGTGCCGTCTGTGGGCAGCCGACTGGCTGGAATCACTCCTGCAGCGATCGCGAATGGCCCCACTGCGGCGGATAGGTTGCCGCAGTTGCCGCTCCAATCCACGAAGGGACGATCGATGGAGACCTGCCCAAAAAGGTAGTTCACGTCATGGTCCGGTCGCTCGCTCGGCGACAGGATGGCCGCCTTGCTGGTACTGGAGGTGGCCCCCCCCATCCCGTCGATCTGCTTGCCGTAGGGGTCCGGGCTCCCCATGAGCCTGAGCAACAGCCGGTCCCGATCAGGGCCGGGTGCCCGGGCCGACACGGGCAGGTCCTCCAGGCGAAAAAACACGCCCTTGCTGGTACCGCCACGCATGTAAGTGGCGGCCACGGCGATCTGCGGGGGTGGGGTGTTCACCCTACGCCACCCTGGCCTGATCAAGGAAGTCCCGCGCGAAACGTTGCAGCACCCCGCCGGCTTCGTAGATCGAGACCTCTTCGGCGGTGTCCAGTCGGCAGGTGACGACCACGTCGAGTGTGTCACCCGAGCGGCGATGGATCCGGAGCGTCAGGTCACAGCCGGGCGTCCTGTCGCCCAGTACATCAAAGGTCTCCCTGCCATCCAGGCCCAGGGAGGTCCTGCTGCTGCCTGGCTTGAACTCCAGCGGCAGCACGCCCATCCCGACCAGGTTGGTGCGATGGATCCGCTCGAAGCCCTCGGCCACGATGGCCTCGACGCCGGCCAGCCGTACGCCCTTCGCCGCCCAGTCGCGCGAAGAGCCCTGGCCATATTCAGCGCCAGCAACCACGATCAGAGGTTGACCACGGTCCATGTAGGTCTCGATGGCCTCCCACATGCGCATGACCTTGCCTTCCGGTTCGAGGCGCGCCAGGGACCCGGAGCGCACGTCGCCATCGACGACTGCCATCTCATTTCTAAGCGTCGGGTTGGCGAAGGTCGCGCGCAAAGCGGTGAGGTGGTCGCCGCGATGAGTCGCGTAGGAATTGAAGTCCTCCTCCGGCAGGCCCATGCGGGCCAGGTATTCGCCCGCCGCGCTGTCAGCGAGGATGGCATTGGACGGGGAGAGGTGGTCCGTGGTGATGTTGTCACCGAGGATGGCGAGCGGTCGCATCCCCCTGAGGGTCCGCTCACCGGCCAGGGCCCCTTCCCAATAAGGGGGGCGGCGGATGTAGGTACTGCGAGGCCTCCACTCATACAGCGGGCTGGAGGCCAGCGATGCGCCTTCCAGACGGGCCTTGAACATGGGCTCATAGACGGAGCGGAACTGCTCGGGCTTCACGCAGCGGGCGACGATGGCATCGATCTCGGCATCGCTGGGCCAGATGTCCGCAAGGCACACGGGCCGACCGTCGGCATCGTGGCCCAGCGGATCGCGCTCGATGTCGACACGGATGGTGCCCGCAATCGCATAGGCGATGACCAGCGGTGGCGAGGCCAGGAAAGCCTGCCGGGCGAGGGGGTGAATGCGCCCGTCGAAGTTGCGGTTACCCGACAGCACGGCCGTGGTGTAAAGCTTCCTGCGGATGATCTCGTCACGAATGGCGGGCTCCAGGGCGCCAGACATGCCGTTACAGGTCGTGCAGGCAAAACCCACGATTCCGAAACCTAGCCGTTCAAGTTCCTCGAGCAGTCCCGCCTCCTGCAGATAGATCTCGACCGTCCGTGATCCCGGTGCAAGCGAACTCTTGACCCAGGGTTGTCGCATGAGGCCCAGGCGATTGGCATTCCTGGCCAACAGGCCGGCGGCTACCACGTTACGGGGATTGCTGGTGTTAGTGCAGCTGGTAATGGCGGCAATGATGACGGCCCCATCGGGCATCAGGCCTGGCTCCTCCTGCCACGGTGCAGCGATGCCCCGCTGGGTCAGATCGGTGGTGGCCACGCGGGCATGAGGCCGCGACGGACCGGCCACGTTACGAACAACGCTACTGAGGTCAAACTGGAGGTCGCGATCGTAACGTGCATCCTTCAGGGTGTCGGCCCACAGGCCTGCCGCACGCGCATAGCGCTCGACGAGGGCTACCTGGGCCGGATCGCGACCGGTCAGGCGCAGGTAGTCGAGCGTCTGGTCGTCGATGGCGAACAGCGCTGCCGTGGCCCCGTATTCGGGCGCCATATTGGAAATGGTGGCGCGATCGCCAAGCGTCAGGGCGACTGCACCTTCGCCGTGGAATTCAAGCCAGGCGGACACGACCCCTGCCTTGCGCAGGAACTCGGTCAGCGCAAGCACGATATCCGTTGCAGTAATGCCGGGTGCCGGTCTGCCGATGAGCTTGACGCCAATGGACTCCGGCAGGCGCATCCAGGAGGCGCGCCCCAGCATGACGTTTTCGGCCTCCAGGCCGCCGACGCCGATGGCAATCACCCCGAGCGCATCCACGTGCGGCGTATGGCTGTCCGTTCCCACCAGCGTGTCGGGGAAGGCCACCCCGTCCTGCGCATGCACCACGGGCGACATTCGCTCCAGGTTGATCTGGTGCATGATGCCGTTACCTGGGGGGATTACGTCCACGTTGCGAAAGGCCTTGCGGCACCACTCGATGAAGTGGAAGCGATCCTCGTTACGACGCGCCTCGATGGCCTCGTTCTTTTCCCGTGCCTGAGGGTCGGCCCCGCCGCACTCCACGGCGAGGGAATGGTCGACGATCAACTGGACCGGCACCACTGGGTTGACCTGCGCTGGATCGCCACCGGCGTCCGCGATCGCGTCCCGCAAGCCAGCCAGGTCCACCAGCGCGGTCTGGCCAAGAATGTCGTGGCACACCACCCGGGCCGGAAACCACGGAAAATCGCGATCCCGACGGCGGTCGATCAACTGCAGGAGGCATTCATCGAGAATGGCCGGATCGCAGCGGCGGAGGAGGTTTTCAGCCAGCACCCTGGACGAGTAGGGAAGGGTGGTCCAGGCCCCCGGGCGTAGCGCCTCCGCGGCCTCACGCGCATCAAACCATTCCAGGCTGGTTGATGGGAGGGGCTTCCGAAACCGGCTGTTCATGTTGATCAACCTCAGGCGCGCTGGTCGATGGGCAACACCTTGCGAGGCTCTGGACCCGTATAGTTGGCGCTCGGACGAATGATCTTGCCGTCCAGTCTCTGCTCAATGACATGGGCGCCCCACCCGGTGGTCCGGGCAATGACAAACAGCGGCGTGAACATGGCGGTGGGCACCCGCATCATGTGATAGGAGACAGCACTGAACCAGTCCAGGTTCGGGAACATCTTCTTGATGTCCCACATGACCGTCTCCAGGCGTTCGGCGATGTCGTACATGCGGGTGTCGCCCGCTTCCTCGGCTAGCTGCCGGGCGACGCGCTTGATGACCGCATTGCGCGGATCGCCAATGGTGTAGACCGGGTGGCCGAAGCCGATGACCACTTCCTTGCGTCCCACCCGCTCCCGAATGTCGGCTTCCGCCTCGTCAGGATTTCCGTAACGCTGCTGAATGTCGAAAGCGACTTCGTTGGCGCCTCCGTGCTTGGGGCCCCGCAGGGCGCCGATCGCGCCCGTGATGCAGGAGAACATATCGGAGCCCGTGCCGGCAATGACCCGCGCCGTGAAGGTCGATGCGTTGAACTCGTGCTCGGCATACAAGATAAGCGATGTGTGCATGGCCCTGACCCAGCTGGCTGGCGCCGGCCGACCGTGCAGCAGGTGCAGGAAATGACCACCCACGGAGTCATCATCGGTATCGATTTCGATCCGCACACCCCTCTGGCTGTAGTGATACCAGTAACAGAGCATGGAGCCCAGAGAGGCGACCAGCCGGTCAATGATCTCCCGCGCTCCAACAACGTCATGGTCGTCCTTCTCGGGCATGGCGCAGCCCAGGGCCGAGACGCCCGTCCGCATGACGTCCATGGGGTGCGCAGAGGCTGGCAGGTGCTCGAGGACCGCCATGACCGATGCAGGAATGCCCCTCAGTCCGCGCAG
This sequence comes from Gammaproteobacteria bacterium, assembly GCA_030831085.1. Lineage (GTDB taxonomy): Bacteria > Pseudomonadota > Gammaproteobacteria > Steroidobacterales > Steroidobacteraceae > SG8-30. The sequence continues at coordinate 35,241 of JAURLT010000063.1, forward strand.
GTGCGCTTTGTAGGCGGCGAGCTCGGCCGAATTGGGCAACGTGCCGTGGACCAGAAGGTGCGCGACCTCCTCGAATTCGCAGCTTTCAGCGATGTCGAGAATGTCGTAACCCCGGTAGTGAAGATCATTCCCGGACCGACCTACGGTACACAACGCTGTATTGCCGGCCGCCACGCCCGAAAGGGCCACCGATTTCTTGGGCTTGGGCAGCGTCGATTCTGTCGGGTTACTCATCTCATCCCCTCACTTGCGGTCACGTGAAAACAACTCGTCGAGTTTCTTCTCGTAGTCGTGGTAACCAAGCACTTCATACAACTCTGCGCGCGTCTGCATGCGGTCGAGCACAGGCTTCTGGGTACCCTCCCGGCGGAGGGTGCCGTACACCTCCAGCGCGGCCTTGCTCATGGCGCGGAAGGCAGAGAGCGGGTACAGGACCAGTCCCACGCCGGCGGAGGCCAAATCTTCTACGGTAAACAGGGGTGTCTTGCCGAACTCGGTAATGTTGGCCAGCACCGGCACCGGGACGGCGCTGGTGAACTGCCTATATTCGTCAAGGGTGGCGAGGGCCTCGGCAAAGATCATGTCAGCGCCGGCCTCCACGTAGGCCAAGGCCCGATCCACCGCTGCCTGCTGACCCTCCACGGCGTGGGCATCCGTGCGGGCCATGACCACGAAGCCCTCGTCAGTACGTCCGTCCACTGCCGCCTTCAGCCGATCGACCATCTCGGCGCAGGACACCAACTCCTTGCCGGGCCGATGCCCGCAGCGTTTGGCCTGCACCTGGTCCTCCAGATGCATCCCCGCTGCTCCCGAGCGAATGAGGTCGCGGCAGGTCCGTTCGATGTTGAAGGCGGCACCCCATCCTGTATCCGCATCCACGAGCAGGGGCAACTCGGTGGCCGAACAGATCCGGCGGACATCCTCGCAGACGTCGTTCAGCATGGTGATGCCCAGGTCCGGGAGTCCGAACGAGGCATTGGCGACGCCCGCACCCGACAAGTAAAGGGCACGAAAGCCGCTGCGCTCCGCCAGCAGCGCGCTGAAGGCGTTGACCGCGCCAACCACCTGCAAGGGCACTTCTTCCTTGACCGCCGCACGTAACTTCTCGCCTGGCGATATGATTTTCATGGAAACTTAATCCGTCCTAGGTTGGGATCTGGCGCTCGGCCCCTTCTTTTTTTGCACCGCACAGTTTAGCAAATGGACCGGCATCTCTCAGCGGATCCTGAACAGCTCCCCGGCAATGTCCCGGAACCCCTTGAATTCCAGCGCATTGCCTGAGGGGTCCAGGAAAAACATGGTTGCCTGCTCACCCACCTGACCCTTGAAGCGGATATAGGGCTCGATCAGGAACTGGTCCACTGCAGCACGGGCAGTCTCGGCAAACTGCTCCCAAATAGGCATATCCAGCACCACTCCGCAGTGGGGAACCGGCACGCCGTGTCCGTCGACGGCGTTGCGGATGGCCGCTACCCGCCCGGCGGGTCCCAACTCCGGATTCAGGTGCACCACGAACTGGTGCCCGAACATGTTGAAGTCGATCCACTCGGCGCTGCTGCGACCCTCCGCAAAACCCAGCTGCGTACCGTAAAACTGTCGGGCCTCTTCGAGGTCCCTGACCTGAACCGCAACATGAAAGGGCGTCAGCACAACGAACCTCCTATGGTGATCGCGAGCATATTTGGGCACACTCCGGTCGGCCTTTCCATAGACAACAGCAAGGGGGCAGGGGATGCGGCAACTTCCAGAGTTGTTTGAAGCAAACCGGCGATGGTCGGAGCAGCAGAAAGGCAGGGATCCGCTGTATTTTGAGCGCCTGTGCGGCCTGCAGCGTCCGAAATACCTGTGGATCGGCTGCGCTGACAGCCGTGTGCCGGCCAATACGATCATTGGGCTGGAGCCGGGTGAGGTGTTCGTACACCGTAACATCGCCAACCTGGTCAACCCGGACGACACGAATTGCATGGCCATCCTGCAGTACGCCATCGACGTGCTGGCGGTGGAGCATGTGATCGTTTGCGGCCATTATGGGTGCGGGGGTATTCAGGCTGCGATGGGCCCTGTGCTGGAATCGCCACTGGAAGAGTGGCTGTCCCCGTTGCGTCAACTGGTCCAGCAGTGCGGCAGCGATGGTGAGCAAACCGGTACCAGCAACCCCTCTCGCGCGCACTGGTACACCCTGTGTGAAAAAAATGTCGCCAGCCAGGTTGCCGTGCTGGAATCGCTGCCCGTCGTTCGCGCAGCACGCGAACGCGGACAGACACTCTCATTGCACGGCTGGATTTATGACCTGCATGACGGCTTGCTCCGGGATCTACGGGCCGCTTGAGTGCTTATCAGCCATTGCGAGGTTTGCATCATTTGGCGAGTTAACGCACACCAAGGCGGTCACAGCGTGGGTGACCGACGATGATGGCACTGAGTCGACGCCCAACGGCATGGCCACCGTTACGTTGAAAACTGGCGGCCTGGACTGAGCAACAAACTGCGGGCGAAAAAAAACGCCCCTCCTGACGGAGGGGCGCCTTCATTTTCGAGGCAACCGACCTGGGTTCAGACCGGATCACCAGCAGTTGGGCACGCACCCAGAGCCGAGTAATCAATGAAGATCAACTGGGGCAGAGGGCCCTCGCCGCCATCCGTCTGCGGATCGCGCGCGATCACGTCCAGCACCTCGCCGCCGGTGAAAGCGGCATCCTGCACTTCGATCGCAACCACCCCCTTGTTACCGGCCGGCGTCACGTAGACGTCGTAGGTGCCGACGCCGATCGACAGGATGCCGGTATTGGCACCGAAGGGCACAGCCGAAAAGGCCGGGGTGGTGGTGGGATCCAGCAGGTCGGTGCCATCAGCAACGAGGTAGATGTCCACTGCCGGCGTCGAGGGCGAACCGTGGGTGATCCTCAGCTTGGCCTCGGTCGCCACGCTGCGGCGATCGTTGAGCAGGGGCAGCGGCTGGATGGCCGGCGTGCCGCTGGAGAGGAAACCCGTGACGATGGCGGTGAGTTCGTCGCCCTTGCTGACCGATAGCGGGAACTGCAGTGCCACGGTGGACGGATCGCCCGTCGCTGTCACGCTAAGGTTGTAGCTGCCTGGCGCAGGTACCGCAGCAATCTCGCAGAAAGCGGTGAAGGGCAGACCCGCACCCAGCACAATGGACTCCGTAGCAGGGGTGGAGGCGTCGTCAGCCAGCAAATCCACCGCCGGCGCATCCGGCGAGGCATGCACCGCAACCACCGAAGCGGGCGTCGCCTTGTCCAGCAGGTCAGCAGCACCAGTGCCGTCCATCAGCACCACCTGGATCGGCGTGGTGCCGGGGCCGACATTCTCGACCGCCACGGCCAGCAGGTCCGCACCCGCGGGCAGCGACACGGTACCGGTGTCGTACACCACCGTGGTGGGATCGCCCGCGAGGGTGACCCGGATCTGGTAGTCGCCTGCCACCGCCTCGACCCGGCCGCTGGCCTCGGTGAAGGAGAGCCCGGAGCTGATGGGTGCACTGGCAGCGAGGTTGGCACCCGGAGTCGTGATGTAGACGTCGACCGCCGGTGCGGTGGACGCCGCGTGCACGACCTGCGCCCGCAGGCTGCCCGGGGTGATCGGCGAATCCGTGGGGTTGCTGAACACCAGCGCGCCAATGCCGGCGACGGGTCCGGCTGCAATCACGGTGTAATCCCGACTGAACTCGAGGCTGAGGGTTTCATCGATCACGATGGCGTTGCCGCCCGGAATGATACCCTCGACTTGAACCCGGGTGGTTTCTGCCACGGCCAGGAAACCGGAGCCCTGGCGGTAATCCACGCCCGCCAGCGCCTGACCACCATTAACGATGATATTGACGGCCGGGGCATCCGCAGAGGCGTGCAGGGCGCGCAGGCGCGGCGCCGTGGCGCAATCGAGGAATTCGCTGCCCGTGACCTCGCTGTTGTCGAGGACGTTGTTACGGTTGGTGTCAAGCCCACTTTCCAGGACGCGGCCGCCACCCGGACAGTTGGCGTCACCACGCGGAAGCGTGCGGGTTCGAACCAGAGAATTGAAGCCGTTGGAACCGTCGGTTCCATCGACACCGTCCCTGCCATCGAGGCCGTCATCGCCCTCGCAGCCGGCCAGCAACACAGCCAGTGCCAGCGTAGGCACGGCCTTGGTAAACAGACTCATTACGTCCTCCTTGTATGCAACCAAAGCCAGAGCGCCCCCACTCTGCAGAGTTTTTCGCAAGCAAGGCAGGTTTGGATTCAGTCAGAGCCCGGCGATGTAGGCCTTCATCCTGGCCCGCAACTCGGCGTCTGGAACTGGGCCGCGTCCCGCCTGCAGGTTGTCCAGTACATGAGCCGGCTTGCTGGTCGCAGGCGTGACCACCGTCACGGCCGGGTGGGACAGGCAGAACTTGATGAAAAACTGTGCCCAGGTGGCAGCACCCAACTCGGCGGCCCAGTCCGGCAGCGCTCGGTCCCGGACCTTGTCCCAGAGACGCGACCGTCCAAATGGCTGGTAAACCAGCACTGCAATGCCCTCGTCAGCAGCCAAGGGCAGCAGTCTCTGCTCGGCCACCTCATACTCGTCCACGGCGTAATCGATGCCCACGAAATCCAGCTGGCCGGTGCGCATGACCTTTTCGAGGGTTTCGTATTGCCCGTCAAAGGTGGTGGTGACTCCCACGTAGCGCACCGTGCCTTGCTGTTTAGCCTCCAGTAGCAGGGGCAGTTGAGTGTCGAGATCCGCCACGTTATGCACCTGGACGCAGTCAATTCGATCCACCCCGAAACGTTGCCGCGAACGCTCCAGCTGCTGCCTCGCAGCCTCAGGATCGGCCCGTCCATCCCGCGGCGCCACGTTCAGCTTGGTGGCCCAGAACAGTTTTTGAGACAGCCCGAGCCCACGCGCCAACTCACCGGCCACCCGCTCGGCCTCGCCGTAGGAGGGCGCGGTATCGATCAGCCGCCCACCGGCGCCTTCAAAGGTGGAGAGCACCCTCGCCAACTGTGCAGACTCGTCGCGGCCGGCAAGGCGCGCGAAGGTCGCCGAGGTGCCTAAGCCGACCGCAGGCAGGAGTTCGCCGGAACCGGGGATCGGTCGAAGCAATAAATCACCTTCAGTATCTTTTGCAAATGATTGTTTTAAATTTATATTTGATGCAAACAGTCCAGCCAGTACATTACCAATGAATTGGCGTCGCCCGCCTGACTCACCAGGGTAATTGACCTTCTGCATGGTGCTTCCTTCGTGCCGTGCTAGCGTAAGGCTAGCAAACCCCGGAGTCTGCCCTCATGCTGTCTCGTGCTGTAGCTGGACTATCGTTGGGGGTGCTATGGCTGACAGGCTGTGCGACCCAAAAGGCGTATATCGGTCACGAGGCGACCGACTTGTCTGGCATCAAACTCGGGCTGTCCAGGTCGGAACTGGAAAGTCGCCTAGGCCCACCTGAGCGAACCGACGTGGAGGGCGGGCAGGTCCGTGCCTGGTACGTCTACGACAGGGGCTACGTCGGCACCCTCGAGGATAAAAGTTCGCTGGAGAAGCTCGGCTGGGCTCCCGTGATGATGTGGGGCGAAATGGTATCTCTCGGGGTTGCTGGGTGGATGACCGTGTGCGCCACACCCTGCCAGAAGGGCCATCTCATCGTGACCTACGGGCCTGAGGGCAACTTGGTGACGGCCACCGAGCAGTTTCTCCCAGACGACCACCCGGATGTGTCGACCTGCAGGAGCTCGGGGGTGAGAGCAGACCATGGTGTTTGCTGGGGAGTGCGGGAGCGTATTCGGCCGTCATCATTACCAGCTTCGGCGCAACCTTAAGTTCGCATAATGTATATTATGTTAAATTATTGATGGCACGCCCCGGATCAGCCCCGCTCGGCAGATGGGGCAAGTTCCCGGACCCTGAAGGCCCGCGCGAGGGCCACCCCGACCCCCACCAGCACCAACATCAGCACGCCCGAAATGGCCGCGAAGCCATCGAGGGCCATGCCGCGAACCGCCAGCAAACCATGCAGCCAACTGCCTGCCGTGTCGCTGCCGCGCTGAACCACGGTATCGATGAAGTTCTTGGCCTTGTACTTGGTCTCGGCATCCACTGCCGTGTACAGCACCTCGCGCGAGGGCTTCGAGAGGCCGAACTCTCCCGACCTTCTTAGCACTTGGCTGACTGCCAGCGGCATCAGCATAGGCACGGCCCAGAGCCAGATAAACGAGGCCAGCGCGATCAAGGGCATGACGACGAGGCCACCCACCAGGCCGAGCCTCGCAATGATCCTCGAGACCACCACCCCCTGAAACACCATCGCCAGGACGTTGCCCGCCAGGTCCAGCCGCGCAAAGAAGGTGGTCCGGTCGCCAACGTCCGGGTAGGCCTCGAAAACCAGCCGCTGCAACTCCATGTACATGAAGGTTCCGACTACGGCACCGATCACCAGGATCGAGGCGATACCCAGCAGGTAGGGCGAGGAGAACAGCGCGCGGACGCCACCCAATGCCCCACCGCCTATACTGCCCTCCTCCTTGGCCTGTGCTGCCAGTTGCTGCTCGCCGTGGTGGTGCGCGGACCAACGCCCAAGCGAACGGATCAGCGGAATGGTCAACAGCAACAGCAGGGTCGACAAAAACACCAGCCCTGCTGGCCCGATATCCGCAGCCAGCCACTGGGTCAGCAGTGGGCCGCCAATGGCCCCCGCACTCCCCCCCGCCGAGATCGGTCCGAACAGGCGCTTGGCCTCGCCGCCCCGGAAAATGTCCGCCATGAAGCTCCAGAACACGGACACCACGAACATGTTGAAGACGGACAGCCAGACATAGAACGCGGCGGCAGCGGCACGGGAGCCTGGA
>JAURLT010000011.1 GCA_030831085.1 Gammaproteobacteria bacterium
CAGGGAACACATCGGTGGGGATCCGCGCGTCACAGTGGTCCACGCAGATTTCGCCGCCCTGGATACGGCGCTCGAGGCGGCGGGCCGGCAGCCCGACGGCATCCTGCTCGATCTCGGCGTCTCCTCTCCGCAACTCGATACGCCCGGGCGCGGATTCAGCTTTCAGCGTCAGGGCCCGCTGGACATGCGCATGGATCCCGGAACGGGTCAAAGCGCCGCCGAGTGGCTGGCTGAGGTCGAAGAGCGGGAGCTTGCCATGGTGATCGCCCGTTTCGGCGAGGAGCGTTTCGCCCGCCGCATTGCCCGGGCCATCGTTACCGCTCGCTCCGCCCAGCCGATCGAGACCACGGCCGACCTGGCGCGCCTGGTGGCCGCCGCAGTGCCCCGGTGGGAGCCGGGCAAGAACCCGGCTACCCGTACCTTCCAGGCGCTGCGCATCCAGATCAACGATGAGTTGGGGCAACTCGAGCGCGTGTTGCCTGTGGCGGTGGCTGCGCTCGCGCCGGGCGGGCGGCTCGCGGTGATCAGTTTCCACTCCCTGGAGGACCGCATGGTCAAGCGCTTCCTGCGCGACCAGTCCCGTGACGACCCCGCCTGGGCCGGGTTGCCCGTGGTCCCGGAGGCGGCGCGGGCGAGGTTGAGGCTGGTGGGTCGCGCGGTGTTTCCCGGCGAGGAGGAAGTGCGGCGTAACCCGCGCGCTCGCAGTGCAGTGCTGCGTGCCGCCGAGAGGATTGCAGCATGAGGCTGCCCAGGCTCACCAGTCTGCTGCTGCCGGTCCTGTGGCTCGCCGTGCTGGTCTCGGCGGTGGCGGTGGTCGATTCCCGCCATCAGGCGCGCATGCTGTTCGTCGAGCTGGAGCGCCTGGCGGCAGAGCGGGATCGACTGAACATCGAGTGGGGCCAGCTGCAGCTGGAGCAAAGCACGCAATCCAACCATGGCCGGGTCGAGCGGGTCGCCAGCGAGAAGCTGCGCATGGAGCTGCCCCAGCCGGATGACGTCGAACTGGTGACTCCGTGAAGAAACGCAGCGAGACGGGCGAACTCGACGCCAGCCGTTTCCGCGGTCGCAGCCGCCTGGTCGCCCTCGCGGTGGTGACGGCCGCGTTGCTGCTCGGCGGTCGCGCCGTGCAGTTGCAGGTGGTCGATCGCGAATTCCTGGCCCAGGAAGGTGGTAAGCGTTACCTGCGCGATGCCCGCGTACCGGCCCATCGAGGCGCCATTCTCGACCGCTTCGGCGAACCCCTGGCGGTCAGCGCGCCGGTCGATACCGTGATTGCCAATCCCCAGGTACTGGCCACCAGTCCGGAGGACATCGTGCGCCTCGCGCAGGCGCTGGGTCAGGACCGCCAGTGGCTGGCGCAGCGCATCGCCGCTAACCACGATCGCCAGTACTACCGCGTCGAGCGGCATATGGAACCGGGCGCCGCCGCCAGGATCCGCGAGCTGGGCATCCCTGGTGTATATCTCGAGCGGGAGTACAAGCGCTACTACCCGAACGGTGAAATCACCGGTCACCTGCTCGGCTTCACCAATCTCGACGAGGATGGTCAGGAAGGCCTTGAACTCGCCTTCGACGGGACGCTGTCAGGGATGGACGGCCTCAAGCGCGTGATCAAGGATGCTCGCGGTCGCACCATCGAGAACGTCGAGAACCTGCGCGCGCCGCGCCCGGGCGAGGACCTGCTCACCAGCCTCGACTTGCGCATCCAGTACCTGGCCTACCGTGAACTCAAGGCTGCGGTGCAGAGGAACCGCGCGCGGGCCGGGTCGATGATCGTGCTGGATGTGTACACGGGCGAGGTGCTGGCGATGGTCAACCAGCCGGCCTTCAACCCCAACGACCGCTCGCGGCTGGAAGTGGCGCGCTATCGCAACCGCGCCGTGACCGACATCATTGAGCCGGGTTCCAGCATCAAGCCCTTCATTGTGGCGGCCGCCCTCGACAGCGGCAGCTACCGGCGTGACTCGGTGATCGACACCGCGCCGGGCCTGCTCAAGGTCGGCAACATGACAGTCAGGGACAAGCACGACCTGGGCCGCGCCGGACTCGACGTCATCCTCTCCCGCTCCAGTAACGTGGGCATGGCCAAGCTGGCTCTCAAGCTCGAGCCAGAGCGCATTCACCGCACCCTGGCTGCCTTCGGTTTCGGCCAGGTCACCGCCAGCGGCTTTCCCGCCGAGTCGCCAGGGCTGTTGAGTGACGCAGCGCGCTGGCGACCGATCAACGTCGCCACCCTGTCCTATGGCTACGGCATGTCGGCCACACCGCTGCAGATCGTCCAGGCCTATGCAACGCTGGGCTCGTTGGGCATGCGTCGACCGGTCACCTTCCAGCGGGTCGACAAGCCGGTGACCGGCACGCGGGTGGTGAATGCAGGTGTGGCCCGCGACCTGGTTGGATTGCTCACCGGCGTGGTCACCACCGAGGGTACCGGGCTGCAGGCCCGGGTCCCGGGCTATCGGGTCTCCGGCAAGACGGGTACCGCCTGGAAGGCGGTAGCCGGCGGCTACGACACCCACCGCTACACGGCGATCTTCGCCGGGCTGGCGCCCGCCTCCAACCCAAGGCTGGCCGCGGTGGTGCTGCTCGATGAGCCGAGTGCCGGCAAGTACTACGGCGGGGAGGTGGCAGCCCCGGTATTCGCCGCCGTGATGTCCGGTTCTCTGCGCCTGCTCGGGGTGCCGCCCGACGACCTGACTGACGTGACCCCGTCCACCACGGCGCAGGTGAGGCCATGAATCGCAGGCTCGGATTCCTGGTCGAGGCCTGCGGGGGGCGGTTGGTGGGGGCCGACGTGCCATTTGGCGCCGTGTCGATCGACTCCCGTACCCTGGCCCCCGGCGATTTGTTCGTGGCGCTGCCGGGTGAGCGGACCGATGGTCATCGCTTCGCCGCTTCGGCCCGCGAGGCGGGTGCGGCGGGGTTGCTGGTCGCGCGGGAGCTCGACATCGACCTGCCTCAGGTAGTGGTGGCCGACACGCTGATTGCGCTGGCCGGCGGCGCCGCTGCCTGGCGTCGTCAGTTCACCCTGCCGCTGGCCGGCGTGGCTGGCAGTAACGGCAAGACGACCACCAAGGAGATGCTGGCCTCCATCCTCAACCGGATGGGCCCGACCCTCGCCACCCAGGGCAACCTCAACAATCACATCGGCGTGCCCTTGACCCTGTTCCGGCTGGACGCCAGTCACCGCGCGGCGGTGATCGAGATGGGTGCCAACCGCCCGGGTGAGGTGGCCTTCCTGGCCGGCCTGGCCCTGCCCACGGTGGGGCTGGTCACCAACGCCGGCGCCGAGCATCTCGAGGGTTTCGGTAGTCTCGAGGGTGCAGCCCGCGCCGAGGGTGAACTGTTTGCGGGACTCGACCTGCACGCCACGGCCATCATCAATGCCGACGACCAGTTCGCGCCGCTCTGGCGCGAGATGTCGCAGGCGGGCAGCGTGGTCAGCTTCGGTCTTTCAGCGCAGGCCGACTTCCGCGCCCTCGATCCGGTTTCGGCCATCGAGGACGGCGAGTGGGTGACGCGTTTCACGCTCTCGACCCCGGCCGGAGCCACGCCCATCCGCCTGCGCCTCACCGGTCGCCACAACGTGGTCAATGCAGCCGGTGCCGCCGCCGCCGCCTGGGCCTGCGGCGCAGACCTGCTGGAGATCGGGCTCGGCCTCGCCGCGGTCGCGCCGGTGCGTGGCCGCCTGCAACTGCGGAGTTCGCGGGTGGGCGCCTGGATCATCGACGATTCCTACAACGCGAACCCGAGCTCCGCCGTGGCGGGACTCGACGTGCTCGCGGCCGCCGAGGGCGAGCGCTGGCTGGTGTTGGGCGAGATGGCGGAACTGGGTGAACAGTCCGTAGCGAGCCATGTGGAGGTCGGCCGGGCCGCCCGCAAGCGTGGCGTCACCCGCCTGTTCGCCACCGGCCCCACCACATTGCACGCGGTGGAGGCCTTCGGTGCGGGTGGGCGCTGGTTTCCCGACCTCGACGCGCTGGCGGCCGAGGTCGATGCAGCGCTGCATGCGGGTGTGACGCTGCTGATCAAGGGTTCAAGGGTGAACAGGCTCGAGCGTCTGGTCGAGGCGCTGTGCCAGCCGGCGCTGCGCGTCGGCAACGGAACGGGAGGCTAGTCGTGCTGCTGGAACTGTTCGACTGGCTGACCGGGCTCTATGGAGGTTTTCGCGTCTTCGGTTACCTCACCCTGCGCGCGATCCTCGCCGCCCTGACCGCCCTCGCCATCGCGCTGCTGGTGGGGCCGGTAATGATTCGCCGTCTCACCGAGCGGCAGATTGGCCAGGTGGTGCGCGACGAGGGACCGCAGTCGCACTACGGCAAGCGCGGTACGCCCACCATGGGCGGAGGGCTGATCCTGGTGGCCATGGTCGCCAGCACCCTGCTGTGGTGCGACCTGGATAACCGCTTCGTGTGGGTGGCGCTGCTGGTCACCCTGGTCTTTGGCCTAATCGGTTTCTACGACGATTACCTGAAGTTGGTGATCAAGGATACGCGCGGCCTGCCCGCGCGCTGGAAGTACTTCTGGCAGTCGCTGGCGGGGCTGGCGGCGGCCCTGACGCTCTGGTTCACTGCAGCCACGCCCGCCGAGACGGCGCTCCACGTGCCCTTCTTCAAGGACATCGCTCTGGAGATCGGCGCAATCGGCTTTGTCATCCTCGCCTACCTGGTGATCGTCGGCTCGAGCAATGCCGTCAACCTTACCGACGGCCTCGATGGATTGGCGATCATGCCCTGCGTCATGGTGGCCGGCGCGCTTGGCGTCTTCGCCTACGCCACCGGTAACGTCAACTTTGCCAGTTACCTGCAGATTCCCTACGTGCCCGGTGCAGGCGAGTTGCTCATCTTCCTGGCTACCCTGGTGGGTGCCGGGTTGGGCTTCCTCTGGTTCAACACCTACCCCGCCCAGGTTTTTATGGGCGACATCGGCGCGCTCGCCCTGGGTGCGGCGCTCGGCGTATCGGCGGTCATGGTCCGCCAGGAAATCGTGCTGGCGGTGATGGGTGGCATCTTCGTGCTCGAGACCGTCTCGGTCATGGTGCAGGTGCTGTCCTTCAAGCTGCGTGGCAAGCGAGTGTTCCGCATGGCGCCGATTCATCACCACTTCGAGCTGAAGGGATGGGCCGAGCCCAAGGTCATCGTGCGCTTCTGGATCATTTCCTTCGTTCTCGTGCTGGCCGGACTGGCCACCCTGAAGGTGCGGTGATGGCCAGCACCCTGCACCCCTCCATTGCCTACTCCCGCTCCGCAGGACGCCAGGGTGGTCCGCTGCTGGACGGCATCCTGTTGTCCGCGGCACTTGGCATCCTGCTGCTGGGTCTGGTCATGGTGGCCTCGGCCTCGGTGGGTCTCGCTGAGCGACAGGGCCTCGACTCGCTGGCTTACTTCTATCGCCAGGCTTTTTCCGCGGGTGCGGGGTTAGTCGTCGGTGCAGCCATGCTGCTGGTTCCCACGGTCACCTGGCAGCGTCTCTCTACCCCCTTGCTCGCAATCGGACTGGTGCTGCTGGTACTGGTAGCCCTGCCGTGGGTGGGTCACGAGGTCAACGGCAGCCGCCGCTGGATCCGCCTCGGGGGCTTCAATTTCCAGCCTTCCGAGCCGGCTCGTGTGGCGCTCCTGATCTACCTGTGTGCCTACGTGGTGCGCTGCCAGGCAGAGCTGGCGAGCTCCACCGGTGGCATGCTGCGCCCGCTGGTGGTGTTGGGCCTGGCGGCGCTGCTGCTGCTGGCGGAGCCCGATCTCGGCGGAGCCATCGTGCTGATCACCACTGGACTGGTGGTGCTGTTTCTGGCCGGCGCGCGTTGGCGCGATTCCCTGGTGGTGGCCGGCCTCGGCGTGGTCGGCGTCATCGGCCTGGTGGTCAGCGCGGATTATCGTCTCCGGCGGTGGTTCTCCTTCGTCGACCCGTGGAGCGACGCGCAGGACAGCGGTTACCAGCTGACCCAGTCGCTGATCGCCATTGGCCGCGGCGGCGGGTTCGGCGTCGGTCTCGGCTCGAGCGTGCAAAAGCTGTCCTACCTGCCAGAGGCCCATACCGACTTCGTGTTCGCAGTGCTGGCCGAGGAGTTCGGCCTGGTCGGCGTGCTCATCCTGGTCGTGCTGTTTGCGGTGGTGGTGCTGCGCAGCCTGCGCCTGGCCCGGCTCGGGGCCGAGGCCGGCATGCCCTTCCACGCCTGCATGGCGGCGGCCTTCGGCGTTTGGCTGGCGGTGCAAGCCTTCGTGAACATCGGCGTCAACATGGGCCTGCTGCCCACCAAGGGCCTGACCCTGCCGTTGATGTCCTATGGGCGTTCCAGTTTGCTGGTTACGCTGGGCTGGCTTGGCATCGTCATGCGTATCCACCACGAGGTGATGGCCTCGGGTCGGGTGCCGACCGGCAGGGGCGATTCATGAACGCCACCGTGCTGATCATGGCGGGGGGGACCGGCGGGCACGTGTTCCCGGCGCTGGCCGTGGCCCGCGTGCTGCGCGGCCTCGGGCACCGGGTGGTGTGGCTGGGCACGCGTCGCGGCATCGAGTCCCGCCTGGTGCCGGCCGAGGGCATTCCGGTGGAGTGGATCGAGGTGGCCGGTCTGCGCGGCAAGGGCCTGTTCGGCTGGCTATGGGCGCCGTTTTCCGTCGCGCTCGCCGTGACCCAGGCGCTGGCTGCCCTGCGTCGGGTCCGACCGGACGTGGTGCTGGGTTGCGGCGGCTTTGCCTCCGGGCCGGGTGGCGTAGCGGCCCGCCTGACGGGCACGCCGCTGGTGATCCACGAGCAGAACGCGGTGGCGGGACTCACCAACCGGCTGCTGGCCCGTCTCGCCACCCGGGTAGCGGCAGCTTTCCCCGGCAGCTTTCCCCGTGCGGTGGCCGTCAGCGTGATTGGCAACCCGGTGCGTGCAGACATCGCTGCCCTCCCGGCGCCTGATGCGCGCTTCGCCGGTCGGGAGGGACCCTTGCGCCTGCTGGTGTTCGGGGGCAGCCAGGGGGCGGCGGCCTTGAACCGGGTGCTGCCCATGGCGATCGCCGAACTTCCGCCGCAGGCCCGTCCGCAGGTTCTGCACCAGACTGGCACCAGCGGTCATGCCGCGACCGAAGCGCGCTATCGCGAACTCGGCGTGGAGGCGATGGTGCAGCCCTTCATCGACGACATGGCCCAGGCCTACCGGGACGCCGACTTCGCCGTTACGCGTTCGGGCGCGCTGACGGTTTCCGAGCTCGCGGCGGCGGGTCTCGGCGCGCTGCTGGTGCCCTTTCCCGCCGCGGTGGATGACCACCAGGCCCGTAACGCGCAGTATCTGGCCGAGGCCGGGGCTGCCCGCATGATCCGCGAGGAGGACCTGACGCCCTCGAGCCTCGCCGCGGCGCTGGAGGAGTGCTTGAGTGCTGGCCGCGAGCGTTGCCTGCAGATGGCGACGGCGGCGCGCGGCAAGGCCGTGCCGAGGGCGGCTGAGCAGCTCGCCGGGCTCTGCCTGCAGTCCGCGGGGGTGGCGGCATGACGGTGCCGACCATTCCGCTCGGCTTCGAGGAGCGCGTGCGGCGCGAGGAGCCCATGTCGCGGCACACCTCCTGGCACGTAGGGGGACCCGCAGACCTGTGGTTCGAGCCGCGTGACCTGGCGGACCTGCAGCAGTTCCTGCGGTCCCTGGATCCGGCGCTCCCCGTCACCTTCGTGGGGCTCGGCAGCAACTTGCTGGTCCGTGATGCGGGCATTCGCGGCGCGGTGATCTGTGTCCATCGCGCGCTCGATGAACTCGAGCGGGTCGAGGCGACCCGCGTGCGCGTCGGGGCGGGCGTGCCCTGCGCGAAACTGGCCCGGCAGGCCGCTCGGTGGGGCCTGGTCCCGGCGGCCTTCTTTGCCGGCATTCCCGGCACCGTGGGCGGTGCGCTGGCGATGAACGCCGGCGCCTGGGGGGGCGAGACCTGGTCGCGGGTGCTGGAAGTCGAGACCATCGATCGCAGCGGGGTCCTGCATCGCCGCAACGCCTCGGAGTATCGCGCGGGCTATCGCTCGGTGCAGGCGCCGGCGAGCGGCGAATGGTTCGTGGCGGCGACGCTCAACTTCGAGAGCGCCGAGGCACGCGGCGCCGAATCGATCCGCGACCTGCTGGTCCGGCGGGTGGCCAGCCAGCCGATCGGTGCCTGGAGTTGCGGTTCAGTTTTCACCAACCCGCCGGGTGACTACGCCGCTCGGCTGATCGAGGCCGCCGGGCTGAAAGGTTTCCGGATCGGCGGGGCCGAGGTCTCGGTCAAGCACGCCAATTTCATCATCAACCGGGGCACGGCCACTGCGGCCGATCTCGAGGCGCTGATCGCGCACGTCCGCCGGGTCGTACGGGAGGTGCACGGCGTGTCGCTCGAGACCGAGGTGCGGACCCTCGGGGAAGCAGCATGAGTCGGCTCGTCCACACCGGGCTTGAATTCCGGCGGGTCCAGGATCCCGCCGCCTTTGGCAAGGTGGCCGTGCTGTTCGGAGGCCACTCCAGCGAGCGTGAGGTGTCGCTCATGAGCGGGCGGGCCGTGCTCGAGGCCCTGCAGTCGCGCGGCGTGAACGCAGAGGGCTTCGATCCGGCGCAGTCGGCCGTCGGCGAGCTCCCTGGTGCCGGCTTCGACCGCGCCTGGATCGCGCTGCACGGTCCCGGTGGCGAGGACGGCGCGCTGCAGGGTGCTCTCGAGTGGCTGGGCCTGCCCTACACTGGCAGCGGCGTGCTCGGCTCCGCCGTCGGCATGGACAAGCTGCGGACCAAGCAACTCGCGATTGCCGGTGGGGTGGCCACGCCCGAGTATCGGACCGTGACGTCGCTGGCCGATTGCGAGGCAGCCGCCCGCGAACTCGGCCTGCCACTCGCCATCAAGCCAGCCAGCCAGGGTTCCAGCGTGGGCATGTCGCGGGTCGAGGATGCCGCGCAACTGGCTGGCGCCTGGGTGTCGGCCTCCACGCATGACCCGGTGGTGATTGCCGAGCCGTGGATCCGCGGCGAGGAACTGACCGTGCCGATCCTGCAGGGTGAGGCCCTGCCGGCGATCCGCATCGAGACGCCGCGGGCTTTCTACGACTACGAAGCCAAATATTTTGCCGACGACACCCAGTACCACATCCCCTGCGGACTCGGTGCGCAGGTGGAGGCGAGGGTTGCGGCGGCGGCGCTCGCCGCCTTCCGGGCCATCGGCGCGCAGGGCTGGGGCCGGGTCGACTTCATGCTCGGGGCGGGCGCCGTGCCGCTGCTGCTCGAGGTCAATACGGTGCCCGGCATGACCAGCCATAGCCTGGTGCCCATGGCGGCGAGGGCGCGGGGCATCGATTTCCCCGAATTGTGCTGGCGGGTTCTGGAGACCAGCTTCGCCCGGGAGGTTCAGCCATGAACCTCGGCGGCTTCGGTCTGCGTCGCGCCAACCGTCGTCGCCGCAAGGCCGACGAGGCCCGTTTCGTGATACCGCAACTGGACTGGCGCCGGCTGGCTGGCGCTGCCGCCGCCCTGACGCTGGTAGCCGGCCTGGCCTGGTGGCTGACTGACGCGTTGGACCAACCGGTACGCAAGATCGTGGTGACCGGCAACTTCCAGCGCGTGGCCGCCGTGGAAGTCGAGCAGGTCCTGCGCAACACCCTGACCGGCGGTTTCCTGAGCGCCAACCTTGGCGAGCTGAGGAGCGCCATCGAGGCTATGACCTGGGTCGATCGCGCGCGCCTGCAGCGACGCTGGCCGGACACGCTGTCGGTGGAGGTCATCGAGCAGCAGGTGGCGGCCCGCTGGGGTGATGACAGCGTGGTCAACACGCGTGGCGAGTTGTTCGTGTCCGGGCTGGCCCTGATGCCCGCCGAGTTGCCGCGGCTGAATGGGCCGGAGGGCAGCGAGGCGCTGGTCGCGCAGCGCTACCTCGCCATCCAGGAGCGCCTCGGTCATCAGGGTCTCAGGCTCAAGACGTTGACCCTGGACGAGCGTGGCGCCTGGGAGATGGAACTGACCAACGGTGTGCTGGTCAGGCTGGGACGCAACCAGGTCGACCAGCGCACCGAGCGCTTCATCCGTGTGGCCTCGCAGGTGATCGCAGGGCGGGCCGCCGAGGTTTCCCACGTGGACATGCGTTATTCGAACGGATTTTCCATCGGCTGGCGCAATGGCGCAGGCGCAGCGGTGGTCACCCAGGCGGAGGACCCGGATACAGATGCCTAAGCGGACTGATCGCAGCCTCATC
>JAURLT010000064.1 GCA_030831085.1 Gammaproteobacteria bacterium
CCGCGTGGTCGACGTACACGGGGCAGCTCAGTCCGACCGGACCGATGGAGCCCGGGTTCGCGCCGGTGGCCGCGACGACTTCCGCGGCACCGGCCATTCTTAGCGGGCTGGCTACGCCCGGCAGTTTCTGGGCCTTCACCGAGTTCAGTTCATGGTCGCCGCGCAGGATCAGCGCAACCACCCCACCCTCGGCAGCGGCGACCAGTAGCGTCTTCAGGACGGTTTCGGGCGGTCGCGCCAGCAGCTGGCAGACCTCGTCAATGCTGCCGACGCCGGGCGTGGCCACCCGGGTCATCTCCGCACTGGCCGCAGGCCGTTGCTTTGCCGGTGGCAAGGCGGTCGCCATCTCCAGGTTAGCCGCGTAGTCGTCCGCGTCGGAGAAGGCGATGGCGTCCTCGCCGGAGTCGGCCAGCACGTGGAATTCCTGGGACGCGCTGCCCCCGATGGCACCGGTGTCGGCCAGCACCGCGCGGAAATCCAGCTGCATCCTGCTGAAGATGGCTGTGTAGGCCCGGTACATGGCCTGATAGCCCTCCTCCAGCGAGGCCTGGTCGAGGTGGAAGCTGTAGGCATCCTTCATCAGGAACTCGCGCGCCCGCATCACGCCGAACCGCGGGCGGATTTCGTCGCGGAATTTGGTCTGCACCTGATAGAAGTTGACCGGCAACTGGCGATAGGAGCGCAATTCGCGACGCGCAAGGTCGGTGACCACCTCCTCGTGGGTGGGGGCGAGCACCATGTCCCGTTGGTGACGATCCTTGAAGCGCAGGAGTTCGGGCCCGAACTGGTCCCAGCGGCCGGACTCCTGCCAGAGCTCCGCAGGTTGGGCGACGGGCATCGAGATTTCGAGCGCGCCTTCGCGGTTCATTTCCTCGCGGATGATGGCCTCGACCTTGCGCAGGACGCGCAGGCCCATCGGCAACCAGCTGTAGAGGCCACCCGCCAGGCGACGGATGAGCCCGGCCCGCAGCATCAGCTGGTGACTCACGACCTCGGCATCGGCCGGGACTTCCTTGAGGTTCTGGATGGGATAGGCAGAAAGACGCATGATAGGGGCCGGTTCAAGGCGCTATGGTGCGCCGACGCGATATTCTATGGACTCCACCGGCCTCCTGCACGGCCGCGGAGGTCGCTAGCATGACGGAAGAGCAAATACCGAGGACACCCCGCCGGGGAGCGTTCCTGCTGCCCAACCTGCTGACCACGGGTTGCCTGTTTTCAGGCTTTTATGCGGTGGTGGCCGCCATCGACGGCAACCTGATCCAGGGCGCCATGGCCATTTTCATGGCCATGGTGTTCGACGGCCTCGACGGTCGGGTGGCCCGCATGACCGGCACCGAGAGCCTGTTCGGCAAGGAGTACGACAGCCTCGCCGACATGGTGGCCTTCGGCCTCGCGCCTGCCATCGTGTGCTACCAGTGGGGGGTGGATCGAATCGCGGAGTACGGCCTGGCCTGGGGCAGGCTCGGCTGGGTGGCGGCGTTTTTTTATACCGCCGCCGGAGCGCTGCGGCTGGCGCGGTTCAACGCGGGAGTGGCCGCTGACAAGCGTTATTTCGAGGGGTTGCCGAGCCCCTCGGCGGCCGCGGTGGTGGCGGCCTTCGTCTGGCTGGCGACCAAATACGGTCTTGAGGGGCTGCCGGCCCTGGTGCTGGGTTTTCTGGTAACCGCCACGGCTGGGGCGTTGATGGTGAGCCGGCATTCCTATGCGAGCTTCAAGCACCGGGCGACCAGCGAGCGGGTGCGCTATTCGCGCCTGCTGCTGATTCCCCTGGTGTTCTCGCTGATCGCCATCAATCCGCCTGTCGCGTTGTTCCTGCTGTTCGGTTCCTACGCTGCCTCGGGCCCGCTGGTCTGGAGCTGGCGTCGCCTGACGCGCCGCAGGCGGCCGCGGGAAGAATGACCCCGATGGATCCGGCACGGGTAGACCGACTGCAGTCGCTCGGGGTGGTGCCCTATCGCCTGCGGGCGCCGACCACTTCGGTCGACCAGCCCTGGGAGACACTGAAGGCGGAGGTGGCCCGCTGCACCCGCTGTGCCCTGTGCGAGTCGCGCACCCAGACCGTGTTCGGCACCGGCGCACTGGATGCCGAGCTGGTGGTGGTGGGGGAAGCTCCGGGCGCGGAAGAAGACCGGCGCGGGGAGCCCTTCGTGGGCCGGGCCGGACAGTTGCTGGATGCCATGCTGCAGGCGGCGGGTTGGGCGAGGGAGCAGGTCTTCATCGCCAACGTGCTGAAGTGCAGACCGCCAGGTAACCGCGACCCTTCGGCGGAGGAGATCGAGCGCTGTCTGCCCTACCTCGGCAGGCAACTGGAAGCCTTGTCCCCCCGCGCCGTCCTGTGCGTGGGCAGGGTTGCTGCCCAGGCCCTGCTGGCGACCGATGTGCCCATCGGCAAGTTGCGGGGGCGTATGCATGCGGGCCCGGGGGGCTTGCCCCTGGTCGTGACCTATCACCCTGCCTACCTCCTGCGTTCCCCAGGCGAGAAGGCCAAGTCCTGGGCGGACCTGAAGCTGCTGCGCGCCACCCTGGGACTGCGGCGTGGAGGTTGAGGGCCTGACGGTGCGGATTCGGCGCATGCAACTCACCGACGTTGACCAGGTTATGGCGCTCGAGCGCGAAGTCTATGGCTTTCCATGGACCGAGCAGGTGTTCCGGGATTGCCTGCGGGTCGGGTACGAGTGCTGGGTGGTCGAGGTCGGCGGACTCGACGTGGCCGGTTACGCGGTGCTTTCGGTCGGTGCCGGGGAGTGCCACCTCCTGAACCTGTGCGTCGCCCCGGCGGTGCGCCGTGCGGGTGTCGGGCGCGCGTTCCTCATGGCCATGCTGCAAAAGGGCCGCGCTGGGGGTGCACTGCATGCCTTCCTGGAGGTACGCCCGTCCAATACGGGCGCCATTGCCCTGTACCGAACCGTGGGCTTCGAGCGGATCGGTCTGCGCCGTGGCTATTACCAGGCGGAGCTTGGCCGGGAGGATGCGCTGGTCTTCCGCCGGCCCCTCGACGACCTCGCGGCCTGAGGGCCCGCGTGCGCTAGAATCCGCGCGCCATGGAACAGTTACCGCCGGACATCGCCCGCCGCCGCACCTTTGCGATCATCTCGCACCCTGATGCGGGCAAGACCACGCTCACGGAAAAACTGCTGCTGTTCGGGGGCGCCATCCAGATGGCCGGTACGGTCAAGGGTCGCAAGGCCACCCGCCACGCCACCTCGGACTGGATGAGGCTGGAGCAGCAGCGCGGCATTTCGGTGACCTCGTCGGTGATGCAGTTTCCCTATCGCGAGCGCATCGTGAACCTCCTCGACACGCCGGGGCACGAGGATTTTTCCGAGGACACCTATCGCACCCTGACGGCGGTGGACTCGGCCCTGATGGTCATCGATTGCGCCAAGGGCGTGGAAGCCAGAACCATCAAGCTGATGGAGGTCTGTCGGCTCCGCGACACGCCGATCATGACCTTCATCAACAAGCTTGATCGGGAGGGCCGCGACCCGATGGAGTTGCTCGATGAGGTCGAGCGGGTGCTTGGCATTGCCTGCGCTCCCGTGACCTGGCCCATCGGCATGGGGCGTGCGCTGCGCGGTGTCTATCACCTGCTGGAGGACCGCATCTACGTCTACGATGCGGCCGAGGGCGGGCGCGCCGGGCGCAACCTGGTGATTGATGGGCTGGCGAGCGAGGCGGCCCGTGAACTGCTCGGCGATGATGCGGATGCCTTCCGCGATGAGGTGGAGCTGGTGCGGGGTGCAACGCCTGCCTTCGACCGGGACGCCTACCGCGCCGGGCACCAGACGCCGGTGTTCTTCGGCTCTGCCATCTCGAACTTCGGGGTCGAGGAGTTGCTGGCGTTTTTCGTCGAGCATGCCCCGCCGCCCCAGCCTCGGCCTACCACCACCCGCAGCGTCAATGCCGGCGAGCCAGCCCTGACCGGTTTCGTCTTCAAGATCCAGGCCAACATGGATCCGGCGCACCGGGATCGCATCGCCTTCCTGCGCCTATGCTCAGGCCAGTACCGTCGCGGCATGCGCCTCAGGCACGTGCGGCTCGGCAAGGAGGTAAGGGTGGCGGATGCCTTGACCTTCATGGCCTCGGATCGTGAGCGGGCCGAGGAGGCCTGGGCCGGCGACATCATCGGCTTGCACAATCACGGCACCGTCAACATCGGCGACACCTTTACCGAAGGTGAGGCACTGGCCTTCACCGGCATTCCGAACTTCGCCCCCGAGCTATTCAGGCGGGCGGTGTTGCGCGACCCGCTGCGCATGAAGGCGCTGCAAAAGGGTCTCGACCAGTTGTGCGAGGAGGGCGCTACCCAGCTGTTCAGGCCACTGCGCAACAACGACCTCATCCTGGGTGCGGTGGGCCCGCTGCAGTTCGACGTGGTGGCCTTTCGACTGGCCGACGAGTACGGGGTGGAATGCGGCTTCGAGCCGATCAACGTGGCCACTGCCCGCTGGATTCGCGTTGCGGATGAGCGGAAGCTGGAGTCCTTCCGCAACAAGGCTTACGATCAGCTCGCCGTGGACCATGCCGGGGAGCTGGTCTACCTCGCCCCGACCCGGGTCAACCTGGAACTGGCGATGGAGCGCTCCCCCGATGTCCGGTTTTCCGAGACACGTGATCACCTGACGGCATAGCGGTGCGGGGGCTCCGCGAGGGGGTTCGGATGCGGAGCTTGCTGAGGCGGCCGGTGGTGTCATGGGCCCTCTATGATTGGGCCAATTCCGCCTTTGCCACCACGGTGATGGCGGGCTTCTTTCCAGTGTTCTTCAAGCAGTACTGGACCTCCGGCGTCGAGGTGGCGGTCAGCACCTTCCGACTCGGCCTCGCCAACGGCCTGGCCAGCCTGCTGATCGCCCTGCTGGCACCGCTGCTCGGGGCCATTGCCGACCGCAGCGGCCTGCGGGTCCGTTTCCTCATGCTCGGAATCGTCCTCGGGGCCGCCGGCACCAGCGGGCTCTACCTGGTGACCCAGGGGCAATGGCAGCTGGCGGTCTTCACTTACGTGCTGGCCTCGGTGGGCTATTGGAGCGCAGAAACCTTCTACGACTCCCTGCTGATTGACGTCGCCGCTCCCGGCGAATACGACATGGTCTCGGCGCTGGGTTACAGCCTGGGCTACGTGGGCGGTGGACTGTTGTTCGCCCTGAATGTCTACATGACTCTGCAGCCAGCGGTGTTTGGACTGGCCAGCGCCAGCGAGGCGGTGCGGATCTCCTTCCTGATGGTGGCGGCCTGGTGGTTGTTGTTCTCGATTCCCGCGCTGATCTGGATCCGCGAGCAGCGCCCGGCCAATCCGCTGCCGATCCTGCCGGCGATCGCGGCCGGCTGGCGTGAGTTGCGGCAGACCATCCTGCACATCCGGTCCCTGAAGCCCCTGGTCTGGTTCCTGGGTGCGTACTGGCTGTACATCGACGGGGTGAACACCATCGTCAAGATGGCGGTGGACTACGGCTTGTCACTGGGCTTTCCCCAGGAGAGCCTGATCGTGGCCCTGCTCATCACGCAGTTCGTGGCCTTTCCTGCGGCCCTGGGCTTCGGCTGGCTGGGTGGGCGGATTGGGCCCATCCGGGGCATCTTCATTGCGCTGGCGGTGTACGCGGTGGTGACCGTAGCCGCCTATTGGTTGGACAGCGAGGCCGAGTTCTACGCGATGGCGGTGACCATCGGTCTGGTGCAGGGTGGCATCCAGTCGCTGTCGCGCTCCTATTTCGGCAGCCTGGTGCCGCAGGGCCGCCAGGGCGAGTTCTTCGGTTTCTACAACATGATGGGCAAGTTCGCCGCCATCGTCGGCCCGGTCCTGGTAGGCGTGACCGCGCTGCTGACCGGCAGTACCCGGGCCGGGATCCTCTCCATCCTGGTGCTGTTCGTGGTGGGCGGGGCCATGCTCTGGCGCGCGCACAGCCTTCAGCTGGCTGCCGCCATCCCGGGCCAGGCGGCCGGATCGACGCGGTAGAAATCCCTGAGGCTTGCATACAGCCGCGGGTGGCTGTCGGCCATGGCCGCGGGGGCCTCGAAGAACGCCTCGCTCGCCACGGCGAAGAATTCGATCAGGTCCTCAGCGCCATAGGGGTCGAGGAAGGTGTCCTCGCCGTGGTCGATTGCCGCCCGCAAGCCAGCCAGCTCCGCCTCCAGCAGGGACTCACCGGGGCCTCCAGTCTCGGCGTGGAGATAATGAGCGAATTCGTGGATCACGACGTTGTAGGCGGTGGCCTCGCTGCGGGCGTTGACGTCCTCCCAGGACAGCAGGATCCGCGAGGTATCCCAGGCCTGGCCCGACAGTTCCTCCGGCCCCTCGGTGACTACCCCCAGGTCGTCCTCGCGCGGTTCGTTGACCACGAACCCGGCCGGATACAGCAGCACCGACCTCAGGTCAGGAAACGGCAGGGCGCCGCGGCCCAGTTCCAGCAGGCAGGCCTGGGCCGATATGGCGAGGCGCATCAAATGAGTGACCTGCAGGCCGCCGCAACCGTCGAAGACCTTGTCGGCCATGAAGGTGGCGGTCAGACGTTCCAGCTGGGTCCGCAGGCAGTCCGGCATCGCGGCATAGGCGGGCAGGCGCTGCCTGAGGTACATCCGGTCAGCCTCGCTGAGCCCGTGCTCACCGGCACGGCGCAGCCGGCGCGCCGCCAGGGCGGGCGCCAGTACGATCCAGGCGATGACCGCGGCCGCCGCCACGAGCACCGGCATGAGCAGGCGGATCACGGCCTGAAACGCCGGACCAGTTCCGACAGCCTCGTTAGCTGCGCGCCGCCGGTGAAAGGCTCATAGCGGGCCGCGAGGTAGGCAAGCGTGATGGCCGTTGCCTGTCCAGCGAGGTCCGGGCGAGCCTCGACAATCCTCCCGAGGTAAGCGGTAGCGGTCTCCTGCGGCTGTCGGGGTAAGCCTGCCGCGGCGAGGCGGCGGCCGAACTTCAGGTACCAACGCTGCGGTCCATCAACCTTGGTCGGTCGATAACTCCAAGCCAGCGAGACCACAACCAGCAGGAGGCCGCAGCCGAGCGCGATGATCAGGGCCACCCCGAGTTGACGCCAATCTGGTTCCTCGAAGCCGAGTTCCTCGAGTAAGGAAGTTTGCGTATCGGCTGAATAGCGCACAATCCAGTCGTTCCACGCGGCGCGCAGCCGGTCCAGAGTCAGGCTCAGCTCCCAGAGCACGCCAATCGAGCGCATCAAGCGACCCGGGGCCGGGTCTTCTTCGGGAAGCGCCGACTGCAGGTCTTGCAGGATCCTTTCCGGTGCTACGGCCGCCGTCGGGTCGACCCGCGTCCAGCCGCTGCCTTCCAGCCAGACTTCCGACCAGGCATGGGCATGAGATTGCCTCACGACGAGGTAGCCTCCGCGAGGATTCCAGTCGCCGCCCTGATAACCGGTGACGACGCGTGCCGGGATGCCGGCCGCGCGCATCAGGGTAGTGAAGGAGGTGGCAAAATGACCGCAGAAGCCCCTGCGGGTGTTGAACAGGAAGTCGTCCACCGCGTTACGCTGTAACAGCGGGGGACGCAGCGTATAGAAGAATTCCTGGTCACGGAAGCGCTGCAGCACTGCTGCGATGAGCGCCCGGTCGGTGCCGGTTTTTTCACGTAGATCCAGGGCCAGTTCCCTGGATCGGGGGTTCGCCCCCGCGGGCAACGACAGGTTGTGCCGGCGTGAGGAAGTGGCCAGCGGCCCGCCGGTCCGGTAGCGCGTATGGGAGGCCATGCGGTACTGGATGACCGCATCGACCGGGTGCGCCGCGATGAGTCGGTAGTCCCACGACTGTCTGCCGAGTGTGGCAGGAATGCCGTCGACCATTTCCAAAGCGAATAGCGTCCTGCGGCCGCTGGGTTCCATGGTGACCTGGTAGCCGAGGGGGCTGCCGGAGGGCTCGAGGGCCTGGAAGGGATACAGCTGCGCGTGAGGTTGCCACCAGCTGTAGCCGTCCGTCTCACTGAGTACGGGACCACGCCAGTACCGCTCTTCCGGCGGGGGTAGAGGGCCGTCGAAGCGGACCCTGAAGGCGACGGTATCGGCGAGCGTCAATTCCGAGATGTCGCCCGGCGAAAGTTCGTCGCTCAGCCCGCTGATGGCGCGGTCGGAACCCGGGATGCCCCAGAAGTGGCCGGCCACCCTGGGGAAGAACAGGAACAGCGCAATCATCAGCGGGAGCGCCAGCAGCAGCATTCGGCCCGTGATCCCAAACGGCGAGCGGGCGAGTCCGCCTGCGCCGGTTCGCGCCACGATCAGGAGGGTTGCAGCCAGCAGCCAGAAAGCAACCATGACCCACGCCGCCGTCAGCGGCGACTGGTCGTGCAGCAGGGCGGCGAGGCACAGGAACCAGCCGATGAACATGACGATCACATGGTCTCGTCGGGTTTGCGTTTCGACCATCTTCAGCCCGGCCATCAGGACCAGTAGCGCGCTCCCGGCATCGAGGCCGGTTACCGCCCCGCGGGTCGCGAACACGGCGACGCCTGCGCAGACGGTCAGCAGCGCTCTCGATACCCTTCCCGGGAGCGGCCAGCCCCTGCGGTCGGCGAGGAGGCGCCAGCCTATGAGCATCAATGCCAGACTGCCGATCCACGGGTCGATCAGGCGCAAGTGGGGCAGGATGGCGAAGGCCAGCGCGCCTGCGGTCCAGGGCAGCGAGCCGGCCGCTGCCGCGCGACGTTCAGCCGACAAGGTCCACCTCCGGGGCCTCGAAATCGGCCAGCCGGGTGAGGCAGGCCTCCCGGTGCCGCTCGCCGCTGCCGCTCAAGCGGGTGCTGCCCAGCCGCAGGGTGTAGGGACCTCCGGCCGCCTGTGCCTCCAGTATCCATCGGGCCAGCACCTCGAGCCGTTGCTCCAGGTTGGCGCCTGGCGCCGAGTCCAGATCCAGCACCCGTTCAGCGGCCTGGCCGGACTCGAACTGCCTGACCATCAGCTTGTCGTTGCGAGCCAGCGCTTTCCACGCGACCCTGCCGGGTGTGTCCCCGGGCCGATAATTGCGCAGTGCGGCAAAGTCATCGTCGCCGCTGCGGGCCTGGCGATTGCCGCTTCCCTCGCCACCCTCCGGCAGCGGCGGCGCGTCTGTGGCAGGTTTTGGATAGATAATGCAATCCACTTCCGGGTGCAGCACCGCCCAGGCCCGGAACAGGCCGAAGGGGTAGCGGGTAGCGACCTCACAGCGGGTGAGCCTGAGCCGCCCACGTCGCCTGCTGGGCACCTTCAGTAGCAGCGTGCCTGCGGCCATCGCGTCCAGCGAGGTCCCGCGCGCCTCGCTGCCGTCCAGCCCCAGTTCCAGGTCGATACGCGGCTGGCGCTCATCGTTTTCCACCCTGAATCCGAAGACGGCGGTTTCTCCGGCAAAGGTCGGCTCACCGCCCAGGGGCCTGATGGCCAGGCCCACCAGGTTGCGATGACAGGCGTGCATGCTCACCAGACCGATCCCGGCCAGGGCGAAGGTCAGCGCGAGCCCGAGATTGTTGGCGTAGTTGAGTGAACCCAGCAACATGCCGAGCAACATCACGGCAAAGGTCAGGCCCAAGGTCGTGGGCAGGATGTAGATCCGGCCCTGCCCCAGGATGAGGCGACCGCGATCCGGGCCCTGGCGCCTGCGCAGCCAGGCGCGGGTAGCCCGGCGCAGGTGGCCGGGCATGTGGAAACCGTGTCGTACGCTGCCGGCCACCTGCCGACTCCTCAGGGAATGGCGACGCTTTCCAGCACCGCCGCCGCCAGTTGCGCCCCGCTGCGCCGGTCCGCGTTGTCTGCTGGCAGCAGCCGATGGCCGGCGACCGCCACGAACACGGCCTGCAGGTCTTCCGGCAGCACCCCGCTGCGGCCTGCCAGCAGCGACCAGGCCTGGGCGGCGCGCAGCAGGGCCAGACCGGCGCGGGTGCTCAGGCCGTGGCGAAAGCGGGCCGGGTCGCGCGTGGCCCGCACCAGCGCCTGCAGGTAATCAAGCAAGGCGTCGGAGGCATGCTGGTCCGGAACCTTACCGAGGATGGCTGCCAGCTCGGTTGCTTCGATGGCCGGGCGCATTTCCCGGAGCAGTTCCCGGCGGTCGCGTCCACGTAGCACCGAGCGTTCGGCGGAGGGCGCGGGGTAACCCAGGCTGATGCGCATCAGGAAGCGATCCAGCTGCGACTCAGGGAGGGGGTAGGTGCCGACCTGTTCGGTGGGGTTCTGGGTGGCGATCACGAAGAAGGGTTCCGGCAGCGGGTGACTGACCCCATCGACCGTGACCTGGTGCTCTTCCATGACCTCGAGCAGTGCGCTCTGTGCGCGCGGAGTGGCCCGGTTGATCTCGTCGGCCAGCACCAGCTGGGCAAATATCGGACCCGGATGAAACTCGAAGTCGCCCTGTGCGCGGCGGTAGACCGACACGCCGATGACGTCTGCCGGCAGCAGGTCGCTGGTGAACTGGATGCGGCGGTAGCTCAGGCCGAGCGCGCGGGCCAGGGCCTGGGCGAGGGTGGTCTTGCCCACGCCGGGAATGTCCTCGATCAACAGGTGGCCTCCGGCCATCAGGCAGCTCAGTGCGAGCCGGACTGCCTCGTCCTTGCCGAGCAGGATGCCATTGACCTGGTCGAGTACGGGCTTCATTTGAGCAAGGCTACCTTCTCGAGCTGCTTCTCGAGTTGCTCGAGTTCACGGCTCGCCACCGCAAGGCGCTCCCGCTCCTGGGCTACGATGGCCTCAGGCGCGTGGTCGACGAAATCGGCCCGTGCGAGCTTGGCCTCCGACCTCGCCTTGTCCTGCGTCGCCTTGTCGCGCTTCTTGCCGAGCCGGGTCATTTCGGCTTCGACATCGATCAGGCCCGCCATGGGCACCAGGATCTTCAGCTGGCCCATCAGCGCGACTGCAGACGGCGGCGCGGGCTCGTCCCGGCCGAGCGCACGGGCGCCGGTCACGTTGGCCAGCTTGCGCACGTAGGCGGCGCTTGCCTGCCAGCGCTGCAGGTCGACAGGCGTGGCGTCCTGCAGCAGGACCTCGAACCCCACCGAGGGCGCAATGTCCATTTCTCCGCGGATCTGTCGGACGCCAAGGATGAAATCCATCGCCCAGCGCATGTCCGCTGCGGAGTCTGCGTCCGCGGGATCGTTGCGCGCCTCGGGAAACGGCTGCAGCATGATGCTCGGCCCCGCTGTACCGGCCAGCGGCGCGATGCGTTGCCAGATTTCCTCGGTGATGAAGGGCATGATCGGGTGCAACAGCCTGAGCAGCGACTCCAGCACGGTGAGCAGCGTCTGGCGCGTGCCGGTTTTCTCGGCCTCGCTCGCGGTGTCGGCTTGCAGCACCGCCTTGGACAGCTCCAGGTACCAGTCGCAGAACTCGTACCAGGTGAATTCGTAGGCGGCCTGGGCGGCGAGGTCCAGGCGATAGCCATCGAGACCTGCCCTGACCTCAGTGATCGCGTGGTCGAGTCTGGCGCGGGCCCAGCGGTCCGCGCTCGACAGCATGGCAGGCCCGGTCGGACTCGACTCACCGACGGCCATCATGACGTAGCGGGCAGCGTTCCACAGCTTGTTGCAGAAGTTCCGGTAGCCCTCCACCCGACCGAGGTCGAAACGGAGGTCACGCGACTGGGTGGCCATTGAAGCGAAGGTGAAGCGCAGGGCGTCCATGCCGTAGGCGGCTATGCCCTTCGGGAACTGCTTGCGCGTGGCTTTTTCGATGGTCGGGGCGAGGTGTGGCTGCATCAGCCCGGTGGTGCGCTTGGCCAGCAGTGCGGGCAAGTCGATGCCGTCGACGATGTCCAGAGGGTCGATCACGTTGCCCTTGGACTTGGACATCTTCTGGCCTTCATGATCCCGGATCAGGCCATGGATGTAGACCTCGCGGAAGGGCACCTCACCGATGAATTTCAGGCCCATCATGATCATCCGGGCGACCCAGAAAAAGATGATGTCGAAGCCCGTGACCAGCACCGAGGTCGGATAATAGCGGGCCAGTTCGGGCGTCTTGTCGGGCCAGCCGAGCGTCGAGAAGGGCCAGAGTGCCGAGCTGAACCAGGTGTCCAGCACGTCCTCGTCCTGGCGCAGTGGGATGCCGGCGTCGATGCCGTGGGCCTCGCGCACCGCGGCCTCGTCCCGGCCGACGTACACCCGTCCTTCCGGGTCGTACCAGGCGGGAATGCGATGGCCCCACCAGAGCTGACGACTGATGCACCAGTCCTTGATGTTGCGCATCCATTCGAAGTAGGTGCGGTCCCAATTCTCCGGCACGAAGCGGATTCGACCCTGCTCGACAGCCTCGATCGCTGGCCTGGCCAGTGGCTCGATGCGCACGTACCACTGGTCGGTGAGCCAGGGTTCGATCACGCTGCCGCTGCGATCGCCCCGCGGCACCATCAGGCGATGCTCGTCGATGCGCTCCAGCAGCCCGGCTGCGCTGAATGCAGCGATCACCTTCTCGCGAGCCTCGTAGCGGTCGAGGCCGAGAAATTCCGCCGGCACTTCGCCCGCCATGCGGGCATCGGCATCGAGCACGTTGATCAATGGCAGCCCGTGGCGCTGGCCGATCTCGTAGTCGTTGAAGTCATGCGCCGGGGTGATCTTGACGCAGCCGGAACCGAATTCGGGATCGACGTAGTCGTCGGCAATGATGGGAATATCCCTGTTGGTCAGCGGCAGGCGGATGCTGCGCCCCACCAGGTGCCGGTAGCGTTCGTCCTCTGGATGGACGGCTACCGCCGAGTCACCCAGCATGGTTTCCGGTCGGGTGGTGGCCACCACCAGGTGACCGGACCCGTCGGCGAGCGGATAGCGCAGGTGCCAGAGGTGACCCTGCTCCTCTTGCGACAGCACTTCCAGGTCGGAGAGTGCGGTCTTGAGTACCGGGTCCCAGTTGACCAGGCGCTGGCCGCGATAAATCAGGCCCTCTTCATGGAGGGCGATGAATGCCTCGCGCACTGCGTGCGAGAGACCCTCGTCCATGGTGAAGCGATCGCGACTCCAGTCGACCGAGGCGCCCATCCGGCGCAGCTGCCGGGAGATGGTGCCGCCGGATTGTTCCTTCCAGGCCCAGACCCGCTCAAGGAAACGTTCACGGCCGAGCGCGTGGCGGTCGCTGCCCTCCGAGTTCAGCTGCCGCTCGACCACCATCTGGGTGGCAATGCCTGCATGATCGGTGCCCGGCTGCCAGAGTACGTCCTCGCCCAGCATGCGGTGATAGCGGGTCAGGGCATCCATCACCGTGTCCTGGAAGGCATGCCCCATGTGCAGGGTGCCGGTGACGTTCGGCGGAGGAATGACGATGCAGAAGGGCGCGCCGCCCGGTCGCGGACGAAAGAAACCCGCTGTGTCCCACCACTCGTAGAGTCGTGTCTCGAGCCCCTCCGGTTCGTAGGTCTTGTCCATCAGCTCCGCTTGTCCTGTTCCGCAGTCATGGATTCGAGCAGTTCGGGGAGTTCGCGCTGCAGTCGGGCACGGACCCGTTCCTGCAGCAACACCACCGCCTCGTTCAGCCCTTCCTCCAGCGCCTCGTCGACCAGTTCCAGCGCCCGGCGGGTAAGCACCGAGTCAGGCGTGGGCTCAGGTGCGGGCGGGGGTTCTGGCACGACCGGCGTGGAGGTGACCCCGGGACCAAGTTCCACGATGTCGGTGAGAACCGGCAGCTCCTCGTCCGGCGGCGCAGACGACATCAGCTGCGGCCCAGGTCGAAGGTCTCGAGTTCGGCCCCAGCCTCCCGATAGCGACGGTAGCGCTCGCGTCCGGCCAGCTTCGAAGCCTCATCCCCGGCGACCAGTTCGGCCACCCGGCCGTGGCGGATGAAATCGACCGGCAGGTCAGCTGTCAGGTTGACCAGCAGGTCGGCCGGCCGGGGCAGCGGTGCCCGGGCCAGCAGCACCGGCGCGGGATCCTCCCCCGCCGGGGCGACCTCGTGAGGCACGAAGCTGCGGTCACTGAAGCGCCACAGCAACTCATCCATCCCCTGGACTGCGGCCTCATCCTGGCAGCGCACCTCTACGCTCAGGCCCTGCTGCCACGCCTTGTCCACCAGCCGGCAGGCAAAAGCCTCGCGAGCCCCATCGCCCTGCTCCGCCAGCACGTAGAAGCTCACCCGGGTGGTCATGCGCCGCTCAGGCCTGGCCCAGCAGCCACTCGACCAGCAGCGGCACCGGCCTGCCCGTGCCACCCTTTTTGGCGCCGCCCAGCCAGGCGGTGCCGGCGATATCGAGGTGTGCCCACTTAAGGCCGTCGGTGAACTTCCACAGGAAGCTGGCAGCCGTGATGGCACCCGCCTCACGCCCGCCGATGTTGGCCAGGTCGGCAAAGTTACTCTTCAGCTGGTCGGCGTAATCCTCGCCAATCGGCATGTGCCAGGCGCGGTCGTCGGCTCTCAGGCCCGCCGCGGCCAGGTCGCGGGCCAGCGCGTCGTCGCTGGAGAACAAGCCGCTGTGATGGGCGCCAAGGGCGATCACGCAGGCACCGGTGAGGGTGGCGATGTCGACCACGGCCCGTGGCTTGAAGCGGCGTGAGTAGGTCAGGGCATCGCACAGGATCAGGCGCCCCTCGGCGTCCGTGTTGAGCACCTCGATGGTCTTGCCGGACATGGAGGTGACGATGTCGCCGGGCTTGGTGGCCCGACCGCTGGGCATGTTCTCGCAGGCCGGCACGATCCCGACCAGGTTGAGCTTGAGCCCCAGCGTGGCCGCGGCGTGCACTGCGCCCAGCACACTCGCTGCGCCGCACATGTCCCACTTCATCTCGTCCATGGCAGGCCCTGGCTTCAGCGAGATGCCGCCGGAGTCGAAGGTGATGCCCTTGCCCACCAGGGCGATCGGTGCCTCGCCGGGCTTCCCGCCCTTGTATTCCATGACGATCAGCTTCGGTGCCTGCTCGCTGCCGTGCGCGACCGAGAGGAACGAGCCCATTTTCAGCTTGCGGATCTCGGCTTCTTCCAGGACCTTGGTCCGCACCAACTTGTGCTGCTTCGCCAGTTCCCTCGCCTGTTTGGCCAGGTAGGTCGGCGTGCAGACGTTGCCGGGCAGGTTGCCGAGGTCACGCGCCAGGTGGGTGCCGGCGGCGACGCCTTCGCCGTCGGCGAGGCCCTTGCGGGCGTCGTTGAGTTCGCCGCGATCGCTCACTGCCACGCCGACCTTGGTGAGCCGGGAGGGCGGGGCCTTCTTGCCCGATTTCAGGTCGGGTATCCGGTAGAGGCTGGCCAGTACCGTCTCGGCCAGGGTCCGTCCGGCATAGTAGGTGTCCACTTCGGCCACCCCGGCCTGCGACAGGAAAAACACTGCGTCGCGGGCCGCGCTGCGCGCCAGCCAGTCGGTGGCGGCTGCGGTAGCGGTCCTGAGTGCCTTGCGGTTGAAGGATTTGCGGGGACCCAGCCCCACCAGCAGGATGCGCTCTGCCGGCGCGCCGGCAGGATCCGGAATGGCCAGCACGCTGCCGAGCTTGCCCTCGAAGTCGCCGCGACGGACCACACGCGCGATCACGCCCCCGCACTTCTGGTCGATGGCTGAGGCGGCTGCGGTCAGTTCGGCCTTGTCGTGGATCCCGATGACCGCGCAGGCCGTCCGCTGGGTCGCTGCCGTGGAGCGCGTGACGTGAAACTGCATGATGGTGCTGCCCTCGTGTTCTGTTTGTGTGCCACTTCCGGACGCCCGTGACGGCCGGTAATGAGGTAGGCTGGATTCTAGAACAAATCGAGAGGTTGCCGGTTCCCATGGGCGTATTCGATCGCTATGTGCTGCGTGAGACTGCGCTGGCCTGGCTCGCCGTGACCGGTGTCCTGCTGGCCATCCTGGTGGGCAACCAGCTGGCCCGGACCCTGGGCCTGGCGGCGGCCAACGGCTTCCCGGGTACGGTGGTGCTGGCCCTGATCGGGCTGACCACGCTGCAGTACCTGACGGTGCTGGTGCCGGTCGCGACCCTGCTGGCGGTCATGCTGGCGCTGGGGCGCCTCTATCACGACAGTGAAATGGCTGCAGTCAGGGCCTGCGGCATCGGCCCCGGCCGCCTGCTCATCCCGGTGATGGCGCTGGCAGCGCCGGCTGCGGCGCTGCTGGCGTGGCTCGCCTTCGACGTATCGCCTGATGCCTACGGCCGGGCCCAGCAACTGCGCCAGCAGGCCATGATGGAGGCCCGCTTCGGGCAGCTCGAGCCCGGCAAGTTCCGTAGTTTCGGCGACGGCGAAACGGTGTTCTACGCCGAGTCCCGTGACCCGGATGGCGCCTTGCGTGAGGTGTTCCTGCAGCGACGGGTAGGGGATGGCATCGAGCTGGCGGTGGCGGACCGGGCGGAACACAGGATCCTCAGCGAGGGGCGAAGGCACGACATCATCCTGTTCGATGGCGTGCGCTACGAGGGGGTGCCCGGCCAGGCCACCTTTCGCGAAGTGGCCTTCGAGGAACACGGCATCCCGGTGCTGTTGCCCGAGACGGGCTCGATCAAGGACCGGGTCGATGCCCGCAGCACGGCAACCTTGCTGGGTTCCAGCGACCCGGAGGAGGTCTCCGAACTCCAGTGGCGAGTGTCCCTGCCACTCATGACCCTGCTGCTCGCCGCGCTGGCCATCCCCCTCTCAGCCCTGAAGCCGCGCGAGGGCCGCTACGCCAAGATGGCGGTGGGGGTGGTGGTGTATTTCCTGTACTCCAACCTGCTGTCGGCAGCCCGCGCCTGGATCGAGAAGGAGGCCCTGGCTCCCGTGGTCGGGGTGTGGTGGGTCCACCTGCTGCTGGCCGGGCTCGCGCTGTGGCTGTTCCACCGGCAGAGCCCGCTGTGGAAGCGGAGGGTGCGCGCGTGAACACGCTCGATCGCTATCTCGGCCGGGCCATCTGCCTGCATGCGGCGCTGGTCGCCGCGGTGCTCATGGCGCTGACCTCCCTTTTCGTGTTCCTCGGGCAGCAGGACGACATCGGAGTGGGCAACTATGGCGTGGGTGATGCCTTCGTCTTCACGCTGTTGTCCATGCCGCAGCAGTTGTTCGAGATGCTGCCGGTGGCGGTGCTCATCGGGGCCTTTCTGGCGCTGGGCAACCTCGCCCGCGACAACGAGCTGACGGTCATGCGCTCGGTGGGACGGTCCCCCTGGCAGCTGGCGCGCAGTGCCGGGCTGGCGGGCCTCGGCCTGATGGCGGTCATGGTGCTGCTGGGCGAATACGTCGCGCCGCCCGCGGACCAGTACGCGCGTCAGCTGAAGATTTTCAGCAAGTACGCCGAATACACCGCGGGAGGTGGGCGCAGCACCTGGGTGCGCGACGGCAACCTGTTCATCAACGTCGGGGAACAACGTTCGGACAGGGTCTACGGCGGCCTGGAGATCATCGAGCTGGACGCTGACGGTCGCCTGGCCAGCGCCGGTCTCGCCGACACTGCCAGCCACGAGGGCGGTGACCGATGGCTGTTCGGTAATTTCCGGGCCACGCGCTTCATGGACGGCCGCACCAGTGTCGAGTCGGCCGCCAGCCGGCCGCTGGAGGTGCGGGTCAACCCTGATTTCCTGGGCCTCGCCATCGTGTCCCCGGACG
>JAURLT010000065.1 GCA_030831085.1 Gammaproteobacteria bacterium
ACTCGGCCCATGGCTGAGGAACGGCTGATCAAGAAATACGCGAACCGTCGCCTCTACGACGCTTCGATCAGCCGTCACGTGACGCTGGCCGACATCCGGCAGATGATCGTGCAGGGCGAGCGCATCAGGGTGGTCGAGGACAAGACCGACGAGGACATCACCCGCCTGATCCTGCTGCAGGTGATCGCGGAACAGGAACAGTTCGGCAAGCCCATCCTGTCCACCACCGTGCTGGAGTCCATCATCCGCTTCTACGGAGGCCCGATGCAGGACTTCATGACCCGGTACCTGGAGTCCAGTGTCGGCAATCTCGCCCAGCAGCACGAGCAGTTCACCCGCCAGTTCGCCCAGGCCTTGAGCAGCGCTCCGCCCCCGGTTGCCAACATGGCCGAACTGGCCCGCCAGAACCTGGAAGTCTGGACCCGCATGCAGGAAAACCTCATGGGTGCCTTCATGGGGACGGGTCGCCCGACGCCGGCCCAGGACTCTCAGGAAGCACCGCCTGACCCAGGGGCAGCCGACCCCAAGCCGTGACGCTCTCGGTCTGTTTCCTGTCGGCCGAGCTTGCGCCATGGGCCAAGGCTGGCGGTCTCGGCGACGTGGTCGCAGCACTCTCCGTGGAACTGGCGGGGCGGGACGTCGAGACCAGCGTGCTCATGCCCCGTCATCGCAATCCCGAGCTCGAACGGCTCGCTGCCGGATCCCGGAGAGTGCTCGACAGCGCCCACCTTCAACTCGGGCGCCATGCCTTCCAGTACCACATCCTGTCCTGCCCCGGGCCGCTGGGCGTGCACTTGTTCCTGGTCGACTGCCCGGAGCTGTTCGACCGGGAAGGCGTCTACGGAGAGAGCGGCGACGAACATCTCAGGTGGCTGCTGTTGTGTCACGCCGCGCTGGCCTGGTGGCGAACGATCGGGCGGGGCCCAGACGTCCTCCACTGCAACGACTGGCACACTGCCGCAGCGGCCCTCCTGCTGCGGGCTCACCAGGACCACCCGGCGCTGGCGCACACCCGCAGCCTGCTCACCATTCACAACCTCGGCTACCAGGGCGTGATCAGCGCCGGCCACGCCATGGAACTCGGACTCGGCGACCAGGCACTTGAGCGCCTCGATGCAGACGAGCTGAACGCAGGTCGGATCAACCTCCTCAAGGAGGGCATCCGGGCGGCTCATGCGGTCAACACGGTCAGCCCCACCTATGCCAGGGAGATCTGCACCCCCGAACTCGGCATGGGCCTGCACGAGGACCTCTCGAGAAGACCCGGGGGCGTCATCGGCATCCTCAACGGCATCGACACCCGAACCTGGGACCCGGCCAGCGATCCGCTGCTGCCGGTGCACTATTCCGCCGAGTCGCCTGCCGGCAAGCACACCATGCGCACCCTGCTGTGCGACAAGCTGGGCCTCGCGCCGGGCCCGGCCCCCGTGGTCGGCATGGTGTCGCGACTGGTCTGGCAGAAGGGCATCGACCTCGCCTTGCCGGCCCTGGAGCAGGCCCTCGCCGAGGGGTCGATCGCGGTGGCCGTGCTGGGCAGCGGAGAACGGGAACTGGAGTCCGCCCTGCGCGGCCTCGAAGGACGCTTTCCCGGGCGGCTGGCCTTCCGGCAGGGACACGACGAGTCCCTGGCGCACTGGGTCGAAGCCGGCAGTGATGCCTTCCTGATGCCCTCGCGCTACGAACCCTGCGGCCTGAACCAGATGTACAGCCTGCGCTACGGCACCGTGCCGCTGGTGCGCGCCACCGGTGGCCTGGCCGACTCGGTGCAGGAGTTCGACGAGGCTACAGGGAGCGGCACGGGGATCGTTTTTCGCGATGCGGACTCCAACGCGGTGGGTTGGGCCCTGGGCAGGATGGTCGAACTGTTCCGGACTCCGGCTAGCTGGAACCGCCTGCGGGCCAATGGCATGGCCGTCGAGCTGGGCTGGGAGCGCCCGGCAGGGCAGTACCTCGACCTCTATCGGCGCCTCACCCGCCAGCCGGCGTCCTGATCAGCCGCCGGAACGATCGCTCTTGCGCCGGCGATCAAGGTCGAGCGTTCCCTTCTCGTCGAAGGGCAACTTGCGCAGCAACCCCAGGGCGGTGCGCACCTCACCGCGGATCCGGTAATTCAATGGCTGCCCTTCCCGCTTACGCCCCCGCTCCAGCACCTTCAGCAAGGCGGTCGCTGCATTGGCCCGCACCCGCATGTCGAACTCGGCCTCGCCACCCGCGGGCACCTCGAACGCTCGTTCAGTGGTGCCGGTGGCCAGACGCTGGCCCTCGAGGAACACTTCGAGGTCGATACCCCGAACCGGTAACACGCGCTCGTTGGGGTTGAACACCTTCAGACGGACCAGCAGGCGCTGCTCGAGGACCGAAAGGTCCTCGGCCTCCACCCCCACGAGGGACAGCTCGGGGGAGCGGACATCGAGCGGTATCGACGTACAGCCAGCCTGCGCCAGGCAAGCCAGGGCGAGCAGCAGCAGGCAGCCCCCGCTGGAAGGTCTCATTGGCGCCCCCGGATCATTTCCGCGGTCACCAGGGCGACGCCCTTGCGGGTAATGAAAAAACGGCTGGCATCAGCAGCACGGTCATGACCGATGACCGTGCCGTCGGGAATTTCGCAATCCTCGTCGATTACCGCGCGGGCGATCCGGCAGTCCTTGCCGATGCGCGCACCGGGCAGGACCACCGAGCGTTCCACCAGGCTCCGCTCGTCGATGCGGACGTCGGAGAACAGCAGGGACTCACGCACCTCGGCACCGGAAATGATGCACCCCCCGGCGACCATGGAGTTGACCGCCGTGCCCTTGCGGCCGTTATCGTCCAGCACGAACTTGGCGGGCGGTTGCTGTTCCTGATAGGTCCAGATCGGCCACTGCGAGTCGTAGAGGTTCAGCTCAGGTGCAACGTGGATCAATTCGAGGTTGGCCTCGTAATAGGCGTCGACGTTGCCCACGTCGCGCCAATAGCTTTGCGCCCTGGTCCGCACGTCGCGGAACGGATAGGCATAGATGGCACGTTTTTGCAGGGCCTCCGGAATGATGTTGCGACCGAAGTCGTGGCGCGAATCCGGATTGAGGGCATCTTCCTCCAGCAGGCGCTCCAGCAGGCGGGTCTTGAACACGTAGATGCCCATCGAAGCCAGCGCGATCCCCTCGCGGCCGGGGATCGAGTCGGGCTCCGCGGGCTTTTCGGTGAACTTGAGGACCTTGTTGTCGGCATCGACGGTCAGCACGCCGAATTCGCGGGCCTCTTCAACCGCCACCTCTACGACCCCGACGGTGATGTCAGCGCCTTTCTCCAGATGCAGGGCAATCATCGGTCCGTAGTCCATCTTGTAGACATGATCGCCCGCCAGCACCAGTACGTGGGTCGGCCGGTGCTCGCGAATGTAGTCGAGGTTCTGGAATACCGCATCCGCCGTGCCGCGATACCAGTGTTCGCCGACCTGCTGCTGGGCCGGCACCACGTCGATGAACTCGCCGAACTCTCCACGCAGGTAGCCCCAGCCACGCTGCACATGCTGGATCAGCGAATGCGACTTGTACTGGGTGAGCACCGCGATCTGCCGGATCCCCGAATTCAGGCAATTGGACAGCACGAAATCGATGATGCGGAACTTGCCCCCGAACGGGGTTGCCGGTTTGCAGCGGTGGGTGGTCAGGTGCTTGAGGCGTTCGCCCCGGCCTCCGGCCAGGATCACGGCCAGTGTGCCGCGGGTCAACCTGCTGACGAAGCGTCCCGAGCGACGTCGGGATTGCGTGATAGGCTCCATGCTCACTCCCTGACTTGCGCCAACATGGTAACCGCTCGGCCGCCGGGCGTCCCCATAATGGGGCGGCAGGCCGGTGTGGTAGCGTCCACGCATGCGGAGTCAGGTAACGGTCGGACTACTTTGGGCGCTGCTGGCAGTCGACCAGGCGGGGGCGGCCTGCCTCGCGGACCACACCGGATTCTTCACCGGACGCCTGCGGGGAGCCCTGGAACTGGATCTCGAGTGGCGCGGCGAGGCCCTCGACTGCGAGACCACCCTGCGGCCGGACGGCCAGGGGCTGCGGTTTCGCTTCACGGCCGCCCTGGCGGGGGGCGGTGAACTCACTCTCGTGCTGGCGCCCCCGGAGGTCCCGGCGGAGCCGACCAGCCAACCCATTCCCTTCAACCTGACCGTGATGGAGGAGCCGGGTGGCCGCATCTTCGGCACCCGGGGCGCGGGGCAGTGCCTGCTGGAACTGCGCACCTCCGCCGG
The DNA here is from genome assembly GCA_030831085.1 of Gammaproteobacteria bacterium. Lineage (GTDB taxonomy): Bacteria > Pseudomonadota > Gammaproteobacteria > Steroidobacterales > Steroidobacteraceae > SG8-30. Next base: position 4,232 of record JAURLT010000065.1, read on the forward strand.
CACTGCCGGACCGTTCGAGGCAATGGGCTACTGCATTGGTCCGGCCCGCTCGCTCACCGACGGCCAGCCGCTGCTGCTGACCACCTTCGACTTCCGCGCACCCCCCCCGGCCAAGCTAGACTCCGCGCCATGATCAAGCGCGCGGGATGGCTGCTCGCAATGGCCTGCCTCCTCACCGGGCCCGCACAGGCCGCCGGGCAACGCCCCGGCGCGTCGCTGGAGCACCTGCCCAGCGAATCGCTGGAAGTCCATGGGGCCGGGGGCACGCACCGGTTCACGGTCTGGATCGCCGACGATTTTGAATCCCGGGCGCGTGGACTGATGTTCGTCCGCGAGCTGGACCCGGGTCGGGGCATGCTGTTCCTGTTCGACCCGCCGGAGCAGGTGGGCTTCTGGATGCGCAACACCTACCTGTCGCTGGACCTGCTGTTCATCACGCCGGGCGGGCGGATCGTGAACATCATCGAGCGAGCCCGCCCCCTCAGTCTGGATTCGCTGGAGAGCGACGGCGCAGTGGCCGGTGTCCTGGAGTTGCTCGCGGGCACCGTGGCGAGGCTCGGGATCCGCCCCGGTGACCGGGTCGTCAGTCCGTCGCTGACGGCGCTTCCCGAAAGCTGACCACTTCGGCTGGCGGCTTGCGGGAGATGGCCGGCACCCTCGCTCCCTCGGCCGGCAAGCCTACGACCAGCAGCAGGAAGGGGCGTTCGGAACGGCGCGGACGGTCGAGGATGTCGTTCAGGAAGCCCATCGGACTGGGCGTGTGGGTCAGGGTGGCCAGACCCGCCTGGTGACAGGCAGCGATCAGCAGCCCTGTAGCGATCCCTACCGATTCGTCGGTGTAGTAATGCTTGAGCCGCCGCCCATCCGCCGCGTGACCAAAACGCTGCAGGAACACGGCAATCAGCCACGGGGCCTCTTCCAGGAAGGGTTTCTCGGCATCGGTACCGAGCGGCGCAAGGGCCTGCAGCCATTCCTCCGGCGCACGGCGCGTGTAGAACTCGCGCTCTTCGGCCTCGGCGGCTGCGCGGATGCGTCGCTTGAGGGCGGGATCGCTCACCGCCACGAAATGCCAGGGCTGCTGATTGGCGCCGGAGGGCGCGCTGCAGGCCGCATGCAGGCAGTGGGCGATCAACTCGCGGCTGACCGGCTCTGGGGAAAAGTGCCTGACGCTGCGACGCGCTGACATCTCTTCCGCAAAGCGCCGGGCTCGCAGGACCCGGTCCTCGGCGGTCAGCGCGGGCTGGCGACCCAATGGCAGCGTGGTGGGCGGTTTCATCGGCACATGATGCCATCCTCGGCGGGCTTGCCCCCATCGGCGCGTCTGCTAGCATGCGCCGAAATCGGTTGCCAAGGAGCCTTCGCATGCCGCGTCGTCCTAGCCTGTTGCTGCCGTTTGCCCTGCTCCTGAGCAGCGGTTGCGCGGTCACCCCGCCAGCGGCCGAGGAGTCGCCAGCGTCCGTCGCGGAGGCGGTTCCGTTTCCCTCCACTTACCGCCCACTCCCCTCCTCGCCCACCCTGATCCGGGGCGCGCGACTGCTGATCGGTGACGGCACGGGGCTGGAGCGGGGCGACATCCTGATGCGGGAGGGCAGGATTGCTGAAGTCGGTGCCGGCCTCGAAGCGCCCCCCGGTGCGGTCATCATCGACGCCGCCGGGCGCTGGGTCACGCCGGGTATCATCGATGCCCATTCACACCTGGGTGTCTACCCCAACCCCTCGGTGCAAGCACACTCCGACGGCAACGAGGCCACGGCGCCGAATACCGCCGAAGTCTGGGCCGAGCACAGCGTGTGGCCGCAGGATCCAGGATTTGCCGCGGCACTCGCCGGCGGTGTGACCTCCATGATCATCCTGCCCGGCTCGGCCAACCTGTTCGGCGGACGCAGCGTGACCCTCAAGAACGTGCCCGCCCGGACGGTTCAGGCCATGAAATTCCCGGGCGCACCCTATGGTCTGAAAATGGCCTGTGGCGAGAACCCGAAACGGGTCTATGGCAGCAAGAATCGCTCGCCGGCCACCCGCATGGGCAACGTGGCGGGCTATCGCTCGGCCTGGATCGAGGCCGCCAAGTACCTCGCCGACTGGGATCAGTACGAGCAGCGCGAGGAGTCGGGCGAGACCAAGGGCGGGAGCGCAGGGGGCCAGCGCAACGATCCTCCCAAGCGCGACCTGCGACTGGAAACCCTGGCCGGCGTCCTCAAGGGCGAGATCATCGTCCACAACCACTGCTACCGCGCCGACGAGATGGCGGTGATGATCGACGTGGCCCGGGAGTTCGGCTACCGGATCGGCACGTTCCATCACGCGGTGGAGAGCTACAAGATCGCCGACCTGCTGGCCGAGGAAGGCATCTGCTCGGCGATGTGGGCCGACTGGTGGGGCTTCAAGCTGGAGTCGCTCGACGGGATCCGCGAGAACGTCGCGATGGTCGACGCGGCCGGCGCCTGCGCCATCGTGCACTCCGACTCTGAAATCGGCATCCAGCGCCTCAACCAGGAAACCGCCAAGGCCATGGCCGCAGGGCGTCGCATGGGCCTCGACATCAGCCCCGAGCTGGCGGTCACCTGGATCACCCGCAATGCGGCGCTGTCGGCCGGCGTCCTCGACCAGGTGGGCACGCTGGAGACTGGCAAGATGGCCGATGTCGTACTGTGGAGTGGCGATCCGTTCAGTGTCTATGCTCTGGCGGATCAGGTCTATATCGACGGGGCCTTGGTTTTCGACCGACAGGATCCCGCGCGGCAACCGGTCAGCGATTTCGCACTGGGACACGTCAGCACGGAGGTGCGTCCATGAAGGCGGTCATCGTATTGCTGCTTGCCAGTCTTCCGGTGCAGGCAGGGCTCGCGGAAGTCACTGCCATACGCGGGGCACGGATCCACACCGGGCTCGGCAGCGAGGTCATCGAGAACGGAACCGTGCTGGTGCGTGACGGCGTGATCGAGGCCGTCGGCGTCGACGTACCGGTACCGGCCGGTGCGCGGCTGATCGAGGCCGAAGGCAAACAGGTCACCCCCGGACTCGTGGATGGCTACGGAAGGCTGGGCGTCGAAGAAGTCAGCGGCGAGTCCACCAGCGTGGACGCTACCCACACCGGACTGCCCTACTCGGCGGCCTTCGACCTCGCCCCGGCCGTCAACCCGCACTCGGTGCGCATCCAGGTCAACCGCAGCGAGGGCATCACGGCCGGCGTCCTGGCGCCGGGCGTTCGTGGCGACGGCAAGGTGATGGGCCCGGTGTTTGCCGGCCAGGCCGCTCTGCTGCACCTGCTGCCCGGCGATCGGGCAGCGACCCAGCCAGGCATTGGCGTGGTGTTCCCATTTGGCACAGCGGGCGCCGGCCTGTCAGGCGGTTCCCGTGCCGCGGCCATCCTGCGCCTACGGGAGGCGCTGGCCGATGCGCGCGACTATCGGGACAACCGGCGCGCCTTCGAGCGCGGCGAGCGTCGCGGATACGCCCTGACGCGGCTGGACCTCGAGGCACTGCTGCCGGTGCTGGACGGCCGCATACCTTTGCTGGTGGAGGCCAACCGCGAAGCGGACCTGCGCACTATCGTCGAAGTGGCCCAAAGTGAGGGGATCCGCGTGGTCATCGTAGGCGGCGCAGAAGCCTGGCGAGCCGCAGACCTGCTGGCCCGGGAAAACGTCCCCGTTATCGTGGACGCTCTGGCCAACCTGCCAGAGAATTTCGATGCACTGGACGCCACGCTGGCCAATGCCGCAAGGCTCGAGCGCGCTGGGGTGAAGGTGGCGTTCGCCACCTCGGACCGGACCAACCCCCGCAACGTGCGCCAGCTGGCGGGCAACGCCGTCAGGCACGGCATGAGCCACCCGGCTGCCGTGGCGGCGATCACCACCGTCCCTCTGGCCGCCTTGGTTGGGGCGGGCACCCCATTGGGATTGCAGCCCGGCGCGCGGGCCGATCTCGTCATCTGGGACGGCGATCCGCTGGAAGTCACCACCCTGCCCACCGAGGTGTTCCTGTCGGGAGTCCCAGTAGGCACCAGTAGCAGGCAAACGCTGCTGCGCGACCGTTACCGTCAGCTCGGTGCCCAGCCGCCGGCCTACCGCGGACGCTGACGCAGGTTATGGACAGCGTGAAACTGTCCGCTTACTGGAGAGCACACCTGAAGCTGCTCGCAGCATTGCTGCTGGCCTGGTTTACCGTTTCGTTCGGCGCCGGGATCCTGTTGGCCGATTGGCTGGATGCGCACTTCAGGATCGGCGGCTTTCCTCTCGGATTCTGGTTTGCCCAGCAGGGCTCTATCTTCGCCTTCGTCGGGCTGGTGTTCGGCTACGTAGCGGCCATGAACCGCCTCGACCGCAAACACGGCGTGGCGGAAGACTAGATCGCGGCCATGTCAGTCCAGGCCTGGACCTACTGCCTGGTTGGGTTGAGCTTCGCGCTCTACGCCGGCATCGCCTTGTTGACCCGGGTCGGCACCACCAGTGAGTACTACGTCGCGGATGGCGGGGTCCACCCGGTCGCCAACGGCATGGCCACCGCGGCCGACTGGATGTCTGCGGCCTCGTTCATCTCCATGGCGGGCCTGGTGTCCTTCATGGGCCGTGACGGGGCCGTCTACCTGATGGGCTGGACCGGCGGCTACGTGCTGCTGGCGCTCCTGCTAGCGCCCTACTTGCGCAAGTTCGGCAAGTTCACCGTGCCGGATTTCATCGGCGACCGCTATTACTCCGACTTCGCGCGCCTGGTCGCCGTGGTCTGTGCACTGTTCGTTTCCTTCACCTACATCGCCGGACAGATGCGCGGCGTGGGCATCGTCTTCTCGCGTTTCCTCGAGGTCGACGTCAACCTCGGCGTGGGCATCGGCATGGGCATCGTCTTCCTGTACGCGGTGCTGGGAGGCATGAAGGGCATCACCTACACCCAGGTCGCGCAGTACTGCGTGCTGATCTTCGC
>JAURLT010000012.1 GCA_030831085.1 Gammaproteobacteria bacterium
CAGAAGGCCCGCCACGTTCTTCCGCCCACCGTCATCCACCCTCGAGAGGGTAAAGATGTAACGATCGGGAAGCCCGTATTTCAGCCTGACGCGCGCAATCGCATTGGAGTCCTCTACCCGGCGAAAATTCCCGGCTGGCCCGAAGTAGACAGTGCGCACCTTGCCCTTCGGTAACTTGAAAATACGACTGAAGTCATCAGTCGTAAGCTTCGAAACGGACACCGCGATGCTGGCCTTTTGCAGATACCGAGGCATGAAAAACCGCATGTACAAGCGGTCAAGACGACTGTAGAAGCGCGACGCCTCCGGCAGGAACCAGTCGGCACCGTGCAGCACCATGACCGATGGGATTGTGCAAAACAGGGGAACGGTAAACTTGGGATGCAGGATGACATCGGCCTTGAACTCACGCGCTGCCGCAGGAACTGCGATCTGGTCCCACAGCGCTTTACCGGGCGCACTCAGGACTCTCTCAGTTACTCCTGGTTTTCCCTGATGCAGCCCGAGGTGTCGCGAGGTGCGATACAACAGCAGGTATTCATCCTCCAGACCGAGACTCAATAGATGATCGAGAAGATTGCGGGCGTATACGGAGATACCACCTCGCTCATCCATTGCGCGCAACATGACGGCAATTCGCACCTCAGGACTCCAGCGAAGCGCGATATCCAACCCGTCTGGCAGGCACGCCTGCCATCACGGAATACGGTTCCACGTCACCGATGACCACTGCGCCGGCGGCAATCACGCTGCCGCGCCCAATCGAAACACCATCGATAACGGTCACCCCGGCCCCCAACCAGCAGTCCTCGCCGATCACCAGGCCCTGACCGGGCAGGAGTTGGCCAGCCATTGGCTGATCGAGTGCGCCACGCACCGCATAACTGCCACCACCGAGATAACAGTTTGCCGCCAGCATGGTGTCTGCCCCGATGTCGATACCCCCTGCGGAGTAGAGCAGGCAGTTGACCCCGATGCTGACCCGCGGCCCCAGCTTCAGGTGGCCATGCATGGCCGACAACAGCGAGCCCCGGCTGATGATGACATCATCATCCAGGACGAATTCGCCGCGCTCACAGCGTTCGGCATCCAGCCGACAGTCATCGTCGATCGCCACACGCTCCCCCAGATACATACGACCTGGATGAAAAAGGCTTACATTTCGACCGAAAACGGGCTGGCGACCACAGCGTGCAAACAGGCCGGAACGCCACAACCAGCGACGCAACAGGAATCCGGCCGCACCCGGCAGTGGCGCAAGCCAGCAGGCAAGCAGTTCGTACCAGACCAAGCCGAGCCATGAAGCCGCCCCAACCCTGTCACGATAGGCCCTGGCAGCGGAATTACCTTTCATGCGCCCCATTATCCCGTCTTTCGGCCCACGGCAAGCAAATGCCAGCCGAGATTCCGGGTTAACCTGGCCGGAATGCGCTTCCAGACCGCGGCCAGAGCCCTTGCTCCGGCATACCCCCCGGGAACCTCAGCTGGAAATCGGTCAGTCCAGGTCTGGACCTCGGCGAATTCCTTGCACATCTGCCGCCAGCTTGCGGGTGTTTCCTGTCTATAGATGGGGGCATCGGCGTGGCCACCGGGTCCGCCGAAGGGAAGCGTGAAGAACCACATCCAGGAGCGCCTGTTATAGGCCATGAGTATCGCGGTGCCTCCTGGCCGGAGGACCCGCAGCAGTTCATCGATCACTGCTTCAGGACGCTGGACAAAAGGCAGCAAGGCGTAGCCCACGACAAGGTCAAAGTTTTCTCCGCTGAAGGGCAGGCATGTCGCGTCACCCTGCACTATGTGTGCCGAGACACCCGCCGCTGCACAATTCCTTCGGGCTATATCCACTGCCGTCGCCGAAAGATCTACTCCGGTGACGCTTGCGCCAGCCCGTGCAAAACGAAGCAGGTCGAGTCCGATACCGCAGCCTACGTCGAGGACCGCACGGTCCCGCCAACCATCAAAGCCGAGCAGTTCACTAAGATAACCCGCCTTCCGATGGCGATACCCATCGTGGGCAGAAATGAATCCCGGCGTGCCAACGGCATCCTGGGAAAGGGGAAGGTCCTGAACCCGGTGATCCCAATACGCGCGCGAGCTGGCGACGGGATCAAGTTCCGCGAACCGCTGGACATGCGCCATGACCGCCATGCGGCGTCGCCGCCGCTTCCAAACCCTGCCTAGCCAGGCAACACGTCCGCGCAACGGATCCATGACGGGCAGCAGCCTCTCGGGTGGCCTCAATTCGTCCGCCCTGAGCCTGTTCAATTCAGTGGCGATCCAGGCCTCGAGCTCAGGCAGAGGCCGGCGGCGCAAAGAGATTTCATGACGCAACCATGCAAGGAAACTCGCCCTTGCGGCTGCCGCCGGCGAACCCGAGACGTCCTCCCTCGGATCGTTGCCGTGCGTAATCGACCAGGGATGCTGTCGATACCGACACAACACCTCATCAAGCACCATGCTGGTTTCCCTCAGCAGTGCTGAGGCAAGCAGTGCCTGATCCTCGTAATGGCCGATCAGCTCTGCCGGGATACGCTGCCTCAATGCGCTGCGACGGAACGTAACGCTGCAAAGACCAGGCAACGGTGCGCCACGCGTAAGCAGCGTTCCGACAAGGAGTCCAGGCGAGGGAATCGGTCGCCCGGGCGTAACCGCCGGGCCGATGACGGCGTCAAGATAGCGACGTCCGGTCCGGCCCCAACTTCGCCAGTAAAGGTCATGGCTGATCACCACCCCCAGCCCTGGGTTGTCATCCATGCAACGCTGGTGCCTGGCAAGCCGGTCTGGCTCGTAGACATCGTCCGCATCAAGGAAGGTGACATACTTTCCTCGGGCTGCCAGCAGGCCGAGATTTCTGGAGGCTGCGGTACCTTTCCATTCTCCTTGCGGATGGATGATCAAACGCACCCGGCCTGGATCGCGTTTCGCGTAGGCGCCTGCCAGAGCAAGGCTCCCATCAGTGGAACCGTCATCAACAAAAATCAGCTCCCACTCCGCAAAGCCCTGCCGGAAAAGACTGTCAATGGCCTCCGCGAGGAACCGCTCGCCATTTCGGCAAATCATGATGACCGAGACGAGCGGCGTCATGTTCAAGGCACTGGGTACAATCCGGACAGCGCGCCATCCCGGGATAACAATTCCTGCGGGCTGCCGGTCTCCACGACTTGCCCTTCACTGAAGACGATGACTCGCTGTGCCCGGCGGATCGAGGCGATGCTGTGGGCAATTATGACGATGGTGCACTGACCCGCCAGCGATTCGATGGCGCGCTCGATTTCAGCACCAGCTTGATAATCCACCGCATTGGTCGCCTCATCCAGAATCAGGAGATCAGGCTTTCGCACCATCGCTCGCGCCAGTGCTATGCGCTGTCGTTGTCCTCCCGAGAGCTTGCGACCCTGCGTCCCCACCTCTGCATCAAGGCCAGCTTTGCGACTGGACACGAATTCACCGGCTAGCACGCTGTCCAGCGCGGAACGCATTTCCTCATCCGTCACCTTAGGAGCACCCAAACCGAGGTTTTCCCGGACGCTGCCCTCGATTAACTCAACGTCTTGTCCCGCTAGCGCTATGCGAGCGCGCCAGCGGGCCGTATCGAGCGCCGCAAGAGGCGCACCATCGATAAGGATACGGCCCTGGTCCGGCTCATAAAGTCGACACAACAGGTTGACCAACGTCGACTTACCGGACCCAGACTGCCCAGCGAGCGCAATGATCTCGCCGCGCCTGATTTCAAGCGAGACTCCGGTCAAAGCCGGCCGCACCTGGCCGGGGTAGGAAAAACCGACTCCTTCGAACCTGATGCCCTCTCGCAAACCGGCAAAGTCCGCCTTGCCGCTTGCAGCGGGCCGCTCGATCGCCAGGCGCTGGATGGCCAGGAGTGCATTGAGGCCGGCCAAATACGAGGGCAGCGTCACGCGAAAGTGGTCGAGGCGCTTCATTGGAGTCTGCAAGCGGTAGAGCAAGGCCAGGAAGGCAAACACCGTCGGCAGGGTGATTCCCGCATGAATCGAGTAGCCCAGCACCGCGAGAAAGATCGGCACGTACAGGAATTCGACAAGGGGTTGAATCGATCCGGTCAGGACGTCACTGCGAAAGGTGGAACGACGGACGTCCTCGGACACTGCTTCCAGCCGACTTTTACCCTCGTCTTGCGCATTGAAGAGTCTCAGGGTCTTCACCGAAGCAATCAGCTCAATGGTCCGGCCGGAAAGTCCGCTGTGCGCGGTTACCATTTTTTCGCCGAGACGACGGGAATGGACGGTCATGGCGAGCACAAATACGGATACGGGAACTATCGACAGGGCGACCACCAGGCCGAGTTGCCACGACAAGAGCCCCAGAAGGCAGCCAAATACCAGCACGGTACTTGCGGAGACGAGGAGCGAAGAGAGTTCACTCACGGATTCACCCGCCCGGTAAGCCTGGGTCTCGAAAAGGTTAATGGTCTGGCCGGACTCACTGGCGTTCAGGGCCGCATAATCCATCGTCAGGACCGCACCGGCAACGGCCAGACGCTGGTCATGGGCGACCATGCCGGCAACCCATGATGTCAGGGCGGTATTGCTCACCATCATGAGTGCCTTGGTGGCGACCAGTGCCGCAACCACGGCGCCGACCCACATTAAGCGGTTGTCGTCCGGCAACAGGTCGGTCACGCCGCGCAGGATGTCCGTAAGTGCTCCGCCGGAGACGGGAGCCGTGCCTTGTCCGATTAACTGGTCCATGAGCGGTATTAGCAGCCCGATTCCCAAGCCCTCGGCCAGCGAAGCCAACAGGCCAAGGACCAGCATCGCGGGAATGGCCCAGGGATAAGGACGGACCAGGCCAAGCACCGCACGAACGGCGGCGACGGTCCCTGTGCCCTCAGTCATGAGCCGGCAACCCCGACGCCTTGCGCGCACCCCGCAGCCTGCGTTGATGACGCCTGGACTTGTAATTTCTCCAGATCAGCACGGTCCGTTGAGCCAGCGGAGCCGGCAAGCTTGCCAGCCCAACCTGTCGCAGTGGGGCAAGCAGTTTTTCGGGAAACCCCTTTACGGCCGCGGACATTGGACTGCGATACTCACCAATCGAGGCTCTTAGCAAGGCACGGGTGGTGCGTGACACAACTGGCAAGCCTTCAAGGTATCCCTCGAGCCACTCAAGGTAGGCAAGGCGCGCTTCAATCAGGCCCTGTTCACCTGCCTTGCCAGTACTCGAATCAGCTCGCTGCCGATACAGCGACGTGGGTTCTCCGGTCACGTACACAGCCTGTGAAAGATAAAGCTTCGACCATAGGACCTGATCCTCGAATAAGCCAGTAAACGCTGGCTCACAACCACCCAGTCGAAGGTATACCTCCCTTCTTATGGTTAGCGAACAGATACCCGGCGCCGTGCCCCCACGGGTCCTGAGCAGCAGGTCAAGCAAGCCCGTCGGCGGCGTTACCCCTTCGTAAGTCCCGAGCGGTGGTATCTCCGCCTCATCTGGCGCTCCCGCCCAGCTCTTCCAGTACCACAAGCAGCCCTGCACAGCGGAGACATGAGGAGTCTGTTCGAGAATCGCCACATGGCTGGCCAGTCGCGACGGCAGGTAGCGATCATCAGAATCAAGAAAGGCAACGTACCTGCCCCGGGCCGCGTCCACGCCTGCATTTCGCGATGCGCTCATGCCAAGGTTTGCATGGCCCGGGTGATCAAGATAGCGGATCCGGCCTGGATCTTCGGAGGAAAGTCGCCTGGCGAGGGCACTGCTCCCGTCGCTCGATCCGTCATCGACGAGGATGATTTCCCAGTCAGAAAAGGATTGTTCACGAACGCTGTCCACGGCCTCGCGCAGGTAGTCGACAGCGTCAAGAAAAATGATGATGACCGAGACTGTCGCCATATCAGGCACACCAGTAATGGCGCAGCCACGCGTCGAAGTAGCTTCCGGTCCAGTTACCGACACCGAGGCGAGGCAGTGCAAACAGATCGGAACTTGCCGTGACCAGGCCTTCATCCGAGGTACATGCCATGCCGAAGCCGGCGGCCTTGACCAGTTCGACCGACAACTGGTCATACTCGCCAAACGGAAAGGCAAATGCAGAAGGACGCTCACCCACCAAGCGTCGGCATTCGTTTATCGATCGGGACAACTCCTCTTTGCAAGTGGAAGCGTCACGTACGGTCATACGTAGGTGACTGGCCGAGTGACAGCCCAGCGACACAAGGCCGCCCTTGGTCAGCTGCCGGATCTCTTCACCTGACAGCGGCAACCTCAATGGGTCATGCCGCGGCTCATGACCTGCCCACTGGCACAAATGCCTGATGACGCCAGTAATGGCAGAGACATCCAGGCGTGAGAGCAGCTCCCACAACCGACCACGCAGTTCGTCCGGCCCTTCTTGCAGTCTCCAGACCAGCCGCTCTTCACCCACCAACATATCCAGCGCGGGCGGCAAGCTTGTTTCAAGTACCAGGTCCGCGAGCACATCCCACCACCAGGGCTCAGCGGCGTCTACCGCATCCGTCGCAAGGAACAACGTGGCCGGGAGCTCAAACTTCTCGAGGATGGGAAGCGCCACTTCAAGGTTATCCCGGTATCCGTCATCGAAAGTGACAACGACAAGGGGACGGGTACGCGGTTGTTCCAGCCGCGAAACAACGGACGACAAGCCGATAACCTCGCAGTGCTGCGCAAGTACGGTCATGTGCTCGCTGAAGCGTCGGGGACCTACGCACATTTTCCACGGATCGTTAACAGGCTCCGCAACCCGGTGATACATCAGCACCGCGATCCGTGGAGTGGCTCGAGACCTCGCCAGGCGCCCTGTCCAGCGCCTGGCCTTTCCCCACCACCGTTTTGCCGTTACAGACATGGCGTCTATGCCTGCTTGACGATGCGGGCTGCAATAATGAGTGGGAAGTCCGGGTCGTGACTGTCCAAGTCGGCGCTCTCCAATTCCCCAATTGACAGGCCATGCAGGAATGCAGTCGCCGCCATGACGTTGCCCATCGACTCGACCTCGGGCGCATGGCCAAAGGCCTCGGTAAGCATCCTGCGCACGGAGTATTGTGTAAACGCCCAGTGCCAGGTTCCAGCCCATTCAGTTCCGTTCGGGACCGGGGTGATCCCAGGCACGGTTAGCAGCAAACTGCCACCGGGCCTGAGTATGCGGGCCAAGGTTCGGACGGCAGAAGGTGCCTCGTAAATGAGGTGCAAGGTCTGGGTGACGATTGCGCAGTCATAGGCGCAGTCCGCAAGCTGTGGCGCATCGGCGAGGTCGGCAATGATCGTAGCCTGCGGGTTAACCTCGTGGACGTGCAGGACCTCGCTGCGAGTGACCCGGTCTGCACCGAACAGGCGCGTGTACAACGGCTCGCCAATTTCGATAACCTCGCCGGCAATATCCTCGCAGTGACGACTGAGAAAGGCGTTGACGTAGTAACGGTCGATAGCCTCACCGCGAAGCTGCCCAGCTGCAGGCCGATCCTCACCGAAGTGACGGCTGATTGGAGTGGTCCGCCGCAGATCTCCCCAGTTCACCTGCCCGGGCTGCGGGATGCCGAGTAGCCGGCGCTTGAGGGTGACTGCGCCGTGAAAGAGGCGCTTTCGAAGGCGCATCAGTAGGCCTTGCGATCTCCCAGCAGCATGACGGCTGTCTGCAGGATGATCTTGATGTCGAGCAGGGGCGTCCAGCGCCGCAGGTACTCGAGGTCGTAGCGAATACGGGCCTGCATCTCCTCGACCCGCGGAGTCTCGCCTCGATAACCCTTTACCTGCGCGAGACCGGTCATGCCTGGTGGGACCTTGTGCCTGATCATGTAGCCCTTGATCAGCCGGCGATACTGCTCATTGTGGGCCACCGCGTGAGGCCGCGGCCCAACCAGCGACATGGAACCAGCCACGACGTTGAACAACTGGGGCAACTCATCGAGCGAATAGCGCCGCAGAATCTTGCCCAGTGCGGTGATGCGGTCGTCATCGCGCGTAGCCTGGCGAATCACGGCGCCATCTTCGAGGACGGTCATGGTGCGGAACTTGTTCACCACGATCTCGGTGCCATCCAGGCCGTACCTGCGCTGCCGGAAGATGACGGGGCCCGGCGAGCCCAGCTTGATCAGAAGTGCGATCATTGCCAGCAGGGGCGCCAGAAAAAGCAGGGCGCCACTTGCCAGCGCAACGTCCATGAACCGCTTGAGCACTCCACGGTACCCGTGAAAGGGCGTCTCACAGAGCGCCACGACCGGCACTCCGAGTATTTCCCCCGAGCGCGACTGGATGAGATCGAACACGAACACGTCGGGAACGTAATAAATTGAGGCGGTCGTGTCCTGCAGGTCGTCAAGGAGGTTCGAGACGCGCTGCACGTTGCGCATGGGCAAGGAAATGAAGATCACATCGATGGCGTTCTTACGAATGTAGGCAGCCATGGAGGCCAGGCCGCCCCGCATGCGGCTTTCTCCATGGGCGCCGAGACGGTCGACATTCCGGTCGTCGAAAAAGCCAACCGCCCTCACACCCAGTTCGGGATGGCTGCGCAGGCGCTCATCCAGGGCGACACTGGCCTCGTTATACCCAGCAAATATTGCCGACCGGGCGTTGGCCGGGTCGAACAGGAAACGGCGTATGAACTCATCGAGAGCCACAGTCACCACCACCAGCACGGCCGGTGTCGTCAGCGCCCAGGTGAGCACCACAAGCCGCGAGAAATTGGCCGATACCTTGGCTGCGTAACCCACGGCAAGCAGGATCGCCAGGAGGACAACCCATCGGATGAGCAACCCGGCGACCATGGGCCAGCGGGAGGAAATCAACTGCTCCGAGGGCATGGGAGGCATCTGGATGACGATTGGAGCGATCACCGCCACCACGATGCCCATCATCAGAAACTCGCTGGACATCTGCACGCCAAATGCCCGGGCGAGGCCCAGCAGCATCGCCACCGCTATGACAGAGGGCAGGACGTTGCGCAGCATCCCGAGAAAGGCGAGAGAGCCGCTGCGCTTGAATACGATTGGTTCGTTCATCCCTTGTCCCTGGCCTTCCCCGCAGTGCCAAACTCTCTGAGCCGCCGTCCTGACAGGCTCTACTTTGACAGCCCAATAATGGACCAAACAGGCCCCTGAATCGTGACCTTCCTCAAAAAAAAAATCCTTATGTAAAAGTACCAGCTATCGAACCCCACGTGCGCCTGAGATCAAGGCAATTTCGGTCGATCAAGCGTGGCCAACTCAGGAAATAGGCGGGCCCAGAGCATCGCGATACCCAGGCTGGCCAAGCCACCGAACAGGACGGCCGGCCGGATGCCCCACCAGGCGGCCGTCAGGCCCGACTCGAATTCGCCGAGCTCGTTGGATGCTCCGATGAACACCGCGCTGACCGCGCTCACGCGCCCCCTGATGGCGTCGGGCGTCTCCAATTGCACCAGAATATGGCGGATATAGACGCTGATCATGTCGGCAGCGCCGAGGACGGCTAAGGCCCCGAGGGAGACAAGGAAGTGTTCCGAGAGACCGAATACTGTGGTGGCAAGGCCGAAAACGGCCACGCCCCAGAGCATGGCCGGCCCCATGCGACCAGCCAGCGGCCGCCAGGTCAGCCAGGCGGCGACCACAGCGGCCCCCAGACCGGGGGCTGCGCGCAGCAACCCGAGGCCATCCGGTCCGACGTGCAGGATATCGCTGGCATAGGCGGGAAGCAGTGCCGTGGCACCACCCAGAAGAACGGCAAACAAGTCGAGAGAGACGGCACCCAGCACAATCCTTCGACGAAACACGAATCTCAAGCCCTCAAGCAGGCTGTCCAGGCTCACGGCCTGAGCGCGGGCCGGCCCGCCCGGGGTATGGACCCCTGCCATGAGCCAGGCCGAAACGGCCATCAACACCACCGAAGTCCCGTAAACAAATTCCGGGCCCGCCAGATACAGGAACCCACCCAGGGCCGGTCCGATGACCGTCGACAACTGCCAGGTCGAGGAGTTGATGGCCACCGCCCGCCCGAACAGGGCGGCAGGCACCAGGTTTGGCAACAGCGCCTGACCGGTAGGCATGGCGAACGCGCGTGCCGCGCCGAACAGGATCATGATGCCGAAGATTGGCCAGACCCCCGTAAGGCCCTGCAGGGTGAGCCAGAACAGGGCGGCCGCGCAGAGGCACTCTGCGCCATAACACAGGGCGAGCAGACCTTCGCGACGCCGGCTATCGGCGGCGTGCCCAGCCGGAAGAATGAGCAGTACAAACGGCAGGAATTGGGACAGCCCGATCAAGCCCAGATCCAGCGGGTCCCGGGTAATGTCGTAAACCTGCCAGCCGACCGCCACCAGTTGCATCTGGCTGGCCACGGATGTGGCCAGGCGTGAGGCGAGGTAGCGGGAAAAACCGGGCTGTCGCGCCAGCGCCCGCAGGTCGTTGGAAGCAGTGGCCTTCACGGGGGCCTGCGAAAAGGCGTCGTCAGGAATGAACCAGGATCCGCAGCATGCGCCTGAGCGGCTCGGCCGCGCCCCAGAGCAGCTGGTCACCCACTGTGAAGGCAGCGAGGTATTCACCGCCCATGGTCAGCTTGCGCAGGCGCCCGACAGGAATCTGCAGGGAGCCTGTCACCGCAGCCGGCGTCAGGCGCGCCAGCGTTGCCTCCCGCTGATTGGGCACTACCTCCACCCAGTCATTGGCCCCGGCAATGGCGGCCTCGACTTCCTGCAGCGGCACATCGCGGGCAAGCTTGATGGTCAAGGCCTGGCTGTGACAGCGCATCGCGCCCACCCGAACACACAAGCCGTCAAGAGGCAGTGGGCTGCCCTCACGTCCGAGCAACTTGTTGCCTTCGGCACCTGCCTTCCACTCCTCACGACTCATTCCGTTACCCAGGTCGCTGTCGATCCAGGGCAGCAGGTTACCGGCCAACGGGTAGCCGAAAGCCTCGCGAGGCATATCAGGGCCGTTGAGGCTGGAAGCCACCACCCGGTCCAGGTCGAGGATGGCACTGGCGGGATTGTTCAGCAGGTCAGGGCCCGCGGCAGCCAGGTGGCCCATCTGCAACAGCAGTTCACGCATGTTCCGGGCACCTGCGCCAGAGGCCGCCTGATAGGTCATGGACGAGACCCACTCGACCCA
>JAURLT010000066.1 GCA_030831085.1 Gammaproteobacteria bacterium
CAGTTTCGCGCAGTCCTCACCGATACCGGAGCCGCCCCCGGTAATGAGCACCGACATGTCCTGGAGGGCTTTCACTGCCGCAGCCCCGCCTGACGCATCAGTGGCAGGATTTTCTCGCCGAATTGGGTCAGGCCCTCCTCGTAGTTGACCCAGCTGAGGGTGAGCCCGTCCAGACCGGCCTTGGAAAAGGCCAGCAGGCCGTCGACGATCTGCTCGGCCGTGCCGACCAGCGGGATGGCTCCGTAACCGGCGATCAGGTTGGCCGCCATGGACTCCCAGCCGTCGCCAAGGGCGCTCTGCGAATTGGGGACCAGCACGTCCAGCAGGTTGCGCACGCCCTCCCAGTCGCCCCGCTCATAGACGTACTCGCGCACGAAGTCCTGGGCTTCCTTTTCCGTTTCGCGGCAGACGATGTAGGCCTGCCCGAACACCTGCATGGTGCGACCATATTTCTCGCGGGCGAGCTTGCGTCCGCGGGCCGCGACCTCGCCGCAGGCAGCGACGTCCTTGGCCACCACGAAATTGAAGTCGGCATGGGCCGCGGCAAACTCCTGGCCGCGGGCGCTGTTGCCGGCGCTCATCAGGGCCGGCCACGGCTTCTGGATAGGCTTGGGTTCTGAGTAGCAGCCCGGCGAGGTGAAATGCGGCCCGGCGTAGTCGAACTCGCCCTCCCGGGTCCACAGCTGCTTGCACAGTGAAATCCAGTCGTCGGCCACGTCATAGCGGACGTCGTGCTCCTTCTGGGGGATGCCGAACATGGCGATCTCGCGCTCATTCCAGCCGGCCACGATGTTCAGGCCGAAGCGCCCGCCAGAGATATGGTCGATGGTTGCCACTTCCTTGGCGGCCCGGACCGGGTGGACGGTAGGCACGTGAAAGGTGGCAAAGACACCGATTCGTTCGGTGACGGCCGACAGGCCTGCTGCCCAGGTGAAGGTTTCGAAATTACGGTGGTTGAAGTTCACCTTGCCGCCCATGCCCTTCCAGCGGGCAACCGGGATCACGGCCTCCAGGCCCAGTGCATCAGCCAGCTTGGCCACCCGCACCGACTCGCCCCATTCGATCTTCAGCGTGTCTGGCCGGTCCGTCATGGAACAGCCGCTGCTGACATTCAGGCCGAAGACACCCAGCTTCAGCTTGTTGGGACTGGCCAGCATCGGGTGACTGGCATTCTGCATACTCTCGCTCATTCGTGACCCCTCACGATTGCGTCCTTCCTCAGTTGGCGACGGCTCCCTGGCTGCTGGCCCAGTCGCGCACGGTTTCACGGAGTACACCCAGTGGCATGCCTCCGTTCATCAACACTACTTCATGGAACTGCTTCAGGTCGAATGCCTCGCCCAGGATGCCTTCGGCCTCAGCGCGCATGTCGAGAATCGCGAGCTGGCCGGTCTTGTAGGCCGTGGCCTGGCCCGGCCACACCACGTAGCGCTCGATCTCGCGGGTGACTTCCTCGGTGGTCATGCCGGTTTTCGCCACCATGTACTCGATTGCCTGTTCCCGGCTCCAGCGCTTGGCGTGCATGCCGGTGTCCACGACCAGGCGCACCGCGCGGAACATCTCTGCCTGCAGGCGGCCGAGATCACCGAGCGGATCGTTGTCATAGAAGCCCATGTCGGTCTTGGCGATACGCTCGGAATACAAAGCCCAGCCTTCCGAATAGGCGCTGAACGGCGAGACCTTGCGCAGCAGGGGCACGCCCTCGATCAGCTGCGAAGCCGAGAGCTGGAAATGGTGGCCGGGCGCCCCCTCGTGGATCATCAGGGTAGGTAGGGTCCACTTGGGATTGTCTGCCGTGTCCTTCTGGTTGATGTAGAAGCGCCCAGGGCGGGAACCATCGAGCGCAGGGGCGTTGTAGTAGCCGCCGGGTGAGGAGCCCTGCGCGTATTCCGGTACCCGCACGATCTCCAGCGGCTGCGGCGGTATGGTGATGAAGAACTGCGGCGCAATCGCCATGACCCGCTCATCGATCGACTCCAGGTAGTCGATCATCTCCCGCCGTCCTTCGTCGGTATTCGGGAACTGCTGGGCGGGGTCTTCCATCACCGTACGGACCCGTGCTGCGAAGTCGCCCTCGGTGATGCCCTGGCTGTCGAGGATCGCCAGCATCTCGGTCTCGATCCGGGCCACCTCGGCCAGGCCGATCTCGTGGATTTGCTCGGCGGTGTAGTCGGTGGTGGTGTTGGAACGCAGGGCGGCCTCGTAGATGGCCTCGCCTTCCGGGATGCGCCAGATGCCGGCCTCGTGCGAAGCGCCAGGCAGCATCTCCTCGAATAGCGCGATCATCGCCTGGTAGCCGGGAATGACCTCGGTGTCCACCAGGCGTTCTGCCTCGGCCAGGAAGCGAGCCCGGTCATCGGCGCCGACGTCCTCCAGCTGCTCCAGCTTGGGCCCCAGCGTGGTGACCAGCGGATTGGCGGCCGCACCCCCCTCGATGAAGCTCTGCATGCCCACGAGCGCCTTTTCGATGACGAAGTCGGGCGGCACGACCCCGAAGTCACGGTCGTCGATGACCCGCTCGCGGGTCTCGCGCAGCACCCTGCCGAATTCGGCGACCCGCGACAGGTAGCGTTCGACGCTCTTGCGGTTCTTGATCACATGGGTGTCGGTGAGGAACTGGGGCATGTTCACCGTCACGCCGGAAATCTGGTTGACCCGATAGCCACCGTGTTCGAACTCTGCCTGACGGATCAGGTCATCAAGGAACCAGGCGGTGATCTTCCAGGTCAGTAGTTCCTGGCCCTCCAGCCCGTCCGGACCATAGCGATCCAGCCCCTGCCGGGCCCGGCGCAGCTTGTCGAGGCTTTCCTGCTCCTGCTCGCGGGTGTAATCCGCCAGCTTGCCGCTGTGAAAATCGAGCGGCGTATTGTCGATGAAGCCGAGTGAGCTGAGGATCTCGGGCGAGTCCATGGCGAGCTGCAGGGTGATCTTGTTGACGTAGTTGTTGACCCCGACCGGGGTGAACCAGAACCACATCGAGGCCGCGCCGACGGCAACCAAAAGCAGGGCCGCTGCGGCCCCGACGAGCTTCATGAGTGTCTTCATCCATACCCCCTGGAACCTGCCGACAGTATCGGGGATTCCGCGTCACCACGCATCCCCAAACCAACCGTTATTTTCCCATGCTCACCCGGTAGTTGGCCTCCCCGGCGTGCCGGCGCATGCTGGCTCCACCCCAATGGAGGATCGCTGCCATGTCCAGCCTGCTCGACGAGGTACTTACCGCCAACCGCGCCTATCAGGACGCTTTTGGCGACAAGGGTTCTCTGGCCCTGCCGCCGGCCCGGCGTTTCGCCATCCTGACCTGTATGGATGCCCGGCTGGATCCTGCGGGCTTTGCCGGCCTGGCCGAGGGCGATGCCCACGTCATCCGCAATGCCGGCGGTCGGGCGAGTGACGACGCCATTCGCTCGCTGGTGATTTCCCACAAGCTGTTGGGCACCGGCGAGTGGTTCGTCATCCACCATACCGACTGCGGCATGGAACTGTTCACCGACGCGGTAATGGGACAACTGCTGGCCGAGGACCTGCATACGGCGCGCTTCGTCGAGGGTCGCTGGGAGAACCAGGCCAAGGCCGGTGGCAGCCCCGAGGGCCGCTACGTCAAGTGGCTCACCTTCACGCACCTCGAGGACAGCGTACGCGAGGACGTCCAGCGCATCCGCAACCATCCGCTGGTGCCCCGCGACATCCCCGTGCACGGCTTCGTCTACGACGTGCGCTCGGGGAGGCTGTTGCCGGTCTCGTGACCGCCCCGGGGCGACCTCAGTCGAGGTTGTCGTCGATGAAGGCCGCCAGGTCGTCCCTGAACTTCACCATCGAGGGACCATGCACATACATCATGTGCCCGGCCTCGTAATAGGCGATGGAGACGTTCTGCCTGAGTGCCGGGGACACGTCGAGGTGGTCGACCGCATATTCCACCGTGCCGTAGGGGCAAGCCAGGTCGTAGTAGCCCTGCTGGATCAGCACCTTCATGCGCGGGTTCAGGATCATGGCGTGGGACAGGTCCACGACGGTGTTGGGGAACGGCACCTTGCCGCGCTGGTCGGGCTGGGCGTGGCTTTGGTCCCAATCGCGCCACAGGCGACCGGAGAGCACGTAGGCGCGCTCGCTTTGCACGCCCAGTTCCCGCCGGTAGTAGTCGTTGAAGGTGGCTACGATGGCTGGGGCGACCTGCGCCGAGTAGGGGTCGTAGTCGGTGAACTCCCCCAGCGGGCCGATGATCTCGCCAACGTAGCGGGTGTCGATGCGACCGACCACCTTGCCGTCGCGGCGCATGAGTTCCTGCAGGAAGCGGCCCTCGTCCAGCCGCAGGTTGGCGAGGTCCCAGAATTCCTGGCTGACGCCCGTGTAGCGTTCCAGCCCCTCGAGCACCCGCGCGCGTTCCTCGGCCGTGGCCCGCGCGCCCTTGAACAGCACCGGGGCGTAGACCTCCTCGGCGAAGGCCTCGGCGTCGCCGAGGAAGGCCTGCAGGTCGTCGGGACGCTCACGGATCGCGCGGTGGTACCAGGCGGTCGCCGCATAGGTGGTGAAGAAGTTGACGTA
>JAURLT010000013.1 GCA_030831085.1 Gammaproteobacteria bacterium
AATCCCGAGGTCGGACGGCAGGCGGCCATGGAGGACCGTGACCGCATCATCGAGTTGATCGACGGCTGCGACATGCTGTTCATTACTGCCGGCATGGGCGGTGGCACCGGCACCGGGGCTGCACCGGTGGTGGCGCAGGTGGCCCGCGAACTGGGCATCCTGACGGTGGCGGTGGTCACCCGGCCGTTCAACATGGAGGGCAATAAGCGCGCCTCCATCGCGGAACAGGGCATCCTCGACCTCAGCCGCCACGTGGATTCGCTGATCACCATTCCCAACCAGAAGCTGTTGTCGGTGCTGGGCGGCACGACCACCCTGCTCGATGCCTTCCGGCAGGCCAACGAGGTGCTGCAGGGCGCTGTGCAGGGCATCGCCGACCTGATCACCCGTCCCGGCCTGATCAACGTCGACTTCGCCGACGTGCGCACGGTCATGATCGGTACCGGCCCGGCCATGATGGGGACCGGCTTCGGCAGCGGCGAGGGTCGCGCCCAGGCGGCGGCCGAGATGGCCGTCTCCAGCCCGCTGCTGGAGGACATCAACCTGGCCGGCGCCCAGGGCATCCTGGTCAACGTGACTGCCGGCCTCGACCTTGCCATCGGTGAATTCGAGGAGGTGGGCAACATCATCAAGCAGTACGCGGCCGAGGATGCCACCGTGGTGATCGGTACCGTGATCGATCCTGAGTTGCAGGGCGAAATTCGGGTCACGGTAGTGGCAACCGGCCTCGAGAATGTTGTGGCTTCGCGTGCTGAGGAGCGTGCGCCCGCGGCGGCACCGCGACCGGCAGTGCGGACGCCGCAGGTCTCGGTGGTTCCGGCCAAGCCGGCTGCCCCGGACTATCGCCAGTTCGACGCGCCCCCGGCGGTCCGCCAGAACCGGCGGGCGGTGGGCGATGGCCTGCGTTACGACGCGCCGAGCGAGGACGTGCTGGACATCCCGGCCTTCCTGCGTCGCCAGGCTGACTGACGGGCTGGATCCCCGGACCGGGTTGGCACTTTCCTCCGCAGCCACCCGGACCGGGGACGTCCCTGTGCTAGATTGAGGCAGTCATGCAGCAACGCACCCTGAAAGGCATCGTTCGCACCACCGGGGTGGGCCTGCACTCCGGGCGCAAGGTGGTCATGACCCTGCGTCCGGCGCCCCCCGGTTCGGGGATCGTGTTCCGGCGTAGTGATCTGCCAGGTACTCCCGACATCCCGGCGCTGGCCCACCACGTAAGTGAGACCACGCTGGGGACTTCCCTCACCGTCGGTGAGGGGCGGGTCTGCACGGTGGAGCACCTGCTGTCCGCCGTGGCCGGACTCGGGATCGACAATCTCTGTATCGAACTCTCGGCGCCCGAGGTGCCGATCATGGACGGCAGTGCCGCCCCCTTCGTGTTCCTGATGCAGTCGGTCGGGTTGGTTGAGCAGGCCGCGCCCAAGGCCTTCCTCAAGGTCCTGCGGCCGATCGAAGTCCATGACGGCGACAAGTGGGCGCGATTCGAACCGGGTCCCGGTTTCAGCATCCAATTCGAGATCGAGTTCGACCATCCAGTGTTCCGGCGGCACACGCGCACCGCCACCATGGATTTTTCCACTGGCAGTTTCCTGCAGGAAATCAGCCGCGCGCGTACCTTTGGCTTCATGCGCGATCTAGAGGCCATGCGGGCCAACAACCTGGGACTCGGCGGCACCCTGGAGAACGCCATCGTGCTCGACGAGTACGGCATCCTGAACGAGGACGGCCTGCGCTTCGAGGACGAGTTCGTCAAGCACAAGGTGCTTGATGCAATCGGTGACCTGTACCTGCTTGGCCACTGCCTGATCGGACGCTTCAGCGCCTTCAAGTCGGGCCATGGCCTCAATAACCAGGTCTGTCGGGCCCTGCTCGACCAGCAGGACGCGTGGGAGCTGGTGAGCTTCGCCGAGGCGACCGAATCACCCATCGCCTACGACGGTGCCCTGGCGGCAGCCAGTTGATCCTCAGCGGCCGACCGCCGGCCGCACCCGCACCACGACCCGCGCAATCCCGCCTTCCGGACCGGGTCCCAGCGCCGCCCGCAGGACAGCCGCATGGAAGCGAATGCGCGTGCCCCAGGCAGCCGAAGTGACCAGCAGGGTGAGAGTCTGACCGCGTATCGAGGCGCCCCAGACCTCGGCGCCCAGGGGTGCCGGCAGGCACGCGCGAACGGCTTCCAGGGTGCGCGAAGCGGCTTGGGCGGCGTCCTGCAGCTTTTTAAGTGTTCCCTGACTATTCCGCAGTAACTGACTGACTTCCGTCGGTTTTTCGTTTTTCATCCCAGACTGTGCCGCCACCTAATGTCAAAAGTGCTTGAATAAAAAGGAAAAGTTTGGCAATTTCCGCCTTCGTCGTCCGCTCAGGATAGCGGACGTCCCTGGGGATTCCAGTGAAACAATAAGGAATCGCCGAGGTCGGCGCTGGGTCGTCGGCCAGGAGCGGGAGCAGATCTGGATGGCGTCGAAAATCCTGAATCGCTGGCGGCGAGTGAATGCGGTGCTTGGCAGCCGCTTCATTCAGTTGCGGGCCGCGGTGGTTACCCTGCTCATGGTGGCTGCTGCCGCTTTCTGGGGCGGAATTGCTGTGGTGCCGGAAGATCCGGACATCGCCCGCTGGGACGCAGCCCTGAGCGAGCAGCGCGCAATGGTCGACAGGACCCGTGCCGACGCCGGTCAGCAGATCGACGCGCTCGCTGCCCGGGTGGGCGAATTGAATGCGCGGCTCATCCGCCTCGATGCACTGGGCAAGCGCCTCACCGAGGCGGCCGAACTTGACGCTCGGGAATTCAACTTCGATTCCCCACCGGCGGTCGGCGGTCCCGAGGACCCGATGCCCGGTGAAACCGGTGCAGCGGCCCCCAGCGTGGAGGCCTTGCTGGACACCTTACAGGCCACCATCGACGATCGCAGCCGGCAACTGGCTGCCCTCGAGACCCTCATCCTCTCCCGTGAACTGGCTCAGCAGATCGTGCCCGGCGGGACTCCGGTGGAGGCGGGCTATATCTCGTCCTTCTACGGTAACCGTACCGATCCCTTCACCGGCAAGGCCGCCTTCCACGCCGGGCTCGACTTCGCCGGACCGCCGGGAACCCGGGTGCTGGCCGCTGCCGATGGTGTCATCAGCAAGGTGGGCCGCAACCGCAATTTCGGCAATTTTGTCGAGATCACCCACGGCAAGGGCTACGTCAGCCGCTATGGCCACAATGCCTCGCTGCTGGTGCAGGCGGGCGACACCGTGAAGCGAGGTGAGCCCGTTGCACTGATGGGCTCCACGGGCCGCTCTACTGGCACCCACCTGCATTTCGAGGTGATCAAGAACGGCCGCTCGGTCAATCCGCTGGTGTTCGTCAAGCGCTGATCTCGTCGCGTCTGCCCCTCGGCGCGATTTTTCCTTACAATACGGCCTTTTAGACCGGTCCCGATGGCCGGAGGTCGCCTCCCTTGCTCAAGTTCTTCACCAAGCTGTTCGGTAGCCGAAACCAGCGACTGCTGCGCGACTATGCGCGGCAGGTCGAGCGGGCAGCACGATTCACCGAAACCCTGCGCGCCGAGTCCGACCAGGCGCTTCGCGCGCGCACGGACACCCTGCGGCAGCGGCTGGCCGATGGCGCGGCGATTGATGAGCTGCTGCCCGAGGCCTTTGCGGTCGTCCGCGAGGCCGCTACCCGCGCCCTGGGCATGACTCATTTCGACGTGCAGCTGATCGGCGGCACCACGCTGCACCAGGGCAAGATTGCCGAGATGCGTACCGGTGAGGGCAAGACCCTCATGGCCACCCTGCCGGTCTACCTGAACGCCTTGTCGGGCCAGGGCGTGCACGTGGTCACGGTCAACGAGTACCTCGCCCAGCGCGACGCCGAGTGGATGGCGCCCGTGTATCGCTTCCTGGGCCTCAGCGTCGGCGTGATCCGCTCTGGCCAGAGTCCGGCCGAGAAGCGCGAGGCCTATGCCTGCGACATCACCTACGGCACCAACAACGAGTTCGGCTTCGACTACCTGCGCGACAACCTGGCTTTCCGGCTCGAAGACCGGGTCCAGCGCGGCTTGCACTACGCCATCGTCGACGAGGTGGACTCGATCCTGATCGACGAGGCCCGCACGCCGCTGATCATTTCCGGGCCGGCCGAGGAAAGCACCGAGCTGTATCTCAAGGTCAACGATCTGGCCCCCCGTTTCAGCCGCCAGGCCGAGGAAGAGGGAGAGGGCGATTTTTTTGTCGACGAGAAGAGCCGCCAGATCCACCTCTCGGAAACAGGCTTCGAGAAAGCCGAGTCGCTGCTGCAGGAGGCCGGGCTGCTCGCGGAGGGCGACAGCCTCTACGATGCGGGGGGTATCCGCCTCATGCATCACCTGAACGCTGCGCTGCGAGCTCATCACCTCTACAACCGCGACGTGGAATACATCGTCCGCAACGGCGAGGTGATCATCGTCGACGAGTTCACCGGTCGCACCATGCCGGGTCGGCGCTGGTCGGATGGCCTGCACCAGGCCGTCGAGGCCAAGGAGCGGGTCAAGGTTCGCGAGGAGAACCAGACCATCGCCTCCATCACCTTCCAGAACTTCTTCCGCCTCTACGGCAAGCTCGCTGGCATGACCGGCACTGCCGATACCGAGGCTTTCGAGTTTCAGCAGATCTACGGCCTCGAGGTGGTGGTCATTCCGACCCACCGGCCGATGATCCGCAAGGACATGCCCGACCTGGTTTACCTGACCCAGCACGACAAGTTCCAGGCCATCCTGGACGACATCCGCGACTGCATGGAACGCAAGCAGCCGGTGCTGGTGGGCACCACCTCCATCGAGACCTCCGAGCTGCTCTCGAAGGAACTCGACAAGCAGGGCATCGTGCACCAGGTGCTCAATGCCAAGCAGCACGAGCGCGAGGCTCAGGTCATCGCCCAGGCGGGCAGGCCCGGCACCGTCACCATCGCCACCAACATGGCCGGTCGCGGCACCGACATCGTCCTCGGTGGCAACGTGGAAAAGCAGGTCGAGCATGTACGCGCCGAGGAAGGGCTCGACGAGGCGACCCGCGAGGCGCGCATCCAGACGCTCAGGGACGAATGGGCGCAGTTGCACCAGACGGTCGTCGAGGCGGGCGGGCTGCACATCATCGGCACTGAGCGCCACGAGTCCCGTCGCATCGACAACCAGCTGCGCGGCCGCTCGGGCCGTCAGGGCGATCCGGGCTCCAGCCGCTTCTACCTGTCGCTGGAGGACACGCTCATGCGCATCTTCGGCGATCCGGAGCGGACCAAGTCGCTGCTGAGGACGGTGGGCATGCGCGAGGGCGAGGTCATCGAGAGCCGGATGCTTACCCGCCAGATCGAGCGGGCCCAGCGCAAGGTCGAGTCCCACAACTTCGATGCCCGCAAGAACCTGCTGGAGTACGACGACGTCGCCAACGACCAGCGCAAGGTCATCTACCAGCAGCGCACCGAGATCATGTCCGATGAGGACATTGCCGAGGTCATCACGGGCTTGCGCGATGAAGTGGTCTCCGGCCTGGTGGCCGGCTTCGTGCCACCTGAGAGCGTGGAGGAGCAGTGGGACCTGCCGGGGCTGAGCGAGGCCCTGCAGAAGGACTACGGCATCGTCATGGACGTGGCTGGCTGGGCGGCCGAGGACGACAGCCGTGATGCCGAAGCCGTGCGCCGGCACGTGGTGGACGGGGTGGACGCCGCCTACCAGGCCAAGGTGACCCAGGTCGGTGAGCCGATCATGCGTCACCTCGAGAAGGTGGTCATGCTGCAGCAACTCGACGGTCACTGGCGCGAGCACCTCGCGGCCATGGACTACCTGCGCCAGGGCATCTACCTGCGCGCCTATGCGCAAAAGAATCCCAAGCAGGAGTACAAGCGCGAGGCCTTCGAGTTGTTCAGCCAGATGCTCGATCGCATCAAGCGCGACACGGTCGTCTTGATGCAGCGCGTGCAGGTGCGCACCGAGGAGGAAATCGAGCGCGCCGAGCGCGAGCGCCAGGCCAGGCTCCAGCGACAGATGCAGGCGACCCACGCCCAGGCGCCGGCCCTGCCGGGAGAGTCCGCCGAGCCCGCGCCTGCTGCAGCGGCCGGTTCTGGGGGGGCGGCGGCCGCCGTCGAGCCTTTTGTGCGCGAGGATCGCAAGGTGGGGCGCAACGAGCCCTGCCCCTGCGGCTCGGGCCGCAAGTACAAACACTGCCACGGCTCGCTCGGTTAAGTGGGATGGCTGTGGTCGGCGACTCCCGCACGCCTGGCGAGCCGATCATTCAGCACGTGGTCGCCGCCGTCATGTTTGATCGCGATGGGCGGGTGCTGGTCACGCAGCGACCTGCCGGTAAGCACATGGCCGGCAAGTGGGAGTTCCCGGGCGGCAAGCTGGAGCCGGGTGAAGCCCGCTACCAGGGGTTGGTGCGCGAATGCCGCGAGGAGCTCGACGTCGACATTGACGAGGCTGAGCCGCTCATCAGCGTCCGCCATCGCTACCCGGACCGAGAAGTCCTGCTCGACGCCTGGCTGGTACGCAGCTACCGCGGGGTAGCCCGCGGCCTGGACGGCCAGAAACTCTCGTGGGTGGAGCCCGACGGGCTGGCGCGGGTCGACTTGCTGGAGGCCGATACGCCCATCGTCACCGCCATTCGCCTGCCGCGACTCGCCCGGGTTCTGCCTAGTGGAGCGGGGCTCGCGCTGGCGACCCGACTGCCGGAGCCAGAGCTCCTGGTCTGGCGGCCGCTGGAAGACGATCCGGACACCGGTGAGCTCCGTGCGCGGGTGATGGCCGCGCGAGCCCTGGGCCATCGGGTGGTGGTGGCCGGGGACGCGATGCAGGCGGCCATGCTGGCAGTGGCCATGGGTGCCGACGGTGTGCTGCTGGATCCGGGCAGTGGCGCGGTCAGCGTCGATCCGAGCGATCCGTCCCTGGTGGGCGTGGCTTGCGACGATGCCGCCGCGGCTCGGCAGGCGGTGGATTCAGGCGCTCATTTTGTTGTGCTCAGGCATTTCGGCCCGGTATCCCGCACTCGTCTGGCGCC
>JAURLT010000067.1 GCA_030831085.1 Gammaproteobacteria bacterium
CCCAGGCGCGCGATATAGGGATGAGCATAGGCCTGTTCGGTGGAGAGGACCTCGATGTCGGAGGCGCTGTACAGCAACGCCCAGCGGTGTCCGTTTTCGATGGCGAGCCGCAGGCTGCGGGTGGTGCGCGGCAACTTGCCGGGCTTGACCACCTGCCAGCGCCCGTACAACTGATTGTGGCTGTAAATGGAAAGCCCGCCCTCAAAATGCGTCAGCAAGGCCTTGCCTCGCGGCTCGACGCGCGTCACCTTCTGTCCCGACAGCGTCTTCCCATGGCGCTTGAGCGTCGGCAGGCCGAACCAGACCCGTTCGGCACGACGCCCGACGATGGCGGCCGCCACCTGGTCGGCGGCGCGACGGATTTCCGGTCCCTCAGGCATGGCTTTTCCTAGGATCGAGGCGCCGAGTGTACGATGCGACCTGCACCGGAGAAATGCCCTCATGCACCCGACCAAAACCTTGCTCCTCCCTCTCTGCCTGACCCTTGCCACGCCCGGAGGCGCAGCGCTCGCCGACGATTCGCCACATCTCGACGCGCCGGAAAGTGCCCACTGGCATGCCGGCAGCCAGAGCTGGTACGTGAGTAGCCTCGGCGGCGGCATGTCAGTGGAGCGGGACGGAATCGGCTGGATTACCCGTTTCTCAGCGGACGGCCAGCTGCTGGAAGCACGCTGGATCAACGGCCTCGATGCACCCACCGGCCTCACCAGCCACGGCAATACCCTGTATGCCGTCGACCGTGCTGGCGTCCTCGAGATCGACGTCGGGACGCACCGCGTGCTCCGCACCATCGAACTGCCCGGTGCCATCACGCCCAACGACATCGCGGCCGCCGCTGACGGCACGTTGTACGTTAGCGACATGGCCGGCAACCGGATTTATCGGATTGCCCCCGGCCAGGATGCCGAGGCCTGGCTGCAGGATGAGAACCTGGAGGGCCCGAACGGCCTATGGGTCGAGGGGGATTTGCTGCTGGTGGCAACCTGGGGGCCGGCGAAGGCACCCGGCAGCATCGAGACCACGCGCCCCGGGCGATTGCTGGAGGTGAATCTCACGAACCGGCAGCTGCGGGTCCTGTTTGACGGCCATTCGATCGGACATCTCGACGGACTGGTGAGACGGGGCGAGTGGTTATACGTCACCGACTGGATGGTTGGCACCGTGCTGCGCATTTCCTCGTCGGGAGCCGTGCAGACGGTCCTGACCGGACTGCCCGGCCTTGCTGATCTCGGCATCGACACCGAGAATGGCGCGCTCGGTATCCCTGCCATGCGGGACAACCGCCTCGTGCTCCTCTCGCTCGCCGAAGGTTCGCCTTGATTGCGGCCCCGCCTGAACTGGCCGGTCACAAGTTGCCCGGCGGGCGATATCGGATCTCGGCAGCCGAGGCCGCCGAACTGTGCCGTCTCGCCCAGGGCGGCGCGCAGGGCGTGAACCCCGCCCATGCCACGGTGGTATCGCTGCGCTCGCTGGGGGTGTCCATCGGCGAGCTGTGTGCGCTCTGCGACTTCGACCTCGCGGACGGTCCGTTCCTTGGTGAACTGTCCATCGATTTTCATGCCCCGCTGGAAACCGACGTCGACTATCAGGTCAGCGCGACCATAGAAGGACTCAGCCGCCACCCGAGTCGGCAGCTTGGCACGCTCGACAAACTGCGCTTCCGGGTCGACGTCTTCAGGCCCACGGGTGAACCTGTAGTGGAGCTCCGGTACTTATGGATCCTGCCGCGAGGCGGAAGGACATGAAATTCAGCAAGGCCATTCGGGTAGCCGCCGACAGCGCAGCCTCGTGGTCACGCCTGCTCGACGACGATAATCCGATCCACGAGCCGGAAGGCGGTGCGGTGCACCCCGGGCCCGCCAACCTTGCCTACCTGATCAGCGCCGTGCTCGAAGCGCTCCCCGGCGCGCGCCTGATCAAGGTACACACCCGCTTTCTCGCGCCGCTCGTCGCGCCATGCGAAGCGAGCGTAGAGGGTGAGTGGCTTGTGAGCAGTGCGTCAGGGGAAATCGAGACCGTCCAGGTCACCGCCACCTTGCTGTCAGCCGGCGAGCCCAAGGCGCGTCTCGAGGCCGAGTTGTGGAGGCCACTCGAGTGAACGAAAGTACCGTACATGAACTGTTCCATGAGCGAGCGCGCCTGCATCCGCAGCGGATCGCGCTCGTTGAGGGAGAAAGGAAGCTCGACTACGGCAGCACGGCCCGGATCGTCCGCAGTCTTGCCACAAAGCTCGCTGCTCACGGCGTCACCCGTGGCGAACGCGTGGCGGTCCTGTCGGAAAACTGCCTCGAGTACCTACTGGTGCAGCTTGCCGCAGCCCACCTGGGTGCCATGGTGGCCTGCCTGAACTATCGGCTCACCGCAGAGGAACTGGTGGCCTGCATCGGACAGGTTCAGCCCAAGCTCCTGTTGCGTAGCACACGCTTTGCCGAGACGGCGACCCGCGCCGGTGCGGGTCTAGAGAGTCATGGCCTGACCGATTTTGTGGCCGGGGCCGCGTCGTACGAGGACTGCGCGACGACAGGCCAGCCCGAAGACGGGCTGTTGATCATCTTCACCAGCGGCACGACCGGCACACCCAAGGCTGCCGTGATCAGTCAGCGCGCCGAAGTGGCGCGGATGGGCGTACTGCAACGGGACCTGCATCTTGATGAGGAAGATGCCTTCATCGCCTGGGCACCCATGTTCCATATGGGTGGCAGCGAGCACAGCCTTTCGAGCCTGATGTATGGCGCCACGGTGGTGGTGATCGACGGGCTCGATCCCGTGGCTATCGTGGATACCCTGCTGGAGCGCAAGGTAGGCTGGCTGCTGCTTGTCCCGGCCACCATCGAGCCGGTACTGGCCGAACTGCGCGGGCGCGGCGCAGCGGTACGAGGCCTCAAGGTGATCGGCTGCATGGCAGACATGGTCGCTCGCGCGCAGGTCGAAGACGCCTGTCGATTGACCGGGGCAGCGTTTCTCAACAGCTCCGGATCCACCGAGACCGGGCTGCCGCCGCTTTCCGGCGGACTACTGCATCCGGGCGGCGAGGACTGGGACCTGGGCAAGCGGGCAAATACTGGCTGCGAACTGCTTCTTCAAGCGGAAAGCAACGGCGTTGGTGAGATGCTGGTCAGGGGTCCCACCCTGTTTTCCGGTTACTGGCGCGAGGGGCGCATTGATCGTAGTGGCTTTATCAATGGGGCCTACCCCATGGGTGACCTGTTCCGGCGACGTGAGGACGGCTGCTTTGAATTTTCTGGCCGCTCGAAGTACCTGATCAAGTCGGGGGGCGAGAACATCTACCCCGCGGAAATAGAGGGCCCGCTACTGGCCGATCCGCGGATCGAGGAGGCCATTGTTGTGCGCCGACCCGACCAGCGCTGGGGCGAGGTGCCTGTACTGTTTGTCGCGACCGGCAACGCGTCGATCACCGAAGACGAGATCCTGGCTCTTCTCCAGACCAGGCTGGCGCGCTACAAGCTGCCGCGCGAGGTTCGCTTCGTGAATGCCGCCGAACTACCTCGGAACACCAGCGGCAAGGTGATGCGGGAAGTCCTGGAGCAAACTGTCGCAACAGATTGAAAGGCTCAGGAGCGCTCACGGGTTGTTCGCCTGCTTGTGGAGCACATCTTTCCACTTTTCCTCGAACGCCCAGACATCCTCGAATCCGACCATCCGACAGAAGTCGTCGAAGCCAAACAGGGGGACGTCTGGACTGAGGCTGGTGCCCGCGGCCTTAAGGTGAGCATAGGCCCGCTCAATGGCGGCGCTGGCCGAGAGTGCAGCCAGCGCCGGCCAGATCGCGCAGGCATAGCCGATCTCGGCAAGCTCGGCGGCCGGACGAATCGGCGTCTTGCCCCCATCGGACATGTTGGCCATCAAGGGCGCCGGAATGGTCGCGCACGCCTTGCGCATTTCATCGACGGACTGCAGCGACTCCACGAAGACGATATCCGCGCCTGCTTCCGCATAGGCGACGCCACGCTCGATGGCCGCGTCGTAGCCGTAGCCGGTCCTGGCATCGGTCCGCGCAATGACCAGCAGGTTGTCGTTGCTACGGGCCTCTACCGCGACCCGCACCTTGGCCACCATGTCCTCGACGGGCACCACCCGCCTGTAGGGCGTGTGGCCGCACTTCTTGGGAAACTCCTGGTCCTCGATCTGGATAGCCGATACGCCGGCCTTTTCGTAGCCGATCACCGTATGGTGGACGTTCAGCAACCCGCCAAAACCGGTATCTGCGTCCGCAATCACCGGGACACTGGACTTCTCCACGACCTTGGCAACCCGGCTGATCATGTCGCTGTAGGTCGCGATCCCGGCATCCGGAATGCCCAGGTAAGAAGCCGTAAGCCAGTAACCTGAGGCGTAGACGGCATCGAAGCCGACTCGCTCGGCCAGCATTGCCGAGATCATGTCGAACACGCCTGGCGCCACCACAAATTGCTTGTGCTGGATCATCTGCCGCAGTCTTGCATCAGCCATATGAGTCTCCTGGCGCCGTTAATTTTCGATTATGTGGCATATCAGACGATGGTGAGTGACGGCGAACTAGAGCTCCTGCAAGGGATCTCCGGCGAGGAACCGGCAGCAGGGGCTAAACTACCGGGTCAAAACGCAGGGAGACCCCACCATGCAGGGAACCAGGGCACTGTTTCAGGAAGACGCCTACCAGCAGCACTGTGACAGCCGGGTACTGGAATCGGGCACCGATGGCGTAGTCCTTGATCAGACGGTGTTTTATCCCCTGGGCGGAGGACAACCGGGAGATACGGGAGCCCTCGTCGCCGCCGATGGACGCGAATGGCAGGTCGTGGATACCCGTAAGGGCGAAGGCGGCCACATCCTGCACAAGCTCGCCGAGGGCAGCGATCCGCCCGGTGCAGGGACGGCGCTCTCGGCGCGCATCGACTGGAACCGGCGGCACGCCCACATGCGCATGCATACCGCCCTACACCTGCTGGGTTCGGTGCTCAGGTTCGGCGTGACCGGAGGCCAGGTTGGTGCCGAAAAAAGCCGCCTGGACTTCGACACCCAGGAGGACATCGATCCGACCCAGGTCACCGAAGCGATCAATGCGCTGGTCGCTACGGGAGTCGAGACCACCTCGCGATGGATCACCGACGCCGACCTCGATGCCCAACCGGAGTTGGTTCGGACCCTGTCGGTCCAGCCGCCCCGGGGAGCCGGCAGGATCCGGTTGCTGGAGATACCCGGAATAGACCTGCAGCCCTGTGGGGGTACCCACGTCCGCTCCCTCGGCGAGATCGGCCGCCTGCAGGTCATCAAGGTAGAGAACAAGGGTAAGCACAACAAGCGGGTCTACCTGGGCTTTGCCTGAACCCGCCTGCCACGGTCGGTTGTTGCCGGCTTCTGTGCACTGTGCCACGATGGCTTCGTGGACGCCTCGTCGACCCTCCTGACCGAAGTCCTGCGCGCCCAGGGTGAGCGGCGCGCTTTCCTCAAGGGTGCTGGTGCAGGACTGCTGGCTGCTTCACTATCCTCGGCCCGAATTTCCTACGCTGGCACCGAGGCCCCGCCACCGGCCTATCGAGTTCTAACGCCGCCGCAGGTACGGACGCTCGATGCGCTCGGCGAGACCCTGCTGCCAGGCGCCGCCGCGGCCGGCATCTCGCGCTACGTGGACGACCAGCTCGCCAGTGCGGAACCGCTGCTGCTGCTGAAGTACGTCGACTTCCCGGCAGACTCGACCGACTTCTATCGTCAGTCGCTCGATGCGCTGGAGCAACATAGCCAGGCCACACATCAGCAGGCTTTCCATGCGCTCGCCATGGCCGACAGAATCGCCATGGTTGGCCAGATCGCCCAGCAGCAGCCGGAAGGCTGGGCCGGGCCACCCTCGCAATTGTTCTATTTCATCGCCCGCAACGATGCCGTCGACGTCTGCTACGGGACGGAGGAGGGGTTTGCCAGGCTGGGCGTTCCTTATATGGCGCACATCGCACCACCGCGGCCCTGGTAAGGCATGGCGACCCGGGAACAAGTCGATGCCGTCATCGTAGGCTCGGGCGCCGCCGGGAGCCTGATGGCGGCCACACTCGCCGCCGCAGGCAAGAAGGTATTGATCCTGGAGGCCGGGCCCCAGCGGGGCATGTCGGATCTGGTCAGCTCGCAGATCTGGTCGCGCCGGCTGAAGGTCCCTGCCGGCACGACCATGACCGGCGGCCGCGATCCGCTGTCGGTGGGCTTCGCTTCGGGCTGGGGCACCGGCGGTTCCGCGCTGCACCATTACGCTTGCTGGTTCCGCCTGCACGAAGAAGACTTCGAGATGAAGAGCCGGTTCGGCCAGGGGGTCGACTGGCCGATCTCCTACGCCGACCTCCGCCCCTGGTACGACCGGGTGCAGGAAGAAGTGGGCCTGTCGGGCGATGCCGAAAAAGAAATCTGGCGCCCCGCCGGGGCACCCTATCCCATGCCCGCACTGCCCGTCTTTGCGCAAGGCGAGGTCATCGCACGAGGCTTTGAAAAGCTGGGCCTGCGTACCGCGCCACTGCCCATGGCCATCAACTCGGTGCCCTACCGCGGCCGCTCGGCCTGCATCCAGGACGGCTGGTGCGACTCGGGCTGCCCGATCGGCGCGCTCGCGAATCCCATAGCCACCCACCTGACACAGGCCCTCTCGGCAGGAGCCGAAATCATCCACGACAGCAAGGTGTCGCGGGTGCTGACCACCCCTCGCGGGGATCGGGCCACCGGGGTGGAGTACTACGACGCGGCAGGTGAGCGTCAGGAGATCAGGGCCGACGTGGTCATCCTGGCCGCCTACGTCTTCGAGATACCGCGCATCCTTCTGAACTCGCGCGAGGGCGGCCTGGCCAACGGCAGCGGCATGGTGGGGCGCAGCATGATGGCGCACACCACCTCCAACATCTTCGGCTTCTTCGAGGAAGACACCGACAATTTCCTGGGCCGCACTGGCGGGCAGTTGGTCAGCCAGGACGATTACGCGAAAAATTTGGAGAAGGGCTACCTTGGCAGCTCCAGCTGGCTGATCGCCAACGCGCTGAAGCCCAACGACCTGCTCGGCATCGGCAACAGCCGCGTCGACCTGTTCGGTGCACCGCTGCACGAGTTCCTCCAGAAGGCTGCCAGAAAGCTGGCCACCATGACCTTCGTCGGGGAGGGGCTGCCCGATCCGGACAACCGGGTGACGCTGACCGCAAGCCGCGACCGTTTCGGCATGCCGATGGCGAGCGCGACTCACCAGTTCCCGGAGGATAGCGTGAAGTGCTGGGCTGCCGGCATCGAACGCGGCAAGCAGGTGTTTGCAGCGGCGGGTGCCACCGAGATCTGGACCGGTGGCCGCAACCAGATGCACACCATGGGCGGCACGGTGATGGGCCGCTCGGCAGGGGATTCGGTAACCAATGGCTACGGGCAGGCCCATGAGGTCCCTAACCTCTTCATTGCGGGCTCCAGCCTGTTCCCCACGGCTGGCGGCGTGAACCCCACCTTCACGCTCAGCGCGCTGGCTCGACGGTCGGCGGACTACCTGGTGGAGAACTGGTCCACCCTGGGATGACGTGGCACGCTTCCGACGGGAGGCCTACCCACCCATCCCCTGCAGATGCAGGAACTCGCGCCGGGTCTTTGGTCCGTAAGTCCGAAACGAGGGCGCGGGGTTTTCCAGGTAACTGGCCCGCTGGGCAGTGAGCGCATCGCTGCCCAGCTTGTCCTGCAACAGCTCCAGCGGCAGGGCATAGGGCTTCAGGGCATTGAGGCCAAACACCTTGCGGCGCAGCGCGGCCGTGATCTCGGGATAGCCGTGACGCTCGCGTAATTCCTCGGCGATCTGGAAGGTCCTGAACGCCTGGATCTGGTCCTGCGGGGACCCGTACCAGATCGAGTCGGTGCCCCACAGCACGTTGTCCTCTCCGACGTAGCGGAACAGTTTACCGAGCAGGTGCGCCGCTGAATCGGGCTCACGCAGCCCGACGAAGCGCCAGGTGGAGCCAAGCTCGGCGTAGACGTTCGAGTTGGGAGCGACGCCGGCTTCCAGCAGCGAGGTCACGAGCGCGTCAACCCCATCAGCGCGAGCGGGATCATAGGGCCCTTCTGCGGCACCCGGCACCCAGCCGGAGTGATAGATCAGGAAATTGACGTCGGGAAAGCGCTTCGCGATGGGACCGATGTCCCGGCAAGTAGAGTGCTCATAACTCTCGGCACGCAGGGGAATGCCCTTGTGGATGCAGATGTTGCGTACCCCCAGCTGACGGGCCCGTTCCACGAACTCGATCCCGACCTCATCGGTCATCCAGAAGCCCCTGGCCTCCGGGCCCCACTGGGTGTAGGTCTTCCACGCCGAGATGCCAAACCCCGCGAGCCGCTCCATGTCATCGAGATCGCCTGCCTGGTTCGGCTGGACTTTGGCGTGGAGCAGCAGCCGATGGGAGCCTTCCATCTTGTCGACGATGTCGCGAGTGGCCGCCGCTTCCTCGATGGTCAGCGGCTCCAGCTCCCGGCTTGAGGGCACGAAGGACAGCACCATGACGTCGGTGTCCGAATCCATGAACACATCCTTGATGAACTCCTCCGGCCCCAGACACTGGAGATGACCGTACTCACCGCTGCCAAGTCCGCAACCGGCCTTGGGCATGCCGGCCAGCGCACGCGCCATGCCACCTCCCTTGGGGGTACGCCCGAGCCACGCGCCCTCTGGGTTCACGTAGTGGCCCTGCACGTCGAAGATGAATTCGCGCTTGCCGATGGCCTCCGCCGCGGCGTCGGCATCAGTCGCGGCCTCAGCTGAGATCTCGAAGAATCCGCCCGGTCGGCCCGCTGCGGCATGTGCTGCGTTGATGGCCAAGAGGCCGGTGGCGGCGCCACAGCCGGACACCAGGAACTGCCGTCGCGACAAGCCGAGGCGGCGGGCGTGCGTGTCGGCGGCGTCCCTCGCCAGTGCGTTGGCGCGCCGCGAGATGGCATCCAGCGGTCGCGGCGCAAACTCACCGTTGCTGGTGGAGTCCAGCTTGATGGGCAGGCGGCTGTCGTCCTTCGACATATCGCTCATGGCGGTGGGCTCCAGATGGTTTTGGCTAGGGTAGCGCAGCCCGGTGCCTCTGGCACAATGATCCCAGGCTGAAGGGGGCCAACATGGTTTCGAAAATCGCCGCGCTGTGTTCCTGCCTGTGGCTATGCCTGCCGTGCTTCGCCGCCAATGCGAGCACGGCTACCGCCGGGCCGATCACCGTGCTGCAAGGCGGCACGGTCTTCAGCGGGGAGAACCTGCCGCCGACACTCACTGATGTGTGGATCCAGGGCGACCGGATCATTCAGATTGGAGAAGGCGAGGGGCTCACGGCAGACCGCGTCATCGACGTCACCGGCCTGGCCGTAGCCCCAGGGTTCATCGATCTGCACTCACACGCCATTCGCCAGGATGATGACCGGGCAGGCCTCTACCGCTGGCCGAATGCAGAGAATGTCATCCGGCAAGGCGTCACCACCCTCATCGGCGGGCCGGATGGCTGGTCGCCGCTGCCTCTGGCCGACAGTTTCCGGCGCCTGGAAGCCTCAGGGATCGCCGTCAATTACGGCTCCTTCGTCGGCCACGGCGCTGTAAGGGCGGCAGTGATGGGGCTGGAGGATCGCCCGCCCACCGACGATGAGCTTCGGCGGATGCAAGCTGAAGTGGAACGGGCCATGCAAGAGGGTGCGTTCGGCCTGTCATCAGGGCTGGTGTACGTGCCCGG
>JAURLT010000014.1 GCA_030831085.1 Gammaproteobacteria bacterium
CCGCAGCGTCGCAAGACAGGCGATCCCGGCGAACATCACCAGCAGGCTGCCCATGAAAACCCGCTGTCGATCCAGGCGGTCCGACAGGAAGCCACCTGTCAGCTTGGCCAGCATGGCCAGCAGGGAAAACGCCGATAGTGCAAGCGACGCAGTCCTCGGCTCGAAGCCGAGTTGGCGCATGTGCAGAAAGAGATGGGAAATCAGCCCGAGGATGGCGTAGTAGGTCAGGAATCCCGACAGCCCGATGGCCCAGAAGGTGCGGGTCGCCAGGGCCTGCCGGAACTCCAGGCCAATTCGGCGCGGATCCTCCCCGTCACGGGCCACGCCCAGCGGGGTGAGCCCCACCTCGACCGGCGAATTGCGCACCAGCAGCAGGATCACCCCCAGCAGCACCAACGGCAAGGCGGCCTCCAGGGCGAAGGTGTCGCGCCAACCGAGCCTTGCGATCAACTCGGCATTCAGCGGCGGCAGCAGGAAGGAACCGGCGCTGGTGCCGATCAGGGCAATGCCGATGGCCAGTCCTCGGCGCTCTATGAACCAACTCGACACCAGCACGATGACCACCATGGTTCCCGCGGAGAGCAGGCTGAAGGCGAAGGCCACGTGGATCGCATACATCTGCTGCAAGCCGCCGAGCCTGCTGTAGGCAAAGTAGGCTGCTGACAGGATCAGGCAGCCGATCACCAGCATGCGTCGGACGCCGACCTTGTCGAGCACCCAGCCCGCCGCAGGTGCGAACAGGGCCACGACGGTGAAATTGATGAAGTCCCTGAACTTCAGGTCGCTGCGCGACCAGCCGAATTCTTCCAGCAGGGACTCGTCAAACACGGTAATGGCCGTGGCAGTAAGGCCGTTGGTGACCAGAAGGATCAGCAGTCCCACTCCAGCGATAACCCAGTGTCTGGCCGCTGCTTGTCTCACGGTACCCTCTCCTCCGAGCCTCGAGCCTGGTTTAGCGCCTGGCAAATGGCCGCCAGCCCTTCGAGTGCGCGCACCGATGGCCTGGCAACGAGGTCGCCGGGCACAGCGTATACCGCGCCGCGCCGAACGGCGGGAATCTGCGGCCAGCGCTTCCATATCGCCAGCGGATCGGCCTCGGGGCCAGCGTACAGGATGACCTCGGGCGCGGCGGCCATCACCGCCTCGAGGCTCACGGCAGGGGCCAGGCCCGGCAGGCCGGCGAACACGTTGAATCCTCCGCAGCGCTCGACCATCTCACTGATCAGGTGTGCGCCGCTCACCGTGAACAGCGGGCTATGGTCGAGTTCGATGAATACCCGGACCGGTGCGACAGTCCCAGCCGCTGGCGCCAGCACCGCGAGGCGAGCCCGGAACCGTGCGGCGGCAGCCGACGCCATTCCAGGAGTTCCCGCCCAACGCCCCAATTCTTCCAGCGCGGCGGGTATCTCCGCCAGCCGACGGACCTCGAGGACTTCCACCCGGATACCCCTTTGCCTCAGCCACTCCGTCAGCTCGGGGGAGGTTCCGCTGCCCCAGGCCAGCACCAGGTCGGGCTGCAGCGCCAGCAGCCGCTCCTTGTCGACCCGCTGCGCGTCCCCGATCCGGGGCAGGCTGCGCGCAGCCTCGGGAAAGTCGCTGTAGGCGCTGACCCCAACCAGCAGGTCGCCGGCTCCCGCCGCAAAGGCCAGTTCCGTGAGATGAGGCGCCAGGCTGACCCAGCGGGGCACGGCCCCGGCCGCACTCGCGACGACCAGCAGCGCGCAGGGCACGGACAGCAGCAGGGTTCGCAAGGTGCGCATCAGCCCGGCACCGACACCCTGCCGCCGGCCGCTCCAGGCAGGCGACCCCAGTCAAAGGCGGGGCCGGGATCGGTCTTGCGGCCGGGGGCCACGTCGGAGTGCCCAACTACCCGGGCGGGCGACAGTGCCGGATAGGCCGCCTGCAGGCAGCGCAGCAGGCTGGACAGTGCCTCGTACTGCGCCTCCGCGTAAGCGGTGTCGTCAGCGCCCTCGAGCTCGATACCGATGGAGTAGTCATTGCAGCGCTCACGCCCCTCCCAGCAGGACACCCCGGCATGCCAGGCCCTCCGGTGCAGCGGCACGAACTGCACTACCTCACCGTCGCGGCGAATGAACAGGTGCGCCGACACCCTGAGCTCGGCAATGGTCTCGAAATAGGGGTGCGCGCCCCTCGGCAGGCAGTTGGTGAACAGCTGCTCGACGTATGGACCGCCGAATTCACCGGGCGGCAGGCTGATGCCGTGGATGACGACCAGGGCGGGACTCGCCCCCGGCGGCCGCTCGTCCTGATTGGGGGACGGCAGCTGCCTGGCCGGTGTGACGAGTCCGCTCAATGGATCAACCTTGAAGTCCATGCTGGCAAGATTAGCCCTTCCTGCGACGCGGGTCGAAAGTCCCTAGAATCGTCCCATGACACGGCTCAACAATCGGCTGATCGCCGAGCGGGACCTGCGGGTGGTCTGGCATCCCTGCACCCAGATGAAGGACCACGAGACCCTGCCGCTGGTACCAATCGCCCGGGGCGAGGGCCCCTGGCTGTACGACTTCGACGGCAGGAGGTACCTCGACGCCATCAGCTCCTGGTGGGTCAACCTGTTCGGCCACTGCAATCCCACCATCAATGCGGCGCTGAGGGAGCAGCTCGGGCGCCTCGAACACGTGATCCTCGCCGGCTTTACTCACGAGCCGGTGCTGGAACTGTCGGAGCGACTGGTCAAGCTGCTTCCCGAGGGCCTGACCCGCTGCTTTTATGCCGACAACGGTTCAGCCGGGGTCGAGGTCGCGGTCAAGATGAGCTACCACTACTGGCTGAACCGCGGCCAGCCGGCCAAGCGTCGCTTCATCACCCTGTCCAACAGTTATCACGGCGAGACGCTCGGTGCCCTCTCGGTCGGGGACGTTGCGCTGTACAAGCAGGTCTACCAGCCCCTGCTGCTGGACGTCATCACCGTGCCCTCACCCGACTGCTACACCCGGGAACAAGGCGAGGACTGGGAAAGCCATTCCCGACGCATGTTCGCCCACATGGAGACTGCCCTGGAGCGACACGCCCACGAGGTGGCAGCGGTGATCGTCGAGCCGCTGGTGCAGTGCGCAGGCGGCATGCGGATGTATCACCCGGTCTGGCTGTCCATGCTGCGCGAGGCATGTGACCGTCACGGCGTGCACCTGATCGCCGATGAAATCGCCGTGGGCTTCGGCCGGACCGGCACGCTGTTCGCCTGCGAGCAGGCCTCGATCCGCCCAGATTTCATCTGCCTGTCCAAGGGACTGACTTCCGGTTACCTGCCCCTGTCGGTGGTGGTGACCACTGAAGATGTGTACGAGGCCTTCTACGACGACTACACCAAGCTCTCAGCCTTTTTGCATTCGCACAGCTTCACCGGCAATCCGCTCGCCTGCACGGCTGCGCTGGCGACGCTGGACCTGTTCGCCTCGGAACACGTCCTCGAGCGCAACCGGGCCCTGGCGACCCGGATGGCCCGCGCCGCGGCACCACTGGCAGATCACCCCGGCGTCGGTGAGGTACGACAGACCGGCATGATCCTCGCCATCGAAATGGTCCGCGATCGACTCGGGCGGCAGCCGTTCGACTGGCGCGAACGCAGGGGCTTGCGGGCCTACCAGCATGCGCTGTCGCGAGAGGTGCTGCTGAGACCGCTGGGCAACGTGCTCTACTGGATGCCGCCTTACGTGGTGACCGACGAAGACGTGGGCCTGCTCGGCACAGTCACAGCCGAGGCTCTGGAACTGGCATGCGCCTGAACCGGGTATACGTCGAACAACCGCTGTCTGCCCTCGGACAGGCGGTCGTCGAAGGCCCACCGGCCCGGCATGTCCTGCGGGTGCTCAGGCTGCGACACGGGGACCCGCTGGTCCTGTTCAATGGCGACGGCTGGGACTATCCCGGCACGGTGGGTGAGCGGGTCGGAGAACGGCTGCAGGTCACACTGGCCAACCCGAGGCCCGGGCTGCCAGAATGCCCGCTTGCCCTGACCCTAGTGCAGGGAGTGGCGCGCAGCGACCGTATGGATACGATCATCCAGAAAGCAACCGAACTCGGCGCCGCGCGGATCATGCCCGCGCTGGTCGCGCGCAGCGTGGTTCGCCTTGACGACCAGCAGGGCGAGCGAAAACTGGCGCATTGGCGGGCGATCGCCGTGGCGGCCTGCGAACAGAGCGGTCGCGCCAGGCCGCCGCTGATCGACACCCCACGGCCGCTACCGGATGCCATCACTGCACTCGAGGACGGGCCGACGCGGGTGCGGCTGGAGCCTGCGGCCAGCCACTCCCTGGCCTCGATCGATCCGGGCTGCAGCCGGCTGGCCCTGTTGATCGGCCCCGAGGGCGGGCTGGCACCGGAAGAATCGCGACTGGCCGCTGGAGCCGGCTTCGAGGCGCGCTCGCTGGGACCCCGGATCCTGCGCACAGAAACCGCGGCCCTGGTGGCCCTGACCGTGGTTCAGTCGCGCTGCGGGGACCTGCAATGAGCACTGGCACCCGACTGCTGGTCGATCCCTACCTGTTCGCGGGACCCGGTTGCGAACCGGTAGCAGAGATGATGGCGGCGGTGGCGCGGCGCTGCTTCGACCTAGGCATGGCGCTCACCGTGGAGAAATCAGCCTGGTGCGAGGTCGCCGAGGATGCCGACGTCCAGCGCCGAGGCTTCGATCTCGCCCGCTATGAACCATTGGAGAAGATCCCTGACCTGCCGGTACCGGAGGCGGTGCTGTCGGCAGCCAGGCGGCTCGGCATGAGCGGCAGCGAGGCCAGCCGGGGCGATCTACGGCTGCTCGGGGGCCTCGTGTCCGGAAATTCGGACCTGCTGGTGGCGCTTGATGGCCGTGTGCACGCGCTGGCGGACGACCTCGGCCTGGCGGGACGAGTGCTGACGCCGGCCGACACGCTGGCCTGGCTGGAGTCGCTGGTGGGAGGCGAATTGCCGGTGGTTCTGCGGATCCTCGACCCCGTGGCCCTGCTCGACCACCAGGGCCACGGTGCTCTCCTGACTGAGGAATGCGGCCCCTTCGACCCCTACCTGCGCGAGCGACTGGCGGAGCCCCAGGTTCGGGTTCTTGGTGCCAGCCTGCAGGAGCAGCTGGCCGCCGTGGCGCTGATCGACGAACAACCGGTAGAGGGGCGCATTCGCCTGGTCGCCCTGGCTGTCGCGGAACCGACCCGAGGCGCGCAAGTGGTGGAGCCGATCGTGGCCCACGTGCTGGCCACGGCCCGCAGGCTGGGCAAGCCACTGGCCGCGCTGCTGCCGCCCCACGATGCCATCAGCCAGTTGCTGCTCAGGAGCCTCGGCTTCGAGCGGATCGGCACTGACGTCCATGGCCGGGTCGAGTTTCATCATGCCCTGCCCGAGCTGGCCAGGGAGCTGGGGGACGGGCGGGCCGCCTGGATTCTGCCCTTGCCTCGCGACGTGCACGAGCGACTGGTGCCGGAGGCAGTGGCCGGCCGCAACAAGACCCAGCTGCCGACGCTGCAGAGCCCGCTCCGCAAGCAGATTGTCATCCCCCACCCGAGCGGCCCGACGCCGACCCGGGGAGACCTGTTGCTGTTCCTCGCCCCGCCGGCGGAAAATACTGCCGAGTGCCTGAGCAGCGTGGTTCGCGTGGAAGCATCCCGAATCTGCAACGGCCATGACCAACTGCTGGAA
Source organism: Gammaproteobacteria bacterium (assembly GCA_030831085.1). Taxonomy (GTDB): domain Bacteria; phylum Pseudomonadota; class Gammaproteobacteria; order Steroidobacterales; family Steroidobacteraceae; genus SG8-30. Next base: position 5,644 of record JAURLT010000014.1, read on the forward strand.
CAGAGCGCCTCGCGGCCCGGCTACACGCTGAGCCAGCTTCAGGGTCTCGAGGGCCCGACGCCGTCACTCGTGATGGACGCCACTTCGCTGGGCCAGCTCGAGTGGTTCATGCCCATCGACCTCCTTGAGGACCTGGAAGTGCTGGACGCGCATCCCGACGGGCTCTATCGCTTGCCGCGCTCCGCCTGGGATCGCATCGCCGGTTGGCTGACCCTGCGCTGACGGCGGTTTCAGGCGGTTACTGTGGTCTCGTCGGCGATCATGTCCTCGAGCCGCTCGAGGTCCGGCACCAGCGGCAGCTCGTTGACCATCTTGACCTGACAGAGCACTGGCGAGCGCTCGCCAAACACCCGGGTTTCGTCGGCCGTGATGACGTTCGGGCTGATCCTGAGCAACTGCGGGAAACCTTGGGTGACCACCCCGAAGTAACCGACCGGAAGCTTGCGGCCCAGGCAGGAAAAGATCACCACCCGACTGCGACCACCGCCCCCGGGCAGCGGCTGCCCGCAGGCGCCCTCGAAGGACACCACGGGAATACTGCGCCCGTTCCAGGCCATGATGCCCAGGTACCAAGCCGGCGCACCCGGCATCGGTTGCAGCGCAGGCAGCGCCGCCACCTCCGCGACACAGGCCCGCGGTACCAGCAAACGCTCGTCTGCCAGGGGCACCAGCAGGGCGTAGAGCTCTCCTTCACTCAAGGTTCGCCTCCCCTGCCCACCAGCGGCTCCAGCACGCGCAGCAACTGGCTTTCCTGGTAAGGCTTGCCCAGGTAATCACTGACGCCCAGCTCAATGGCCCGGGCGCGATGCTTGTCGCCAACCCGCGAGGTAATCATGACAATGGGGATATCCCGCAGGTCGGGATCGCCGCGCACGTGTGCAGCCACCTCATAGCCGTCCATGCGGGGCATCTCGATATCGAGCAGAATCACGTCCGGCCGCTTGTCCTGCAACACTGCCATGGCATCCAGTCCGTCCTTGGCGGTCACCACGCGCAGGCCGTTACGCTCCAACAGGCGCTGGGTGACCCGCCGCACGGTAATCGAGTCGTCGACCACCAGCGCCAGAGGCCGGGTATCCACGCGCGGCGCGGCCGGACGCTGCGGACCACGCAGGCGCCAATCGGAGCGAACCAGCGCGCCAACGTCCAGGATAATGCAGATCCTGCCATCGCCGAGGATGGTGGCACCCGAGATGCCGCGGATCCCGGAAATCTGCGGACCGACGGTCTTGACCACGATCTCCCTGCTGCCGAACAACTCGTCGGTAACGATGCCCGTCGAGTGCTCTCCCGCACGCACCAGGATCACCGGCACGGCCGGTTCACGGTCAGGCGCAGGCTGGGGCTCGTTGCCCACGAAGGCCGAGAGGTGCTGGAATCGATAGCTCTCGCCGGCGTACTCGAAGGGCGCTGCCTCGCCCGCCAGCTGGCGTGCCACCTCAGCGGCCGGCACACGCACCACCCCCTCGATGGCCGGCAACGGCAGCGCGAACAATTCTTCCCCGGACCTGACGACCAGCGCCTGGGTGATGGCCAGCGTAAAGGGCAGGCGGACCACGAAGCGGGTGCCGCCGCCCGGCCTCGAGTCGATGAACAGGGCACCGCCGAGTTTCTTGACTTCGGTGGCGACGACGTCCAGGCCCACCCCACGTCCGGCGGCCTGGGTGAGACGCCCTGCGGTGGAAAAACCGGGTTCGAGGATTAGCTGCCGGGCTTGCTCGTCGGTGATCGACCGCCCCTCCTCGAGGATGCCCAGGCTAACCGCCTTGGCCCTGACCGCTGGCAGGTTGATCCCGGCTCCATCGTCGGCGACGGTGATCACGACCTCCGAGCCCTCGCGAGCCAGCAGCAGTTCTACCCTGCCCGCTTCCGGCTTACCGGCCGCAGTCCGCGCCTCGGGCGGTTCGATGCCGTGCACGACCGCGTTGCGCAGCAGGTGTTCGAGCGGCCCCAGCATGCGGTCGAGCACCTGCCGGTCGACCTCACCCGAGCCGCCCTCAATCACCAGTTCCACCTTGCGCCCCTCCTCGGCGGCGACCTGCCGGACGATCCGCGTGAGGCGCTGGGCATGCTTGTTGAAGGGCACCATGCGGGTACGCATGAGGCCCTCCTGGAGATCGCCCACGACACGTCCCTGCTGGGTCAGCAGGTCCTGAGTCTCGCGAGTCAGGTTACCGAGCAATCCCTGCAGGCTGGCCACGTCGGAAGCGGTCTCGACCAGCGAGCGGGAGTACTGCTGGATAGTCGAGTAGCGGTCGAGCTCCAGGGGATCGAAATCACCGCGCTCGGGCTGCGTGTCGACGTGTCGATGCAGGATCTGGGCTTCCGTCTCGATTTCGAGGTTGCGCAACTGGTCCTTCAGGCGTTGTACGACCCGGGCCAGCTCGGCCAGGTTGAAGTCGATCGAGGACAGCTGTTGTTCGAGGCGAGACCGGTGGATGCTGACCTCGCCGGCGTGGTTCAGCAGGGTGTCGAGCAACTCCGCGTCCACCCGCGCCACGTCCGAACGCTCGGGCTGCAGGTCGCGCCCCGGTAGGGCAACCGGCGCGGTGGGGGTCGACACTCCCGGCAGTGCGGGCGCGGTGACTGCCACCGGCAGCTCCGCAACCGGGGGTGCCTCGACCGGCGCTGGCTCGACGGGTGCCTCCTCGATCGATGTGTCCTCGATCGGCAGCGGACCCTCGCCATCGCCCTCCGCTGGGGGCAGTGGCGGGGACAGGTCGGCCAAGGCTTCCAGCTCTACCGTAGGCTCTGGCGGCTCGCCGCGCGCCACTTGCCTGATGCGCTCAATCAGGTCCACGGCCGGATGGACCGGTCGGCCCGCGTTGACGTAGTCGCGCATCCGGTTCAGCTCATCAAGGCTGGCCTGCAGCAGGTCCTGGGTACGCGAGTCGAAGTCGACCAGGGTTCCGGCCACCAGGGTCAGCAGGCTTTCCAGCTCATGGCTCAGGTCGCCCATGGCGGTGATCCCGGCCATCCGGGCCCCGCCCTTGATGGTGTGCAGGGCGCGCTGCATCTCGACCAGCCGATCCCGGCTGCCCCGTTCGGCGCGCAGCGCGCCCATCGCAGCGTCCGCGGTCTCCAGCAGCTCGGTGGCTTCCTCGCTGAACACCGCGGCAATCTCAGGCTCATAGTCCACCGGCGCGCCGCCCCCGCCCGGCAGGTAAGGCACTTCCGTGGTCATCGATCCATCGACCGGCGACTGCGGCGGAACCACCTCCATGCCGGACACCTCCGGGGGCTCCAGCAGCCCGGAGGCCTCGACCTCTACGGCCGGCAGGATACGCTGCATATCCAGTGGTTGCGGGGGCGCCTCTTCCGGCTGCGGCTGCGGCTCCGGCTCCTCAGGCCAGGGCAGGGACGGCACCTCTACCGTCATGGTGGGATTTTCAGCCTCGGACTCGAGGTGAGTGGCGAGCCGCTCCGCAATGGCAGCCAGCGAATCCAGTCGCCGCATCAGTGCGTCGGTGTCGACGGGCTCGGGCACGCCGCTCGGGCTCGTATCGAGCAGGTCATCGAACGCAGAGACCGCGTCGGTCAGTACATTGAGGGCCATCTCGTCCATGGGCAGGTCGGCGTCGAACATCCGGTGCAACCAACGGTGCAGGGGTTCGGCGACGCGAATGAAGGCCTCGGCCTCTGCAGAGCGCGAGGCGCCCCTGAGCGTGTGCACGGCGCGATAGAGGTCCTCCGTCACCCTTTGTCGCGACCCCTCGATCCATGCCCGGCGCAGGAACTCGCGGGCCACGTCCAGGTGAACCCGCATCTCTAGCCGGAAGATGTCGCCGAGCGTCGGGTCAGGGTCCCATGAACCGATCTCCAGCTCGTCGCCGACCGGGAACTCCTCGATGACCTCGGCCGCTTCGGGTGCCTCCCGGCCCGCGTCCTCGGCCACTGCTTCGCCACTCGCCAGCGCCTCGAGCCGCGCAATCAGCGGTCCGCCCACTACTCCGCCCAGCCGGCCCAGGGCGATCCCCTCGACCACCGCAGGCAGCAGGTCCACCACCGCCTGTAGCGTGTCCACGGCAGCCCCGGATCGGAAGCAGGTCCCATTCAGGTAGCGGTTGAGCAGGTTCTCCGCCGCCCAGGCCAGCTCGCCCAGTGCAGTGGCTCCAACCATCCGGCCACTGCCTTTCAGGGTATGAAAGGCCCGACGCAGCCTGACCAGCGCCTCCTGATCTGCCGCATCCTCACGCCAGCGAGGGTACAGTTCGGCGATGGTGGCCAGTTCCTCCCGGGCTTCCTCGACAAAGACCTCGAGCAAATCGGCATCCGCCACCGGCACCTCGTCGGGGACTTGCTCGAGCACGGGCGCAGGTTCGGCCACAGGCACGATGGCGGGTACTGCCTCGGGCAAGGGCCTCGTGGAGGGCTCGGGCCGGGCCTCGATAGCCACCAGGCAATGTTCAGCGTTGTCCAGCATGTACCAGGCATCGCCGCGGCCCGCCCGCAGCGTGTCCATGTAGTACTCCAGCGCGACCACCGCATCGGCCAGCCGGTCGATCAGTTCGCTCGGCGGCGGGTGGTCGGGAACATCGCCGAGCAGCGCTGGCACCTGCCTGCCTATCCGATCCATGACATCCATGGCGCGCGTCTTGCCAAGCATCAGGAGACCCGCGGTAACACCGCGGGTCAGGCCGGGAACCTGATCGAAGTCGGCCGGGTCACTGCCACCAGTCACCGACTCGGCAACGATTTCCTTGATCCGGGCCAGGTTGATGCCGCACTCACGCAGGACCGCGTCGGCAACCTGCCTGAAGTCAGCATCCTGGATGACGCCGGCGCGCGCCGGCACGGCGGGCATGACCAGCCTCACCAGTGCGTCGTCGAGGCCGGACTCCACGTTGATCAGCGCCGCAGCGATCCCGATCAGGCCCTCGCGGTCTGCCGGCAGTCGACGCTCCACCATCGCCTCGAGACGACTCAGTTCGGACTGGACGGACTCCCTAAGGCCGGCGGTGCCAAGGACGGCCAGCGTGTCACCAATCTTGGTCAGCAAGGCCACCTGCTGGCCAAGCTCCTCCGGCTGCCCACCCTTGCGCACAAACAGGTCGAGGGCGTCCTTGACCCGGGCCAGGTCGTCCTTGATGGCGCCGGCGACCGTCTTCATGAGCTTCACCGAGGGACCGGCCAACGACTGGGTCTCCTCCCGCACGAGATCCCGTGAGGGCAACAGCTCGCGCAGCCTGAAGGAATCCCGGACGGCTGAGGTCCGCGGGCCTTCCGTGGTGGAGCCGGCCACGTAGAACAGCAGGTTGTTGAGCAGTTCGACGGGTGGCGTCTCCGCGTAGCGTGACTCGTCGAGGTCCATCAGCCGCTTGAGCTCGCGATCCGCCTGACCCAGCAGCCGCTTGATGGCCGCGCTGTCGTCGAGCCCCCCCGATTCCAGGGCCTCCAGAACGGCACCGACCACCCACCACAGCTGATAAACCGGCGTCGTGGTCGCGGCCGCCTCGACTTCGGCTGCCACCGCGCCCAGGACAGCGACCGGCCGCGAGCCCGACTCGCCGCGCAACAGGGTCAGGAGCGCACTCTGGAAGCGGGGGCGAAGTCGACGCACCGTGGGCACCAGCGACTCGCCGGTTCCAGGACCAGCGCCGTGGTCCGCCGGCTGCGCGCTGGAACTCAGGTTAAGGGCGAACAGGGCACCCTCGGAAAACAGCGATGCTCCCCGCACTGCCCGAAGGTCGTTCAGCAAGGGCATCAGGACCATGGCCAGATCGCGGCCACCCGCCAACACGCGATCGACGTAGTCCGGCAGCTGCATGGCGCCTCGCAGCAGCGCATCCAGTCCGTCTTCGACCTGGCGACGATCCGTGGAGCGTGCCAGCGTTCGGGCACTGGCCTCCATTTCCTCGGCGAGCAGCGCACCGCCACCGATTTCGACTACCCGCAGGGCGCCCCGCACGAGGTGCATGAGCTCGGCCACATTGGTCAGGGACTGGTCGTCACCGATGCTCTCGGCGGCTGCTTCCAGCAACCCACGCACCTCGCCGAGGCTGGCAGACAGTTCCCGACCTACCGCCTGCAGCGCTTCCGCATTGGCCTCATCGAGCGCCGGCACCCGCTTCAGGTCTCCATCCCGGCAGCTTCCTGCTCGTGTCGCCTGACCCGGGTGGCGCCCGGTGGCAGTTCCGCGTCCGCGACCCGGAAGCCCTGAGCGGCGCGACGCAGCTGAGCAGAGAGTACCGCCAGCCGCCCGATGGCTCCGGAGGTGGCATGGGTGTTGTCCGCAGTCTGCTGGCTGATCTCCCGCAGGACCTGCATGGTCCGGGAGATCTGGCCCGACGCCGCCGCCTGCTGGCGCGCGGAGCCGGATATACCCTGAACCAGTTCGGCGATCTGGTTGGAGACGGCCTCGATCTCACCCAGGGCGGCCCCGGCGTTTTCGGCCAGCATTGCGCCGCCCACCACGTCGGTGGTGGTCCGCTCCATCGACACCACCGCCTCGTTGGTGTCGCCCTGGATGGTTCTGACCAGCACCTCGATCTGGCGAGTGGCATGGCCGGCCCGCTCGGCGAGCCTCTGCACCTCATCGGCCACCACCGCGAAACCACGACCCGCCTCGCCGGCCATGGAGGCCTGGATCGAGGCGTTGAGGGCCAGGATATTGGTCTGCTCGGCGATGTCGTTGATCAGCTCCACGATGTTGCCGATCTCCTGCGAGCTCTCGCCGAGCCGCTTGATGCGCTTTGAGGTGTCCTGGATGTTCTCGCGGATGGCATTCATGCCGTCGATGGTCCTGCGCACCGCATCGCCCCCCTTGTGGGAAATCTCGACCGCGTGGCGGGCCACCTGCGAGCAGCGTTCCGCGTTGGTGGAAACCTGCTCGATGGAGCCTGCCATGCTGGTCACGGCCTCGGTAGCCTCCGCAACCTGCCTTGACTGCGCGATGCTCGCTTTCGCCAGATGGTCGGCGGCCGCCTGGGTCTGCCGGGCTGCCGAGTCGAGCTGCACGGCGGTTTCGTTGATGGTGGTAACCAGGTCGCGCAGGGCCTCGATGGCGTAGTTGACCGCATCGGCAATCGCCGCCGTGATGTCGTTGGTGACCGTCGCCTGGACGGTGAGGTCGCCATCGGCGAGGCTGGACATCTCGTCGAGGAGGCGCAGGATGGCCTCCTGGTTCTGCTGGTTCTGCCGCGACTGCAGCTCGGTGTCACGTCGGATGTCGGCGGTGGAAATCCATGCGAACAGCGCTCCGGCCAGCGAGACCATGGACAGCAGCATCGCGACCAGGGCCGGATAGGGCCCGGCCAGGATTCCGGGGTCCGAGCTGCGCGCCAGTTCGGTCAATTCGTTGCCGGCCAGCACGCTGGCGGCGCTGAGCTCGTTGGCCTCGGCGAGCGTTCGCTGTCCGGGACGGCCGAAGGACTGCATGCGCTCGAGCATCACCGGCCAGGTCGCCCCTGCTCCCACCAGCCGCGCTCCCGGCGCCTCCACCAGGCCCCAGACCCGGTCACCGGCGCCAAGGCGGGCCAGCAACGCGGCCGATTCCTCGCGTAGCGCGCTGACCCGGGCCCGGGCCAGGGTATCGCCGGCAGCAACGGCCGAGGCCGCCGCCGGAAGGGTGGCAGCAACCCGCTGCAGCGATCCCACGGTCTGCAGGTACTGACGGTCCTGCTGCTGCAGGCGTCCGCCCACCGCCAGCAGGGCGGAGGACAGCGCCAGCAGGATCAACCCTAGCGCAACCAGCATGGGCAGCCACAACGAGGACTTGAACCAGGGGGTGTCGGACATGGTGGCTGGCCTCAGGCAGATCCCTGCAGGAACGCAGGGCTCTCTATCAGTGTACGCAGTCCCAGCACCGGCCAGGCCTCGCTACCCCGCCGGAAACAACCTCCCAGGTAGCGCTCGCAGCGGATCCCCACCGAGGGGTGCTCGACATGGTAATCGGCATCGCTGAAACGGCGGAAGCCCAGTACCTCGTCCACCAGCAGGCCCGCCGGGATGTCCCGATGGTTGACCACGATGACCCGGGCGTTGCGATCAGCCTGGGTGACCCCAGCCCCCAGATAGTGCCGCAGGTCGATCACGGGCAGCAGCTGGCCCCGCACGTTGGCCAGTCCCCGGATCCACTCACGGGCCCCGGGCACCCGGGTCAGTGGGGCCGGCACGCTCATGATCTCCCGGACCTCATCGCGGGGTACCAGGAAGGTTTCCCCTCCGAGACGAAAAGCGACGCCGCTCCATACCCCCCCCGCCTGTGGATCGAGGGCACCAGCCACGGCCGCGCGGGCGCGTCGCTCGAGTTCGAGGAGCAACTCGAACGGTCGGTCTCGCAGGGCTCTAAGGCCGGGTGGCGCAGACATTCTGTTACCCAGGCAGCAGGGCGGCCTGCGCCCTCTCGCGCAGCCGCTCGGCTGATACCGGCTTTACCAGCACGTCCACGGCGCCCTGGCGCATGGCCCAGACGCGGTCGCTCTCACCTTCCTTGCCCGTGATGACGATGATGGGGATGGCTCGCGTACCCGGATCCTTGCTGAGCTGGCGGGTGGCCCGGAATCCGTCCATGCCCGGCATGACTATGTCCATCAGGATCAGATCCGGCCTCTCGGCCTGTACCTTGCGGATCGCCTCTGCTCCATCCGCGGCGGTATCGACCTCGAAGCCGCCGGCTTCGAGGGCCTTGCGCATCTGAAACACCTCGGTCGGGGAGTCGTCGACGATCAGGATCCTGGCCATGACATCCGCTCCCCGGCTCACTGGCGCTGCACGTGCTGCTCGATTGCCGACAGCAGCTCGTCTCGGGTGAAGGGCTTGGTCAGGTAGTGCTCGGATCCGACGATGCGACCGCGCGCGCGGTCGAACAGCCCATCCTTGCTGGACAGCATGATCACCGGGATGGAGCGGAACACCTGGTTGTGCTTGATCAGGGAGCAGGTCTGGTAGCCGTCCAGTCGCGGCATCATGATGTCCACAAAGACAATGTCGGGCTGGTGATCGGCGACTTTCGACAAGGCGTCGAAGCCGTCCACCGCCGTGAACACCTCGCAGCCCTCCCTGGCGAGCAGGGTCTCCGCCGTGCGGCGGATCGTCTTGCTGTCATCAATCACCAGTACCTTGAGCCCCTGCAGGCGGGGATCCACACTGGTGGCGGTTGCAGTTTCCATCGATTTCCTCCGGCTGCCGGGGACGCCACCTGAGCAGCGGTTATTTAACATATCAGCGGGCCGCCCGTCATTCTGGACCGCCGCTGGCCGAGCCCTCGGCCCGGAGTGCAGGTGTACTATGTCACCTCGGCCCAAGTGGCGATTTGGCTCACATTCCGGCAGTTTGCCCCCTGCAAAGGTCTTTCATGACTCGTCCCCCGCGCATTGCCGTCCTGATGGACCCGATCGGACAGATCAACCCGGCCAAGGATTCGACCCTGGCCATGATGCTGGCCGCCCAGCGCAGGGGAATCGAACTGCACTGGTTCGGCCAGGGTGACCTGTCAGTGCGGGACGGACGGGCTCTGGCCCGCCTCAGGCCGGTCACCGTGAGCGACCAGCCGGAAAACTGGTTCAGCGAGGGCCCACCCGCACAGCTGCCCCTGACCGAGGTGGACTGCGTACTGATGCGCAAGGACCCGCCTTTTGACACCGAATACGTCTATACCACCTACCTGCTGGAACGTGCCGAGGCCGCCGGTACGCTGGTCGTCAACCGCCCGCAGGGCCTGCGCGACATGAACGAAAAGGTGTTCACGGCGTGGTTCCCCGACTGTTGCGCGCCGACCCTGATCACCCGGGACATGACCGAGATGGCGGCCTTCATGGCCGAGCACGGCAGGGTCGTCTGCAAACCGCTGCATGGCATGGGCGGACGCTCCATCTTCGCGCTTGATCAGGGCGACAAGAACGCACGCGTGGTGTTCGAGACCCTGACCGAATACGGCCAGCGCTATGCCATCGTGCAGCGCTACCTGCCGGAGATCGTCACGACCGGGGACAGCAGGATCCTGCTGGTCGACGGCGAGCCGGTGCCCTTTGCGCTGGCCAGGATCCCGGCCGCCGACGACAACCGCGGCAACCTGGCGGCCGGGGCCAAGGGCATCGGCCGGCCGCTCGACGACCGTGACCGCTGGCTATGCAGCCGAATCGGTCCCGTGCTCAGGGAACGGGGCATGCTGTTCGTCGGGCTGGACGTGATCGGCGGTTTCGTCACCGAGATTAACGTCACCAGCCCCACCGGAATTCGTGAACTGGACCGGCAATTCGGCCTGGACATCGGTGGCCAGCTGATGGAGGTCATCCTTGCTCGGCTGGCTGACCGCGCCCGAGCATGAACCAGGCGGAATTCACCCCGGAGCGCTTTTCGATCGACGACCGGCTCAGCGTGACCTTGGTCCTCGCTGCCGTCTTCCACCTGATCATCGTGCTGGGTGTCACCTTTTCGCCGCCGCAGCCGGACCGGACCGCCGAAGGCCGGACCCTGGAAGTGCTGATCGTCAGCGACGCGCTGCCGGAAGCCAGCCGGAACGAAGCGGCGGCCTATGCGGCCAATCGCACTCAGCAGGGTAGTGGTGAGGCGGCGGATGAAGCCAGAACCCGTCGTGCCCGCTCCGGGCTACCGGGGACGGCTCCCGGCCCGGAGTCACCGGCAGGCGGGGGCACCGATTCTTTGCGTCGTGCCGAGCAGGATCGCCTGCTGGCTAGCGCCGCCCCCGCCCCGGCGACCGCCAGCCAGCAGGATCGCGCGCAGCCGGCGGCTGGGGCGTCCGGGGGTCGCACCCTGCTGCTCCTCGGGCAGGACGAGTCGACCAATCTGCGCGGCAAACCAAGGGAGCTGGTCATCGGTCCCAGCACCCGCGAGGCACGCGCCGCCCTGTACCTGGACGGCTGGCGGCGCAAGGTGGAGCGGATCGGCACGGTCAATTTTCCGGCAGAGGCCCGCCGGCGCCGCAACAGCGGTTCACCGCTGGTGGAGGTGGTCATTACTGCGGACGGCAAGTTAGCCTCGGCGACGGTGAAGCGCGGCAGTGGCCATGCAGAGCTCGACCGGGCCGCCGTGCAGATCCTGAACATGGCGGCGCCTTTCGAGCCTTTCCCCACGGAGCTGGCCAATCGTTACGACTCGCTGCGCTTCGCTTACGAATGGCAGTTCGTGGGCGGCCAGCTGTCCGGCTCCTCGGTCACGATCCCGGCGCGACGCAGATAGGGACCTTCCACTTTGACCGTCGGGCAGCGGTTGCCGATACTATGGGCATGGGCAAGGCTCACTACTTCACCAACCAGTTACTGGTCGCGATGCCGTCCCTCAATGACCCGAATTTTTCCCAGACCGTAACGCTCATCTGCGAACACTCCGATAAGGGCGCCCTGGGGATCGTGATCAACCGGCCCATGGAGATGCGCCTGGGCGAGGTGCTGGAACAGTTGTCGCTGGAGGCACGGGATCCCGTAGTCGCCGACTGGCCCATCCTGCGTGGGGGCCCCGTGCATCCGGACCGGGGGTTCGTGCTGCACCGGCCCACCGGGCATCGCTGGGACTCCTCCTTGGACGTGTCTGAACAGCTGCAGGTCACCACCTCGCGTGACATCCTGGAGTCCATCGCCCGCGGCGACGGCCCACAGGAGGGGCTGATGGCCCTCGGCTACGCGGGCTGGGAGGCCGGCCAGCTCGAGGAAGAGGTTCTCGGCAACTCCTGGCTGACGGTGCCCTGCGACGAGTCCCTGCTGTTCAGCGTGCCATTCGAACAGCGCTGGGGCGCGGCAGCGCGGCTGCTAGGCATCGACCCTTCCCGCCTCAGTCACCTGTCCGGCCACGCCTGAACGTGCCGGACAAGGCGCTGGCGGTCATGGCGTTTGATTACGGCTTAAGGCGGATCGGGGTAGCCGTCGGCAACACGCTGAGTGGCACCGCCGAAGCGCTGGCCACCCTGCCGGCCATCGACGGCGTGCCCGACTGGCGGCTGATCGACAAGACCCTTGCCGAATGGCAACCGGAGCTGGCCGTGGTGGGCATCCCGCTGGGGATGGACGACAGCCGCTCGACCCTTAGCGGGCGTGCAGAGGCTTTCGCAGCGGAGCTGGCTGGACGTTACGGAATCGAGGTGGTGAGGGTCGACGAGCGCTTGTCCTCGCGTGAGGCCGAAGACACCCTGCGCGAACGCCGGCGGGCCGGCACGCTGCGCCGCAGGGTGGTCAAGGGTGACATCGACCGGGAGGCGGCGCGGGTGCTGCTTGCCCAGTGGCTTGGACATCGGCAGACGGGCAGACCAGACTGAGGCGCACATGGAACCTTTCTCGCAATTCGCTGCCAACGGCCACCTGCGTCACCTGATCACCCTTGAGGGACTGGAGCCCGAACTGTTGCGCGAGCTGCTGGCTCGAGCCGAACACTTCCTCAGGGTCATGGAACAGGGCGGCGATCACGGGCGGGAACTGGCCGGACTCACCGTGGCCAACATGTTCTCCGAGCCCTCCACCCGCACCCGCGCCTCCTTCGAGCTCGCCGCCCTGCGCCTCGGCGCCGATGTGATCAACCTGGATGTGATGCTGTCCTCGCGAGTGAAGGGCGAGTCCATCCTCGACACGATTTACACCTTGCAGGCCATGAAGGTGGATTTTTTCATCATCCGCGATGCGCAACCCGGTGTCACCCAATACGTCGCCGAGCACGTGGACCCCACCGTCAGCGTGGTGTCCGGGGGCGAGTCGAGCCTCACCCACCCAACCCAGGGACTGCTCGATGCGCTGACCATCCTCCAGTACAAGGGCGGCTTCCGCGACCTGGTGGTGTCCATCGTCGGCGACATCCGCCACTCGCGAGTTGCGCGTTCGGCCTGGCAGGCGCTGTCCATTCTGGGTGCCGGCGAGATCCGGCTGGTCGGACCCGCGGAGCTGATGCCGGAGGAAGGCGACTATCCGGGGGCGTCACGCCACGAGGAACTGGACTCCGGCCTCGATCATGCCGACGTCATCATGATGCTGCGCATCCAGAACGAGCGCATGGAACAAGCGCGGGTGCCCGATGCAGACCGCTACTTCGACCGCTACGGCCTCACCGCCGAGCGGCTGCGCCAGGCGAGACCGGATGCGATCGTGATGCATCCGGGCCCGATGAACCGTGGCGTGGAAATCGCCTCGGACGTAGCCGACGGGCCGCAATCGGTGATTCGCCGCCAGGTCACCAACGGGGTGGCCGTCCGGATGGCCGTGCTGGCCCACCTCGCTACCACGGCACGGGAGCGTGCAGCATGAGGGACCACCGCGGCAGCATTTTTGTCGAGGACGCCGAAGTGATCGGCCAGGAGATCCACGAGGCCGGGCAATACGTGCTGCGCCTGCTCGCGCCACGCTGCGCGAGTGCGGCCAAGCCCGGAAGTTTCGTGCACCTGACCTGTGGCCCGGAGTTGCCCATGCGCCGGCCCCTGTCGATCATGCGGGCGAGTCCGCGCGAGGGGTGGCTGGAGATCTTGTACAAGGTGGTAGGACAGGGGCTGGAAAGCCTTTCGCAACGCAAGCCGGGGGAACGGCTGTCCTGCATGGGCCCGATCGGCCGCGGCTTCAGCCCCGACCCCGCCCGGCCGCGCTGCCTGCTGCTGGGCGGCGGGGTAGGCATCCCGCCGATGATTTTTCTCGCCGAGGCGCTGGCTGCGGAGACGGATGGTCCATGGAAACCGCTGGTGCTGATGGGCTCCGAGGTGCCTTTTCCGTTCCGATCCCGGCCGTCCACCCTGATGATTCCCGGCATGCCCGCAGGGGTGATCGCCTCGATGCCCCTGCTGGAAGGATGGGGGGTGCCGAGCCGGCTCGCCTCGCGCTCCGGCTTTGCGGGCTGTTTCGACGGCTTCGTTACCGACCTGGCCCGTGCCTGGCTGGACAGACAGGATGAGTTGGTGCGGAACGAGGTCACCGTCTTCGCCTGCGGGCCGACGCCCATGCTGGCCGCCTGTGCCGCGCTCGCGCGGGATTTCAACCTGCCCTGCCAGGTGTCCCTGGAGGAGCACATGGCCTGCGCGGTCGGTGGCTGTGCGGGCTGCACCGTCCTGGTCCAGACGCCGACGGGCCCTGCCATGAAGCGGGTTTGCGTAGACGGGCCGGTGTTCGACGCCCTGCAGGTCTTCCCGCCGGCCGCCTGAGCGAGATCAACCGAAGTTGATGCGCGCCTCGAGGTTGGTGCGCGAGTCGGCCTGAGCCAGGGCTTCCTCGGCGTCCACCTTGCCGGACTTCACCAGCTTGAGCAGCGCCGTGTCGAAACTCTGGATGCCGCGCTCGGAGGAAGACTCGATCGCCTCCTTGATGGACACTACGTCGCCCTTCTTGATCAACTCCGAGATGAACGGGGTATTGATCATGACCTCGATGGCAGCACAGCGCTTGCCGTCCTTGCTGCGCACCAGGCGCTGGGACACGATCGCGCGCAGGTACTGGGACAGGTCCAGGAAGATCTGGCCGTGCTGGTCCTTGGGGAACATGTTGATGATGCGATCGAGCGCCTCGGCGCAGTTGTTGGCGTGCAGCGTCGAGAGGACCAGGTGACCCGTGCCACCCATGGCGATTGCCGTCTCCATGGTCTCGCGATCGCGGATCTCGCCGATCAGGATCACGTCCGGCGCCGCCCGCATCGCCGAGCGCAGCGCGTTGTGGAAACTGCGCGTGTCCAGGCCCACCTCACGCTGGTTGATGATCGACTTCTGGTTCGCATGCAGGAACTCGATCGGGTCCTCGACCGTCAGGATGTGATCGGAGGCGTTGATGTTACGGTGGTTGATCATGCCCGCCAGGGTGGTCGACTTGCCGGACCCGGTGGACCCCACCATGAGGATCAGGCCGCGCTTCATCATCACCAGGTCGGCAAGGATGGCCGGCGCGCCGAGATTCTCCAGCAGCGGGGGCTCGACGGCGATGTAGCGCAGCACGATGGCCGGATATCCGCGCTGGTGAAAGATGGCTGCCCGAAAGCGGCCGAGGCCCGGCTCGGAAATTGCGAAGTCGATCTCCAGGTTCTCGTTGAACAGCTCCAGCTGCTCCGGGGTCATCAGGTTATGGGCAATCTGCCGCACCGTATCCGGCCGCAGCACCTGCTTGTTGACCGGGTAGATGGTGCCCTCGATCTTGATCTTGACCGGCGCGAACGAAGTAAAAAACAGGTCAGAGGCCCGCTTCTCCGACATCAGCCGGAGGTATGGCTTGATACTGACCTTCTCGCCCGCCGCCTCTTCGCCCTGCGGGACGCCTTCCTCAGTAGAGGTTTCCTTCATCGGGGTCCTCGGCGATGCGCAAGTTTCCATCCAGTTGATCGGCCTTGTCGTCGCGCTTGCTCTCCAGCTTGATCCGGAGGCGCAGCTCGTTCTTGGAATCGGCGTTGCGCAGGGCATCCTCGTAGGAAATCTTCCTGGCTTCGTAGAGGTCGAACAGCGCCTGGTCGAAGGTCTTCATGCCCAGCCGGTTGGACCGCGCCATGACCTCCTTGATCTTGGCCACCTCGCCACGGAAGATCAGGTCCGCCACCAGCGGGGTGCCGATCAGGATCTCCATGGCAGCGGCGCGGCCTTCCTCCTTCTCGAGGGGAATCAGTCGTTGGGATAGCAGCGAGCGGATGTTGAGCGACAGGTCCATCAGCAGCTGTTCCCGCTTCTCCTCGGGGAAGAAGTTGATGATGCGGTCGAGCGCCTGGTTGGAGCTGTTGGCATGCAGCGTCCCCAACACCAGGTGGCCGGTCTCCGCGAACTGGATCCCGTACTCCATGGTTTCCCGGTCGCGGATCTCGCCGATCATGATCACGTCCGGCGCCTGACGCAGGGTGTTCTTCAGCGCGTTGTGCCAGCTCTCGGTATCCACGCCGATCTCGCGGTGGGTCACCACGCAACCACGGTGGGGATGCACGTACTCCACAGGGTCCTCGATCGTGATGATATGCCCGCGCGATTTCTCGTTGCGGTAGCCGAGCATGGCGGCCAGCGTGGTCGACTTGCCGGAACCCGTTGCGCCCACCACGATCACCAGGCCGCGCTTGGCCATGACGATGTCCTTGAGCACTGGCGGCAGATCCAGTTCGTCCAGCGACGGGATGCGCGACTGGATGGTGCGGATCACGCAGCCGGTATTGCCCTGCTGGAGGAAGGCGCTGACGCGGAAGCGGCCGATACCCGGCGGGGAAATGGCGAAATTGGCCTCCTTGGTGGAGTCGAATTCGCGGGTATGACGGTCGTTCATGATGGAACGAACCATCACCGCCGACTGCTCGGGGCTGAGCGGCTTGTCCATCTGCGGCCTGACCTCGCCGTCGATCTTGATCGCCGGCGGGAAGCCCGCAGTGATGAACAGGTCTGAGCCCTTGCGCTCCACCATCCGGCGCAGGAGGTCCTGCATCAGCTTGATCGCCTGATCCCGCTCCATGGATTAGATCGCGTCCTTGTTGGCAGCCTTGTAGCGCGCCTCTTCCTTGGCAACCAGGCCCTTGTGGACGAGATCCTGCAGGCACTGGTCCAGGGTCTGCATGCCCGCAGCCTGGCCGGTCTGGATCGAGGAGTACATCTGCGCGATCTTGTTTTCGCGGATCAGGTTACGGATGGCGGGCGTGCCGATCATGATTTCATGGGCCGCCACCCGGCCGCCCCCGATCTTCTTCAACAGGGTCTGGGAAATGACCGCACGCAGCGACTCGGAAAGCATGGAGCGCACCATGTCCTTTTCCGCTGCCGGGAACACGTCGACGATACGATCGATGGTCTTCGCCGCCGAACTGGTGTGCAAGGTACCGAAGACCAGATGCCCGGTCTCGGCAGCCGTCAAGGCCAGCCGAATGGTCTCCAGGTCACGCATCTCGCCGACCAGGACGCAGTCCGGATCCTCACGCAGGGCCGAGCGCAGGGCTTCCGAGAAGCCGAGGGTATCGCGATGGACCTCACGCTGGTTGATCAGGCTGCGCTTGGACTCGTGCACGAACTCAATGGGATCCTCGATGGTGAGGATATGGTCGGGCTTGTTGACGTTGATGTGGTCGATCATGCCGGCCAGGGTCGTCGACTTGCCGGAACCGGTCGGCCCGGTCACCAGCACGATGCCTCGGGGTAACAGGCAGAGATCCTTGAACACCTTGGGGGCATTGAGCTCTTCCAGCGTCCGGATCTGGGTCGGGATGTTCCGAAACACCGCGCCCGCTCCCCGGTTCTGGTTGAAGGCGTTGACCCGGAAGCGCGCCAGGCTCGGCACCTCGAAGGAGAAGTCGGTCTCGAAGAACTCCTCGTAAGCCTTGCGCTGCTTGTCGTTCATGATGTCGTAGACCATGCTGTGCACTTCCTTGTGCGTCAGCGGCGGCATGTTGACCCGCTTCATGTCGCCGTCCACGCGGATCATCGGCGGAACCCCCGCCGACAGGTGCAGGTCGGAGGCATTGTTCTTGACTGCAAAGGCCAGCAGCTGAGCGATATCGATGGCCATCAGGGGACCCCGGTATTGATTTTGGCGACTCGCGTCACGCGCGACATTTCAAGGCAGTATAGCCATCATTGGACGCTGATATGTTAACTGCTCCGCAAAATCCGGGGGTGGCGCTGGCTGCCGTCAGGGACCGGATCCGCTTGGCCGCGACGGCTGCAGCCCGCGACCCGGCCTCCATCACCCTGGTCGCGGTCAGCAAGGGCCAGCCGGCCGCGCGGGTGCGGGAGGCTATCCGGGCAGGGCAGGTGGACTTCGGTGAGAACTACCTGCAGGAGGCGACCGGCAAGCTGGCGGAACTCGCTGATGAGCAGGCCTGTTGGCACTATATCGGTGCGCTTCAGGCCAATAAGACCCGTGACGTGGCCGGGTTGTTCGACTGGGTACACACCATCGACCGCGAGCGCACCGCACGGCGTTTGAGCGACCAGCGCAGCCCGCATGCCGCTCCCCTGCAGGTGTGTATCCAGGTTCGGCTGGGAGCCGAGGGCACCAAGTCCGGAGTCGATCCAGCCGACCTGCGCGCCTTGGCTGACGTGGTGGCCGGCCTGCCCCGGCTCAGGCTGCGTGGGCTGATGTGCATCCCACCCGAGGAAACCGCACCCGAGAGGCAGCGTGGATGGTTCCGACAATTGGCCGGCCTGCGTGACGCGCTGAACGCGGCGGGGCACCACCTGGACGTACTTTCCATGGGCATGAGTGGCGACCTCGAGCAGGCGATCGCCGAGGGCGCAACCCATGTGCGGGTAGGAACGGCGGTATTCGGGACCAGGCAAGGCGGAGGACAGCATGAACCCAGGACTTAAGCTGAGCGGCAGGCTCGGCTTCATGGGCGGTGGGCACATGGCGCGGGCACTGGCGGGCGGCTTGATAGCGCGCGGCATCGCACCGGATCGGATCACCATCGCCGACCCCCTCGAGGCGGCCCGGGCCTGGAATCGCGAGCACCTGCCCGGAGTGGTGGTGACCGGCTGCAACGAGGAAGCCGGGCGGTCGGCTGAGACCTGGATCATCGCGGTCAAGCCCCAGCAGGTCCGGTCGATAGCCGGGGAATTGAACGCGGTGGCTACCGCCCGGCGGCCGCTGGTGATCAGCGTGGCGGCCGGTATCCGGATGGCCGACCTGGCCCGGTGGCTGGGCGACGGAGCCAGGATCGTCCGCTGCATGCCCAATCGGCCGGCGCTCATCGGCGCCGGCATGACGGTGATGTGCGCCGGGCCCGGGACTACCAGCGCCGATCAGCAGGAGGCAGAGTCGCTGCTGGGCGCGGTAGGCGAATGCGCCTGGGTGCAGGACGAAAGCCTGCTCGACGGAGTGACCGCCGTATCGGGCAGCGGACCCGCCTACGTGTTCCTGCTGATGGAGATGATGGAAGCCGCAGCGCTCGCGGAGGGCATCCCGGCCGAACTGGCCCGCCAGCTCGTCTCTGCCACGGTCCTCGGCGCGGCCGCAATGGCCCGTCGGGACACGCGCCATCCCGCCGATTTACGCCATGAAGTCACCTCTCCAGGGGGCACGACCGCCGCAGCCCTTGCCGAGCTCGAAAAGGCAGGCGTGCGCACTGCATTCCTGCACGCCCTCCGTGCAGCAGCCGATCGGTCCCGCGCGCTGTCCTCGCCCGCAGACGGCCGGCAGGGGTAAGCTCACGGCATGGACGCACTGATCTTCCTGCTGCGCTCGCTGTACAAGCTGGTCGCCTGCGCCTTCCTCCTGCGCGCGCTGCTGCAACTCTTCGGAGCCAATTTCCGCAACCCCCTGTGCCAGGCGGTACTGAGCCTGACCAGCTGGCTGGTGCTGCCCTTACGCAAGGTCGTTCCCCCCATCGGCCGCTTGGACACCGCGTCGCTGGTGGCTTTCCTGCTGGTGGAACTTGCAGGCCTGTCCATCACACTGCAACTGGGACTCGGGGGCCTGCCCGCCGCCATCGACCTGCTGGGCTGGTCATTGCGGGAGGCGCTGGTCACGGTCCTGCAGACCTACACGGTCGCCATCCTCCTGTACGCGCTACTGTCACTGCTGACCCAGGGGCAATATCACCCCCTCGGCGCCCTGCTGGCCGTACTCTGCGAACCCGTGTTGACGCCGCTGCGGCGGGTGATGCCGCCGGTGGGCGGACTGGATTTTTCGCCGCTGGTAGCGCTGCTGCTGCTGCAGGCAGCCAAAATGCTGATCCCATGAGGTCCTGGCAGGCACCAGCCATCCTTGGACTGCTTGCCTTGCTGGCGGGCTGCGGCGTTGAGGCGCCTGCACCGGTCGCCGCCCGTGACTATGCGGACCCCGGCGTCGTGATCGGCAGCGGTCACGAGATGCGCTACGGGGTCGTTCCTCTGGCGGAAATTCCCGCCTCCGTCAGACGCTCCTACGGATTGACCGGCGACGCCGATCAAGTGCTGGTGAACGTCTCGGTACTGAAGCGCGACGCCACGGGGCAGACGGGACCCAGCGTAGAGTCAACCGTCGTGGGCAGCATGCGCCGCCTGACCGGGCAGGAGACGACGCTGGAGTTCCGGGCCATCCGCACTGGTGGGGCCGTCTCCTATCTTGCGGTGGCGCCCCTGCACGATCGGGAGCCAGTCACCCTCCTGCTCCAGGCCACGCCACTGCATTCGTCGTCTGGCATGTCGGCGCGGGTGGTACGCCAGTTCTAGCGGGCCCGCAGCTAAAAAAAGCTTTTTTTACTTGTTTCCCCCTTATCTGCGGCGTTATGGCGTGGTATCTTTCGCGCGGTATTTGAAAAAGGGCGGCCCGGGGGCCGTCAGGCCAACCAACAGGAGACCTCCATGGCAAAAAGCACCGCCGCACCGACCAAGTCGCAGATTATCGCGGCCATCGCTGACCAGACCGACCTCAGCAAGAAGCAGGTGTCGGCTGTATTCGATTCGCTCGGTGGCGTGATGAAGAAGGCGTTGAAGGGCGCTGGCACCTTTACGCTGCCCGGTGTCTGCAAGATGCGGGTCGTCAAAAAGCCGGCCACCAAGGCGCGCCAGGGCACCAACCCCTTCACGGGCGCGGCCATGACCATCAAGGCCAAGCCTGCTTCCAAGAAGGTCCGGATCCGGGCCCTCAAGGGCCTGAACGAGATGGTCGGCTAAGCCGAATCGCCTCGTCAGGATGCGAAAGGGCGGCCCAGGGCCGCCCTTTTGTTTTCCCGGATGTCCAGCAGTGAGGTCAACTGCTCAGCCAGTCGCCTACTGCCCGCCTCAACTCGCTGATGCGGCCATGAAAAAAGTGGTCGGCCCCCTCGAACACCAGGACCTTGGGTGGCGCGTGCAGGCCGCGCGTCCATGCTTCCACCAGCTCGTGATTGACCAATTCGTCGCGGTTACCCTGCACCACCAGCCACGGGCAGCCCGGGACGGCGAGTCGCGTGAAGTCGAACCGCTGCACCGGCGGAGCCACTGTCACCAGGCGTTCCGCCGCCCGGCGCGCTGCCAGCTGGAGGGCAATGAAGGCACCGAAGGAAAAGCCCATCGACCAGAACCGACTGCAACCGGTACTGGCTTGCGCCCACTCCGCCACCGCCAGCGCATCGTCCACTTCCCCCAGCCCGGCATCGTGTGAGCCCTCGCTGGCCCCGACTCCGCGAAAGTTGAAACGCACGGCCGGCACGCCGGCGTCCAGTGCCGCGCGGGAGAGAGCATGAACGACCTTGTTCTGCAGGGTGCCGCCATAGAGGGGATGCGGATGGCAGCAGACCGCCACCACGCCGGTGGCCGGGCCGGCCGGACTTTCCAGCAGGACCTCGATCTTTCCGGCAGGCCCGTCGATGAGACTGCGCTGGGCCGTGCTCACTGCAACGCAGCACAAGCGTTGCGGTAAGTCCTGCCGTCCTTCATGACAAAGGCAACCCGGCTAAGCAGGTCGACGTCTGCAGTCGGGTCACCGGCCACCGCCACGATGTCGGCCAGCTTGCCCACCTCGAGGCTGCCAAGTCGGTCATCGATGCCCAGGAAACGCGCCGGTACGAGGGTGGCGGACTGAATGGCCTCCATGACCGGCATGCCTCCCTCCACCATGTAGGCAAACTCGCGTCCGTTGGTGCCGTGCTCACACACGCCGCAATCCGTGCCGAACATGATGGGAACGCCGGCCCGGTAGGCGCGCGCAAACGTGTCCTGGATCTGTGGGCCAATACTCAGGGCCTTGGGCCGGACCACGTCGGGAAAGAAACCGGGCTGCTGTCCTTTCTCGTAAACCCAGCGTCCCGCCGAGATGGTCGGCACGTAGAGGGTGCCCTTCTCCTTCATCAGGCGCATGGTCTCCTCATCCATGAAGGTGCCATGCTCGATGCTGTTGACTCCCGCGAGTACCGCCCGCTTCATGCCCTCAGTGCCGTGGGCATGGGCGGCCACGGTGAAGCCGTAATCGCGGGCAGTGGCGATGATCGCCTCCAGCTCGCCCGACTGGAATTGCGGGGCCTGGCCACTGCGGGCGATGGACAGCACGCCGCCGGTGGCAGTGATCTTGATCAGGTCAGAGCCGTCCTTATAGCGCTGGCGCACGGCCTGTGCGCATTCGGCTGCGCCGTTACAAACTCCCTTCACCGGACCGGGATCCCCCACCGCCGAGGCGAACACCGGCGACAGGCCATTGGTAGGATCTGCGTGACCACCGGTGGTGGCTATGGACTTGCCGGCGGCAAACACCCTTGGCCCCGCCACCTTCCCCGCATTGATGGCGTCCCTCAGCGACAGGGATGCCAGGAAACTGTCGCCGAGGTCACGCACCGTGGTGAAACCCGCCAACAGGGTGCGCTCAGCGTAGACGGTAGAATCCAGGGCGACGTCGGCCTCCCGCTTCTTGTAACGGTCGAGTTCCGCCCTGGCACTGTATTCGCTGGTCAGATGGACATGCATGTCCATCAGGCCCGGCAGCAGCGTGCAGCCACCGAGGTCCACGACCGCGTCGCCCTCGGCCGGCGGGCGGTAACCCGCCTCCACAGCAGTAATGCGCCCATTCTCGACCGTCACCGATGTCGGACCGAGCACCTTGCCCGTGCGGACGTCGACGAGACCCGCCGCGTGCAGGATTTCAGCCGCCTGGGCGGGACCGGCCAGGGCAGCGGCCAGGCAAGCCGCCAGCGGCAGCAGGGAGCGGGACAGGTTGTTCATCGGACGTTCTCCATGACGGTGTTGGATTCCACGGCCAGCAACTCCACCTCGAAGACCAGGGTGGAGCCCGGGGGAATCAGGCCATTACCGATGTCCCGGTTGCCGTAGGCCAGGTGCGGCGGGATGACCAGCCGACGGAGCGCACCCACCCGCAGGCCGGGCAGGCCCTGTTCCCAGCCGGCGATCACCCGACCCTCGCCAAGGCGCAGCGAAAACGGCTGACCCCTGTCCCGCGAGCTATCGAACTTGCGGCCGCGAAAGCCCAGCGCGTCGGACTGGTAGATCCAGCCCGTGTAATGCACGACCACCTGCATGCCGGGCAGGGCCGTTTCGCCCACACCTGGCCTGAGGTCCTCGATCACGAGCTCGACCGGTGCCGCTGCCGGTGCAACCGCCTCCGTCGGGTCTGTCGGCGCATCCTGGGACAGAGCACTGGCCGGCACGGCCAGCAGCATCGACAGCAGCCCACACGAGGCCAGGGCGCACCTCATGCGGGCTCGAAATCCAGCGAGGCGGAATTAATGCAGTACCTGAGCCCGGTCGGCTCGGGACCGTCCTCGAACACGTGCCCGAGGTGCGCGTCACAGGCGGCGCAGGTCACCTCGGTGCGGACCATGCCATGAGTGGTGTCCAGGTGAGTCCGGACCCGCTCCCCGGCGAGCGGCAGCCAGAACGAGGGCCAGCCACACCCGGCGTCGAACTTGGTGTCGGAGGAGAATAGCTCGGCGCCACAACAGATGCAGCGGTAGGTGCCCGCCTCCGTGGTGCGGTAGTACCGGCCCGTAAAGGGGCGCTCAGTGCCCTTTTCCTGGGTGACATGATATTGCTCGGGGGTGAGTCGGGCCCGAAGCTGATCCTGTCCCGAAGGCTGGTCGCTCATCCCGCCGATTATAGGCCGGGAAGTACGATCGATGAACCGCCGGATCCGACCAGCAACCGGTTCAGCCTGCGCACGAAGGCCGAAGGATCGGCCAGCGCCCCGCCCTCCGCGAGAATGGCCTGCTCATGCAGCAGTTGTGCGAGGTCCGAAAACCGGTCTCCATCGGGCAGGCTCTCCAGTTCCTTCACCAGGGCGTGCGACGGGTTGACCTCCAGCCAGGCCGCCGAGGGCGGCAGGACCTGTCCCGCGGACTCCAGGAGTTTCCTGAGCTGCGGCCCCACGTCGTGCTCTTCGCGGACCAGGCAGGCAGCAGAGTCTGCCAGCCGCTCACTGGCCCTGACACCCGCTACTTGCTGGCCGAGCACTGCGCCGATCCGTCCCAGCAGCGGCTCGATGGCAGCGGCACCCAGGGCGCTGGCCTTGCGCTCCCCGGCAGGCACCAGGTCATCGAGATCGAGGGAGCCCTTGGCGACATCCTTGAGGGCTTTGCCGTCGAACTCTCCCAGATGAGCCACCATCCACTCGTCGATACGGTCAGTGAGAAGCAGGGCCTCCACCCCCAGACTCCGCAACTGCTCGAGATGCGGACTACCGCGAGCCGCTTCCAGGCTGTCTGCCACCACGTAATAGATGGCCTTCTGGCCGGGTTTCATCCTGAGCAAGTAGTCGGACAGCGACTGCATCTCTCCTGCCTCGCCAGCCAGCGAAGTGGTGAACCTGAGCAGCGGGGCGATCCGTTCGCGGTTGCCCGGATCCTCGGCCAGGCCCTCCTTGAGGACGCTGCCGAACTCCGACCAGAATCCCCGGTATTTCCCCGGATCGTCGGCCGCCACCGCGGTGAGCATGTCCAGCACCTTGCGGGTGATGGCGCTGCGCATGGCTTCGACCTCGCGGTCCTCCTGCAGCAGCTCGCGGGAGACGTTCAGCGGCAGGTCGGAGGAATCGACGATACCCTTAACGAACCGCAGGTACAGCGGCAGGAACTGTTCCGCATCGTCGAGGATGAACACCCGACGCACGTAGAGCTTGAGGCCCCGTGGCGCCTCCCGATTGTAGAGATCGAAGGGCGCTCGGCTCGGCACGTAGAGCAGCGTGGTGTACTCGCGGCGGCCCTCCACGCGCTGATGCCCCCAGGTGAGTGGCTCGCCTGGGTCATGGGAAATGTGCCGGTAGAAGGCCTGGTAATCGTCGTCAGTCAGGTCCTGACGGGGTCGCGTCCAGAGCGCCTGGGCCTGGTTCGCCCGGTCGTAATCGCCCTTACCGCCGTCGGGACGCAGCAGTACCGGAAAGGCAATATGGTCAGAATAGGTCCTGACCAGCTGGCGCAGCCTGAAGGCATCCGCAAAGCCGGCCGCGTCCTCCTTGAGGTGCAGCACGATGCTGGTGCCACGGCCCGCGCGTTCCACGGTTTCCACCGTGAACTCACCACTACCGTCGGAGACCCAGCGGACCCCCTCGCCCACCGGCACACCGGCCTTGCGGGACAGCACCTCCACTTGGTCGGCCACTATGAAGGAGGAGTAAAACCCTACCCCGAACTGGCCAATCAGCTGGCTGTCGCGCTGGGCATCACCAGTGAGGCTCGAGAGGAATTC
>JAURLT010000068.1 GCA_030831085.1 Gammaproteobacteria bacterium
AGCCAGCGCGCGCTCGATCGCCCGGCCCTCCTCGCGTGCGCCCGGCAGGTCGTCGGTGGGATCGGTGACCAGCAGCACCTCCAGCGCTGCCCCGCGCCGAAGTTCGGCCGACCATTTCGCCAGCGGCATGCCCTCGGCTGCATATCGGCGGCTCAGGCCACCGCTGATCGCCGGCGTCCACTTGCCGACAGCCAGCGTTTCCCAGGGCCAGCGGGACGCGTTGGCATCGTGCACCACCACCAGCGGCGCCTCACCCAGCTGGGGCAGCGCCTCGCGGATCACCTCCGGCAGCAGCTGGCGCGCGAGGCGCTCGCCGAAGCGAAGCATGGTGCGATGATCCGGCGACTCCACCAAGCCCGCGAGCTGCTCATCCAGCCCGCGCAGTTCCAGCTTGCGTTCGCCGGCCAGCGCAGTGGCCTTCGCCGTATGCCCCAGCAGCGACGCCCGCAGGGTTGAGCCTTCCTGCTGCACGAACAGGTAGCACTGCGCGGTGGCCTCGGCGCTTGGTGCCGCGATGCTTGCGCCGCGATTAGGCGCGGGGCCGAGCCTGAGTAGCGAACCGTGAGGGTGGTTGCCGAGCAGTACTTGCGTGGCCTGCCTCGCCAGGCCCAGTCGATGCGCGCTGCGTGAATGCAGGGCGATGCGCCCGGGCCGGCGCTCGGTGGGCAGGCCCTCCAGTGCCTCGAGCAGGCCGGCCACCAGCGAAGTGGTGGCGACGTCCACGGCACTGCCGGAAGCGGAGCCCCAGGGCACCAGCGCGTAGTCACGCACGCCGGCCAGGGCCAGCATGCGGGCGAGGTTGGCGGCGGCCATGCGCTGCACGCCCGCACCATAGCGCTGGAAGGGTCCCAGGCCCGCAAAGGCGACCAGTCTCGGTGACAGCCCGGCCGAGTTGATCGGTAGCAGCGTGACTTCCCCGGCACGGGCGCCCAGAGCCCGCCGGCGGGACAGGTCACGAATGGCGCCACCCAGCAGGCGATCGATGCCGGCCGCCGCCCCCGCAGGGTCCACGTTACTGAACAGGCCCAGCGCGATGGCCTCGGCCTGCGCTGCGGCGATGTCACCGAGTACGAAGTCGAGGGCGGTTCCGGCGGCCTCCTCGCCCGTACGCAGGGCAGGCTCGGGCACGGCCACGAACTCGTGGAGGAAGTATCGCCGTTCCGCGGGATCCAGCGCCTCCCAGGACTGGCTGGCCTCGGCCGGCTCCGGCGCTTCCTCACCGACCCAGCGCGCGGGACTGCGCTGCAGGGACTCGCCGGCCCGTGGCAGCAGGTCGGTATCGCCCCGGTTGAGCAGGTCGATGACGGCGCGGGTGACCTCGGCGTCACCGGCCAGCGCGCCATGCGACTGGCTGCAGGTCCAGGTGGCGAGCCCCGGCAGGCGGGCCAGCTCGAACGGGACGGTGCCGTCACCGGCCTCGTCGCGGCGATACTCGAGGCGGCCGTCCACCCGTCGGAGGCCGGTCAGTGTTTCCCTGCCGGAGCCCGCCACCAGCACGAAGCGCCCGTCCGGTAGCGGCAGGGTCGACAGCGCAGCGGCGGACTCGGCCAGCAATTCCGGCCGTGGTGCCGGCCCCTCCGGCCAGTGCGCGGCATCGAAGGGGTCGTAGTCCTCACAGGCTTCCGCCGCGGGCAGCAGTTCCACCAGGCCGGGTAGGGTGCACAACAGTTTGCGGGCCAGTTGGCGCGCGTCATGTCGCAGGTCCAGCAGCGCCAGGCGGCGGACCAGCGAGTAGCTGCCGCGCAGGGCCTGAACCGCGGCGTAGGCGCCGCGATTGGGGGTGCCCAACTGCACCACGCGCTCGATACGTTCGGCTCCGCGATGGGCGAGCGCGGCGCGCGCCACCAGGCCACCCATGCTGTGCGCCACCAGCAGCACGCGGCGGCGTGGCTCGGCATCGATACGCGCGGCCAGCTCGAGCCCGCTGTCGTGCACGCTCAGGCGCCAGTCGTAGGGATGAAAATCGGCCTCGAAGCCTGCCGCGCGCAGCGCGAGCTTGAGTCGAAGATAGGCGAACAGGAGTACGCCCACGGGCTCGATCGGCAGGGTGGAAGGCAGCGACAGGTCGGTGAGCCGGCCGAGTGCCACTTCCACCGGGTCGAACCACTTGATGTCGACGCGTTCCTCGCCCTGCAAGCCGAGGGTGGAGCCCATGATGCCCGGCAGGATCAGGACCCGCGGTCCCCCGCGTGGCCGCCGCGCAGCCCGGGCCAGCTCGCGCAGCTCGGCATGCAGGGCGGGGCCAAACAGGTCGTCGAGTGATGGGTCGGGTTGCCGCGCCAGCAACCGGTGCTCGATGTCCCTTTCGTCGTGCCAGGCCGGATGGTCACTCACGCCGGACAGGTTACCCCATCAGGAAGGCGCGCATCATCGCGGCCTGCGCTGCCACCCGCTGCATGAAGTCTGCCTGTCCAGGCGTTTCCACGCAGGCGGTGTGCGAGGCCCCGCGCTCGAACAGCCAGGACTCGAAGGAAGTGTCTGCATGGTTGAACACGATGCCGCCGCGCACCGTGCAGCCATCCACCTCGCCATCGGGATGGATGGGAAAGAACTCCGCGTTGGTGGCCAGCAGTCGCGCTGCCCAGGCGCCTGGTTGCTCGCCGTGTTCGTTGGCATAGAGGTAACAGTGTTCCAGCAGGACGTCCTCGTGGCAGCTCAGTAAACCGTCCCGTGCCGCCTCGGTCAGCAGGCCCGCATGCTCCATGAGCAAGAGTCCTTCCTGCGAGGCCGCCTCGGCGCCGGGCAGGTAGCCGCGGTTGGGATTCTCGCCATAGGCGTTCAGGCGGCGACCGGCCCGGAAGCCGCTGACGTTGACCAGTGGCAGCAGGGTCAGCGCGCAGGCGCCCAGCAACTCGTCGCTGACGTTTTCCAGGAAGGCCAGCACGCCCCAGGGACCGGCCGGCTCCTCGCCGTGGAAGCCGCTGGCGATCAGGCGGCGCGGGCGAGCCGCACTTCCGGGGCCAGGAGCGATCAGCAGCAGCGGGTCGCCGTCGATCCGGCCGAGTCGCAGCAGGTCGAGACCACGCCGAGCCGCGATGGCGTGTAGCCGCCGGCTCCAGGCGTCCCAGTCGTTGCTGGCAGTGCCGTCGGCCAGCTGCCAACGCCAAGTGGTGGATTCCATACCCAATAGTCTCCCGAAACCGTAAACTTTGCGCCATGCAGATCAAGATCAACGGCGTACTCCACGAGGTCGACGCGCCGGCGGCCATGCCGTTGCTGTGGGTCCTGCGTGACCTGCTGGGCCTCACCGGTACCAAGTTTGGTTGTGGCGCGGCCTTGTGCGGCGCCTGTACCGTGCATGTCGACGGCGTAGCCGTTCGTGCCTGCCAGCTGCCCATAGGAAGCCTCAGCGGCGAGGTGACCACCATCGAGGGACTGGCCGGGGGCAGTGCCGTTCATCCGGTGCAGCAGGCCTGGATTGATCACCAGGTGGCGCAGTGCGGTTATTGCCAGTCGGGTCAGATCATGCAGGCCGCGGCGCTGCTTGCCAGCAATCCTGACCCCGCTGATGCTGATATTGATGCCGCGATGTCGGGCAACCTGTGTCGCTGCGGCACCTATCCGCGTATCCGCGCCGCGGTGCGCACCGCGGCGGCCAAGCTCAGGGAGCAGGGACAGTGAGCCGCCTTGGCCGTATCACCCGGCGCACCCTGCTGGTCGGCTCGGTAGCCATTGCAGGTGGGGTGGCTTTCGGTACCTGGATGGTCAGGCGTCCCTACGATAATCCGCTCCTTGATGGTTTGGCGGAGGGCGAGGCCAGCTTCAATCCCTGGGTGAAGGTGACTGGCGAGGCCGTCACCCTGATCGTGCCGCATGCCGATCTGGGGCAGGGCGTGGCCTCCATGCAGGCTGCCCTGATCGCGGAGGAACTGGACCTCGAGTTCGGCCAGTTCGAGATTGATTTTGGCGAACCTTCACCGGCCTACTGGAACACTGCGGTAGGCAGCACGGATGTGCCCTTCCTCTCCAGCGACGATGGCTTCGCGGCCAATGCGACCCGGGGCCTGATGAATTCGATATTCAAGCTGATGGGCATGCAGTTGACCGGTGGTTCAAGCTCCGTTCCCGACAGCTGGATAAAGCTGCGAGAAGCCGGCGCTACGGCCCGTGAAACACTCAAGTTGGCAGCGTCCCTGCAGCGCGGAATCCCGTTAGCGGAACTCTCCACGCGTGACGGAGCCGTGATCCTTCCGGGTGGCGAGCAAATCCCCTACACCCTGCTCGCGGCCGAAGCGGCAAGCCTCGAGCCGGTG
>JAURLT010000069.1 GCA_030831085.1 Gammaproteobacteria bacterium
ACCAGCGGGGCGTGGCGGGGGGCCGAACGCCGCGTGGCCTGGGTCTTCGGCCTGACCATTCTGGCCTGGATCACCCGCGAAAACCCGTTCGGCGGCTGGGCGTCGTGGCTGGACATCGAGGCGGCCGGGGAATCGACCGTGGCGCTGGCGGCGGTGGTCCTGATGTTCCTGATCCCCGATCGCGAGGGCGGGCGACTGCTCGACTGGCAGGCGGCCGGCAGCATTCCGTGGAACATGCTGCTGCTGTTCGCCGGTGGCATCTGCATCGCACGTGCCTTCGGCGAAAGCGGGCTGGCGGCGCTCATCGCCGAGTCCATGCAGGGCCTCGGTCACCTGCATGCCTTCCTGCTGATCCTGGGTGTCTGCCTGGTGGTGACCTTCCTGACCGAGCTGACCTCGAACACGGCCACCACGACGCTGCTGATGCCAGTGCTCGGCGCCGCCGCGGTGGGGCTCGACCTGCCGCCGCAGTTACTGATGATCCCGGCCGCGATCTCGGCCTCCTGCGCCTTCATGCTGCCGGTGGCCACCGCGCCGAATGCCATCGTCTACGCCACCGAAAAACTCACCATTGCGCGAATGGCGCGTGAGGGGGTGGTGTTGAACCTGATCGTGGCTGCAGTGGTGGCGGTGGTCAGTTACTGGACACTGGTGACCTGAGCCTTCGCCGCTCCAGAGTCAGGTTGTAGAACGCGACGAAAGCCGGGAACAGGTTGGAAAGAATGCCCACCGAGTCGTTCTTGCCGAAGATGAAGTACGACAGCAGCGCCACGCTGCCGGCCATGCTCATGTACCAGAACAGCGGCGGCATCACCGAACGACGGTGCTGCCGGGAGTAGTAGATCTGCACCAGCCAGCGACCGGAAAACAGCGCGACGCCGGCATAGCCCACCAGCTTCCAGGGAGTAATGGTCACGCCTAGCGCCTGCACGAGCACGGTATCCATGGACAAGTCCCACAATGAGTGACGGTGAAGATTCTCGCACAGCGACCCGCACGGTGAGCGGACTGGTGTTGGCCGGTGGTCGTGGTCGCCGGCTGGGCGGTGTCGACAAGGGGCTGCTGGAATGGCAGGGCGAGACCCTGGCCGAACGGGCCCTCGCCAGGCTCGGCAGGCATGTTCGCCACTTGCTCATCAGCGCCAACGCGAACCTCGAGCGCTATGCCACCTACGGCGCCAACCTGGTGCAGGATGACCCGCCTGATCGCGGTCCGCTGGGCGGCCTTCTCGCCGGCCTGCGCGCCTGTCACACCGACTGGCTGCTGTGCCTGCCCTGCGACATGCCTCACCTGCCCGAGGATCTGGAAACACGCATGCTGGCGAGCCTGTCCAGACCCGAGCCGGGCCCTGTCTTTGCCCATGACAGCGAGCGCCTGCAGCCGCTGGTGACCTTGCTGCCGCGCAGCGCGGCCCCGGACCTGCAGCAATTCCTTGATGGCGGAGGGCGACGCGCCGAGGACTGGGCCAAGGCCCTGGGCGGCCTGATTGTCCGGTTCGCGGACGGAAGAGACGCCTTCGCCAACCTCAATACGCCGGAGGACCTGGCTGCAGCGCGCAGCCTCACGGATTGGCGCATGCGTTAGCATGGGCTGCAGATGAACCCCGGACACAGCCACCCGGACCACGACCCCTGCGCCGAGGGCGAGGGCCTGCTGCGCCTCGAGGAAGCGCAACGACGTATCGTCGAGGCGGTCGGCCGACCGCAGCAGACCGAGATGATCCCGCTCGGACGGGCCGCCGGGCGCGTCCTGGCGGCTACGCTGACCGCCGACGTCGAGGTGCCACCCTTCGACAACTCGGCGATGGACGGCTACGCGCTGCATGCCTCTGCGCTGCCGGCGACTGGCGAGTCTTCGCTGCGCCAGGTCGGTACCGCCTGGGCAGGCCGCCCTTTCCAGGGCCAGGTCGGTCCCGGCGAATGTGTGCGGATCATGACTGGCGCACCCATGCCGGCTGGCACCGACACGGTGATCATGCAGGAGCAGGTGCACGTGGCAGGCGAGCAGGTCATCATCGGGGTCGGCCACCGCCCCGGCGAGAACCGGAGACAGGCTGGTGAATCCTTGGCCCACGGCTCAGAGATCCTGGCCGCCGGTTCCCGCCTGACGCCGGCCCACCTCGGACTGGCCGCCTCGGCCGGCGTGGCGGAAGTCAGCGTCTACCGCCGGCCACGAGTGGCCATCCTCTCCACCGGTGACGAACTGCAGAGCGCCGGCCAGCCGCTCGGCCCCGGACAGATCTACGACAGTAACCGCTGCAGTCTCACCGCCATGCTCGAGCGCCTCGGCATCGAGGTCACGGACCTCGGCGTGATCCCCGACCGGCTGGAGGCCACGCGTGACGCCCTGCTCGAGGCGTCGCAGACCGCCGAGGTGATCATCAGCTCGGGCGGAGTCTCGGTGGGCGATGCCGATTTCGTGGTCGAGGTGTTGCGTGCCGAGGGTCAGGTTGGCTTCTGGAAGGTGGCGATCAAACCGGGCAAGCCGCTCGCCTTCGGCCGTCTCGGTCGAGCATGGTTCTTCGGCCTGCCGGGCAACCCCGTATCGTCGATGGTGACCTTCTACCAGCTGGTCCAGCCGGCGCTGCAGCGGCTATGCGGCGTGGATCCCCTGCCGCAGCCGCTGCTGGTGAACGCGCGGCTGGCAGCGCCGCTGCGCAAACAACCCGGCCGGCTGGAATTCCAGCGCGCCCGGCTGGCCCCGGGGCGCGACGGCCAGCTCACGGTGGAAGCCCTGGGCCAGCAGGGTTCCAACGTCCTGCGCTCCATGGTCGAGGCAGACTGCTTCATCGTCCTGCCGCTGGAACAGGGCCACCTCGAGGCTGGACAATGGGTCCAGGTCCAGCCCTTTGCCGGGCTGGTCTGACCATCACAGGAGCGAACGGCATGAGTCACGGTGCAGCAGGAGAACGCAACTTCAAGCCGGTAGCGATCGCGGTGCTGACCGTCTCGGACACCCGCACGGAAGCGACCGATACCTCCGGCGCCCTGCTCGCCTCGCGCCTGGTCGAGGCTGGCCACACGCTGGCCGCGAGGGCGATCGTCCCTGACGATATCTACCGTATCCGGGCCACGGTCTCAGCCTGGATCGCGGAGAGCGGCGTCGACGTCGTGATCACGACCGGTGGAACCGGCATCACCGGACGCGACGGCACACCGGAAGCCATCGCGCCACTGCTCGACAAGCAGATCGAGGGCTTCGGCGAGATGTTTCGCAGCCTTTCCCATTCCGAGATCGGCACCTCGACCCTGCAGTCGCGCGCGCTCGCCGGCGTGGCCAATGGCACCTACGTGTTCTGTGTCCCAGGCTCTTCGGGTGCCTGCGCCACCGCCTGGGATCAGCTGATTGCGGCGCAGTTGGACTACCGGACCCGGCCCTGCAACCTCGTCGAGCTGATGCCGCGACTGCTGGAAAAGTGAAACCGCGTGGTGACTAGGCTGCTGGTCGGAACCGACAAGGGGCTGTTCCGGCTACACCGGCCCGGACTCGGGCAACCCTGGAACATCGAGGGGCCTCTCCTGCCCGGCCAGTCGGTGCTGGCGATGGCCCGTCACCCCCGGCGACCTGGCTCATGGCTGGCGGCCGCCCGTCACCCCGTGTGGGGTGCCCACCTGTACGCCAGCGACGACGACGGCAGCCAATGGCGGAGCCTGGACTCGGTGCCCCTGCATCCGGAGCATCGACACGCCTCGCGCTTCGAGTCGGTGTGGGGACTGACCTGGTCCGCCGACGGAGCGCGACTCTATGCCGGCATCGACCCGGCGGGCTTGTTCGCGAGCGACGACGACGGTGGCAGCTGGCAGGACCTGCCCGGGCTCAACGACCACCCCACCCGCCACCAGTGGCAACCCGCACGGCACCTGTTCGCCGCTCACTCGCTCTGTATCCACCCGGCGCATCCGGACTGGCTCATCGTGGCCATCTCGTCGGGGGGTGCCTACCGAAGCATGGACGGAGGCCGAAACTGGCTGCCGGCCAATGCTGGAGTGCGCGCCGGCCACCTGCCTGAGCCCTATCCGCAGGTCGGTCACAACGTACACCGCATCGTCATGCACGGAGGGAGCGGTCGGCTCTATCGCCAGTGCTACACCGGCACCTATCGCAGCGACGACTGGGGCCAAACCTGGCAGGAGATCACCTCGGGCCT
Source organism: Gammaproteobacteria bacterium (assembly GCA_030831085.1). Lineage (GTDB taxonomy): Bacteria > Pseudomonadota > Gammaproteobacteria > Steroidobacterales > Steroidobacteraceae > SG8-30. The sequence goes on from JAURLT010000069.1 coordinate 4,148, forward strand.
GCCTGGCGACTTCGGCTACGCCGTGGCCGTGGACCCTGGCGATCCCGACAGGGTGTTCCAGGTACCCGAGTCCAGCGCGGATCTACGCATCGTGGTGGATGCGCGCCTGCGGGTGTTTCGCTCCGAGGACGGCGGGACCCACTGGTCGTCCGCCTCCAATGGCCTGCCGCAGGCCCACGCCTACGTGACGGTGCTGCGCGAGGCGCTGCATACCGCGGAGGGCAGCCCCTGCTCGGTCTGGCTCGGCACCGCCACCGGGCACCTGTTCGGCAGCGATGATGGCGGGGAGCAATGGCACTTGCTGGCAGCCTTCCTGCCACGCATCCTCTGCCTGCGTACAATCCCGGCATGAGCTTCGTGCAGGTCAGGCTGCCAGGCGCCCTGCGAACCTATGCCGATGAGCAGGCACTGGTCGACGTCGCTGCGGGGACTCTCGCCGAGGTGCTGGCCGCCCTGGGGCAAACCCATCCGCTGCTGCTGCCGCGACTGCTGGCTCCGGATGGTTCGCTGCGACCGTACGTGAACGTCTTCCTGGGCGCCGACAACGTCCGCGAGCTGGACGGACTCGCCACCCAGGTTCCACACGGATCAACCATCACCATTTTGCCGGCCGTGGCCGGCGGCTGAGGGAGTCATCAATATGTCAGAACTGCGTTACGACCTCGTGGTCTTCGGGGCCACCAGCTTCGTCGGCAAGATCCTCTGTCGCTACCTGCGCGACGAGTTCGGCACCGCCGGCAGCCTGCGCTGGGCCGCGGCCGCCCGCTCGAAGGCCAAGCTCGAGTCGCTGCGTCGGGAGTTGTCGACCCCGGATTTACCGCTGCTGGTGGCGGACGCCGCGGATTCCGCAGCACTGCACGAGATTTGCGCCCATACCAAGGTCATTGCCTCCACGGTCGGACCTTACGCCCTGTACGGCGAGCCCCTGCTTCAGGCCTGCGTGGAATCCGGCACCGACTACTGCGACCTGACTGGCGAGGTGCAATGGATCAGGCGGATGCTGGACGCTTACGAAGATCAGGCCCGGGCATCGGGTGCGCGCATCGTCCATTGCTGCGGTTTCGATTCCATCCCCTCCGACCTCGGCGTGTTATTCCTGCAGCGCCAGGCCATGCAGCGACTGGGCATGCCCTGCAGCGAGGTCCACATGGGCGTGCGCGCCCTGCGCGGCGGGGTCTCGGGCGGTACGGTAGCCAGCCTGCTGAACGCCATCCGTGAAGCGGCGGCCGATCCCGGCCTGCGCAAGCAGATGGGCAATCCCTACGCGCTGTGTCCGCCTACCCAGGGCACCAGGCCACGGCAGCCCAGCGTACGGGGGCCCCAGTACGACCGGGCTTTCGAGGCCTGGGTGACGCCGTTTGTCATGGAAAAGATCAACTCGCGGATTGTCCATCGCAGCCACGCCCTGCTGGGCGAGCCCTGGGGCGAGGATTTCATCTATTCGGAGGCCGTGCTGACCGGACGCGGCCTGGGTGGGCGACTTCGCGCAACCGGACAGGCGCTGGGGCTTGCTGGCTTCGGACTCGCCGCCGCGCTGCCGCCCACCCGCTGGCTGATGCAGCGCTTCGTACTGCCGGCACCGGGCGAAGGGCCCACGCCAGCACAGCAGGAAAGCGGCTGCTTCGACCTGCGCTTCCACGGCCGGACCAGCGACGGCAGGGTACTCCGCGTCAAGGTCACCGGCGATCGCGATCCGGGCTACGGATCGACCGCCAAGATGCTGGGTCAGGCGGCTGCCTGCCTCGCCCAGGACCTCGAGCAAACCACCCGGGAAGGCGGCTTCTGGACGCCCGCGAGCCTGCTGGGCCAGCGCCTGATCGACCGCCTGCAGGCCAGGGCCGGGCTCGGCTTCATGATGCTCGACTAGGGCGTTTTTCCTGCCTGCTGCTGGCGCCGGATGGCGGCATCGTCGAGCCGCATCTGGCGCAGGTCGATCTCGCGGATTTCGCGAATGGGACAGATATCGCGCCCGACGCGGATCTTGTCGAAGCGGGTGATGGTGAATTCCATCACCGAAATCACCTGGATATCGTTGGCGAACAGCAGGTCGGGGCAGGTATCCCAGACCGTGATCAGGAAGGCATCGTTGACGCCAGAGCGCAGCACCAGTTTGTCCCGGGCCAGCGACTCCCAGCCGTTGAGACCCGAGGAACTGAAGCGGTCGACCGGCTCGCCCGAATAGGAGAGGTAACGTTCCAGGGTTTGGTTGGGCTCAAGCCGGGGGGGGCCGGAGGCGCAGCCGGCCAGAATGAACACCATCAGTACGAACCAGGCAGCCCGCACGATCCCGATCTCCAGAAACCCGACGCCAGTATGGCAGGGACGCTGGGGGACTGCACAATCCTGAAAGTGGATTTTCGTTTGTATCCGGCTAGCATGGAACCATGATGGACCCCAAGGCGCCGGCGGCTTGAACACGACTGAAACACTGCTGGCCACCCTGCTGGTGGTCTTCACCCTGCCCTGGCTGGCCTGGCGGCTGGGACGCACGGAACGCTGGGCGCCGCTGGTCGTGGTGCAGATCGTGACCGGCATCCTGCTCGGTCCCGGTCTGCTCGGGGCGGCCTTTCCACAGCTTTACGCCGCGCTGTTTCCGGCGCCCGTCGTGCAGGCGCTCAACGGCATCGCCTGGTGGGCGGTGATCCTGTTCGTGTTCCTGGCAGGGCTCGAACTCGACCTGAAAAGCGCCTGGCGCGACCGGGTGCAGAGCGGCACGGCGGCCGCCCTGGCCCTGAGTGCGCCGCTGGCAGCCGGGGCGCTGGCCGGTGCCTGGCTGTGGCAAGCAGGCGGCTGGGCAGGCCCGGCGGCCGCCCCATGGCAGTTCATCGCCGGCATCGGCATGGCCTGCGCGGTCACCGCCCTGCCGATCCTGGTGCTGTTCCTCGAACGACTGGAACTGCTGCGCCAACCGCTCGGGCAGCGCATCCTGCGCTACGCCAGCCTCGACGACCTGGCGGTCTGGGCGGTGCTCGCCCTGATCCTTGCCGACTGGGGGAGGCTGTCAAAACAGAGCGCTTTCCTGGTGGGCTTCATCGGCCTTGCCTGGTTCGTACGGCGCCAGCTGCCACGCCTGGCGAAGGACGATCGGTGGTATGCAGCACTGGTCTGGCTGATCGGCTGTGCGCTGGCCGCCGACTGGGCCGGCTTGCACTTCATGGTGGGGGCATTCCTCGCCGGTGCCGCGCTGGAGCAGGACTGGCTGCATGAGGCCGAGGCAGTCCGTCGCCACGTGCTGCTCTTGCTGATGCCCGTGTTCTTCCTCAGCACGGGCCTGCGTACCGAGTGGGCGCTCGGCGGCTATGCGGTGTTCATGGCAGCCGCCGTGCTACTGCTCGCCGCGGTGGGCGGCAAACTGGTCGGCACCGTCATGGCTGGCCGGCTGCTGGGCTGGCCGCGCCACGAGGCCTGGCTGATCGGCTGGCTGCTGCAGACCAAGGCGCTCATCATGATCATCTTCGCCAACGTGCTGTTGGATCGGGCCCTCATCAGTGCCGACACCTTCACCGCGCTGGTCCTGATGGCGGTGGCAAGCACGATGCTGGCCATCCCCATGGCCCAGCGTCACCTGCAGCAGGTCGGGCCGCCGGGCTAGCCGAGCGCGGGGCGCCGGTGGAACCAGGGCCGGGCCCCCTCCAGCTGGGAAGCCAACCTGAACAGCGTGGCCTCGTCACCGTAACGGGCCACGAAGTGCATGCCGATGGGTAGGCCATCATCGGTCCACTCGAGGGGAACCGACATGGCGGGCTGCCCGGTGGCATTGAACACCGGCGTCCAGGGAATGAAGCCGAAGGCCTGGCGGGCCGCGTCCCCGAGCATCCCGGACAACTTGAGCAGGGTGCCGGCGCCAAGCCGACCCACGACATCGAGGGCGAGGTGCTGCCAGGCGGGTGGACGAAGGGCACCGTGGACCGGAGGGGGGCTGGCGAGCGTCGGCGTGAGCAGCACGTCGAATTGCTCGCACCAGGCAGAGATGCGCCGCGACTCCATTTGCAGCCAGGTAACCGCAGCGGCCTGAAGGTCGGCCGACAGCGACCGTCCCAGCAGCGCCAGGGCCCAGGTCTCCACCTCGAAATCCCGACGGCGCACCCTTTTACCGGTCGCCAGCGGGAACAGGCGCAGGTCCGCCGCCAGCTGTCCGCAGAGCATCACCATGAAGGCCCGGCCGAAACGCTCGCCATCCAGCACGGGCGCCGCCTCCACGACCTCGTGCCCCAACTCCTCCAAGAGGCGCACGGTACGCTCGAGCGCGGCGACGCAATGCGCGTCCACGCTGTCCCCCAGGAAGGGCTTCGCGGTCCAGGCGATACGGAGACGCCCCGGCGGCGCACCCACCTCCTGCAGGAAGGGCCGGGCGGGTGCCGGCGCCGCATAGGGCGCACCCGCATCGAGCCCTGCGGTGGCATCGAGCATGGCGGCGGAGTCCCGCACCGAGCGGGTCAGCACGTGCTCGGCCACGAAGCCGTACCAGAATTCGCTGAAGTCGGGGCCGAGCGGATTGCGCCCACGCGAGGGCTTGAGCCCGAAGAGTCCGCAGGCAGCGGCCGGTATCCGGATCGAGCCGCCCCCGTCGTTGCCGTGCCCCAGCGGCACCATGCCCGAGGCCACCGCCGCCGCAGTGCCGCCACTCGAACCGCCGGCCGTGCGGGCCGCATCCCATGGATTGCGGGTCGGTCCAAACAGGGCCGGCTCGGTATAGGGGGTGAGGCCGAACTCGGGCGTATTGGTCTTGCCGACGATGACCAGCCCGGCGCGACGGTAGCGGGCGATAAGCTCGGAATCATGGTCGGGCGCCCAGCCCTCGAAATAGCGACTGCCATTGCGCTGGGGCTCGCCGGCCACCATGGCGATGATGTCCTTGACCACGAAAGGCACGCCCGCGAAGGGGCCGTCGGGCACGCCGGCGGCAACCGCTCGCCTCGCCTGTTCGAACATCGGGTGGATCACGGCGTTGAGCGTCGGGTTGAGGCGCTCGATCCGCGTGATGGACACCTCCAGCAGTTCGGCGGCGGAGACCGACCCCTGCCGAACCAGTTCCGCGAGGCCGAGGCCATCATGCTCAAGGTATTGGTCGGGACTCATGCCACCCCCATTCGCTTCGAGTATGCCATGCAGGGCACCGCCGCGATCACGCATACTGCGGCCCTCAAAAGGGAGGAACCCACTCATGTCCTGTCGCATCCTGCTGGCCAGCCTGCTCACGGGCCTGAGCCTGTGTGCCACACCCATCCTGGCCGATGACCACGCGTCCGCCACTGAGCAGAAGGTCGACGCGGTCCCGGAGGCGCAGACCTGGGTGACCCGCCACAAGGCCCGCATCGGCGGTCAGGTGATCGCCTACACGGTCACCGCCGGAACCCTGCTGATGAAGAACGACGAGGGTGAACCGATCGCACTGTTCGGCTTCACGGCCTACGTCAAGGACGGCGAGGATCCGGCCACCCGCCCTCTGATGTTTGCCTATAACGGCGGCCCCGGCTCGGCCTCGGCCTGGCTGCACATGGGCATCCTCGGGCC
>JAURLT010000015.1 GCA_030831085.1 Gammaproteobacteria bacterium
CGTCGCGGGTTCGAGTCCCGTCGCTCGCCCCAGTTTCGACACGGGCCATTAGCTCAATTGGTAGAGCTGCGGACTCTTAATCCGTAGGTTGTAGGTTCGAGTCCTACATGGCCCACCAACCCTGCATCGGACCCATGAGCAAGCCCGACCCGATCCGAGACCCTGACTACCGCTGGCCCTCTGCCAATGTCGGCGATACCGCAACGCCCGTGCAGCGTGCACTGGCGGCCCTCAAGGTGGGTGCCCTGTTGGCCGGCGCGGTTACCATCGTCCTGATGTACTCGCGCACCTACGCAGGGCTGGTCGTGCCCGGGGGCCTGGCGAGTGCGGCCGTGCTTGCGGCCTTCCTGCTGCCCAGCTTGTCCGCGTGGCTGGCAGCCCGCCGGCGCGCCCGCCGGACCCCCGCCAACCCGGTCGACGAAAAGGCCTGATTCGCCCGTCATCCGGTATAATCGTGGGCTCGCCGGTTCCGGCGTGCGAGAGTGGCGGAATTGGTAGACGCGCTGGATTTAGGTTCCAGTGGGGTAACCCGTGAGAGTTCGAGTCTCTCCTTTCGCACCATAGGCCTGCGGGACGCCGGTGCGCGGAGAGCGTGGAAAGTTGTGCTTTTTCAGAGGGTTGAAAGGCAATGATGGTTTCAGTGGAGGCCCTGAAGGGGCTTGAGCGGCGAATGCAGGTGGCGGTTCCGGCCAGCCGGGTCCAGCAGCAGGTGGACAAGCGACTGCTGAATGTCAGCCGCACGGCCAGGATCAAGGGCTTCCGTCCGGGCAAGGCCCCGATACACGTGGTGCGCAAACATTATGGCGCCCAGGTGCGCGAAGAGGTCGTGGGCGACCTGATCCGCGAGTCGTTTGCCGAGGCCGTGCAGCAGCAGCAGATGGTACCGGTCGGCGGGCCGCGCATCGAATCCCTGCCGCCGGGCGAGGAGGGTGAACTCAAGTACGCCGCCACCTTTGAGGTCTACCCCAAGGTGGAGGTGAGTGGCCTCGAAGGCATAGCCATCAACCGTCCCGAGGCCAGCGTGGCCGATTCCGACGTGGAGGCCATGCTCGAGAGCCTGCGTAGCCAGCGTCCCGAGTTTCTGCCGGTAGAGCGGGCGGCGGCCGATCAGGATCGCCTGACGGTCGACTTCGAGGGCACCCTTGACGGCGAGCCCTTCGAGGGCGGCAAGGCCGAGGGGCACCAGTTCCAGCTCGGCACCGGGCGGATGATGAAGGATTTCGAGGACGGCCTGCGTGGGGCCACCGCCGGCGAGACCCGCAGCTTTGATGTTGGCTTTCCCCCGGACCATCCCAGCGCCCAGCTGGCCGGTAAGACCGCCCAGTTCAAGGTCACGGTCAATAGCGTCGAGGAAATGAAGCTGCCGGAACTTGATGACGCTTTCTGCCTCGCCTTCGGCGTCGCGGAAGGGGGTGTCGAGGCGCTGCGCGCCGAGGTCCGCGAGAACATGGAGCGCGAGCTCGGCCAGGCCATTCGCAACCGGCTCAAGGCGCAGGTCATGGACCGCCTGCTGGAGGCCAATCCCCTGGAGTTGCCGGCCTCACTGGTCGACCAGGAAATACGCGGCCTGCAGATGGAAGCGATGCGCCGCATGGGCGCCCGCAACGCCCGTCAGGTACCTGCCCGCCAGCCGTTTGAACAGCCCGCCCGTCGCCGGGTTGCTCTGGGACTGCTGCTGGGTGAGGCCGTGAACAAGGCCGGGATCCGCCTTGATGGGGCGCGTGTGCAGTCCCGCCTCGAGGAGATTGCCGCCGGGTTCGAGGATCCGGTCGCGGCCAGGCAGCAGTACGTCGAGAACGAGGGCGCCATGCGTCAGCTGCAGATGATGGTGCTGGAGGACCAGCTGGTGGACTACATCCTGGAGAAGGCCCAGGTCACCAGCCAGCCGGCCAGCTTCAAGGACATCATGAACTTCGGCGCTGATGCGTCGTCTGAACAGGCGGGCTGATCATGGAACGCAGGATGGAAACCCAAGCCTTGAACCTGGTGCCGATGGTGGTCGAGCAGACCGCCCGGGGCGAGCGTGCCTACGACATCTACTCCCGGCTGCTGAAGGAGCGCGTGGTGTTCATGGTGGGTCCGGTCGAGGACTACATGGCCAACGTCATCGTGGCCCAGTTGCTGTTCCTGGAGTCCGAGAACCCGGACAAGGACATTCACCTCTACATCAACTCTCCCGGCGGCTCGGTCTCGGCGGGGCTCGCCATCTACGACACCATGCAGTTCATCAAGCCCGATGTCAGCACCATCTGCGTCGGCCAGGCGGCCAGCATGGGCGCCGTGCTGCTATCGGCGGGCGCCAAGGGCAAGCGTTTTGTGCTGCCGCACTCGCGCGTGATGATCCATCAGCCGCTCGGCGGCTTTCAGGGGCAGGCCACGGACATCGAGATCCACACCCGCGAGATCCTGGATGCCCGGGACCGGCTGAACCGCATCCTGTCCACCCACACAGGGCAATCCATCGACAAGATCCGCATCGATACCGATCGAGACAACTTCATGAGCGGTGAACAGGCGAAGGACTACGGCCTGATCGACGCCGTGCTTGATCGGCGGGCCCAGCTTGCGACGGCCGCCACCAAGGCCTGAGGCGGCTCTGGACATAAGACTCAAGCCGCTAATCAGCAAGGCATTTTCACCTTGGTGGGGGTCGTGCTATAAAGCGGCTGTCGCCGATCGTGTCGGCGCAGCTCTGGAAGGTGGCTGATGGTTGACGACACCCGCGGCAAGCAGGACGAGGGGAAACTTCTGTACTGCTCCTTTTGCGGCAAAAGCCAGCACGAGGTGCGCAAGCTCATCGCCGGCCCCTCCGTGTTCGTCTGCGACGAGTGCGTCGAGCTGTGCAACGACATCATTCGCGAAGAACTCGAGGAAAAGCAGGAGCGAGCCCGCGACAAGCTGCCCAAGCCTGCCGAGATCAAGAAGGTCCTCGATGACTACGTCATCGGTCAGGACCGGGCCAAGAAAATCCTTTCGGTGGCCGTCTACAACCACTACAAGCGCCTGCAGGGGACTCCATCGGGCGAGAAGCGCAAGTCCGGCGAGGGCGAGGTGGAGATCGCCAAGAGCAACATCCTGCTGATCGGCCCCACCGGCTGTGGCAAGACCTTGCTGGCCGAGACCCTGGCCCGCCTGCTCAATGTGCCCTTCACCATCGCCGACGCCACCACGCTCACCGAGGCCGGTTACGTGGGCGAGGACGTCGAGAACATCATCCAGAAGCTGCTGCAGAAGTGCGACTACGACGTGGAGAAGGCCCAGACGGGCATCGTCTACATCGATGAAATCGACAAGATTTCGCGCAAGTCGGACAACCCCTCCATCACCCGTGACGTCTCGGGTGAGGGCGTGCAACAGGCCCTGCTCAAGCTGATCGAAGGCACAGTGGCCTCGGTCCCGCCGCAGGGTGGCC
>JAURLT010000070.1 GCA_030831085.1 Gammaproteobacteria bacterium
ATCCCCCTTCCCCGCGCCGAGCGGGACAAGGTGCGCCGCGCCGCGACAGCGCTCACGCCCCTCAAGCAGTGACCCGAGTCGCCTGAAACAATACAAAACGAAGGATATCCCTATGCATACCATGGTCCCGAGGGCGGCTGTGCTCGCCCTGGTTGGGTTGTGCCCGGTCGTTACCGCGGCGGCTTCTGAAGAGGAGTCCCTGCGCAGCCAGTTGGCTGCACTGATCGAGCGCGTCGAGCGTCTGGAGCAGCAATTGGCTGAGGCTGAGACGACCAACGAGCGCCAGAGCGATCAGCTGGCCCAGGCCGCGGCCGCCTCCCGGGGCGCGTCCTGGGCGGAAAAGGTCCGCTTCTCCGGCGACCTTCGCTATCGCCACGAAATGATCGATGAGGAGGGGCGCCAGGAGCGCCAGCGTCAGCGCATCCGCGCCCGCTTCGGGCTGACCGCGGCAGTCAGCGACGAGTTGTCCCTGGGTCTGCGCGTGGCGACCGGCGGCGTGAGCGAGAACCGCTCGACGAACGCCACCCTCGGCGATGCCAATGCGCGCAAGGATCTCGAACTCGACCTGGGATACCTGACCTGGAAGCCCAGGGCGGACCTGAGCCTGACGCTGGGTAAACAGGGCTACCCGTGGTTCAGGCCGGGTTCTAGCTTCCTGTACGACTCGGATTCCAACCCCGAGGGCATGGCCCTCGCATGGTCGGGTGCGGGTGGGGTGTTTGCGAGCGCGTGGGGTTTCTGGCTCTCCGAGTCGGGCACTGCTGCAGAGGGCAACGTGTCCGGGCTGCAGGTGGGATGGCAGAGCCGGTCGGGCCTGACCGTTGCGGCCAGTTTCCATGATTACGCTGCGATCCAGGGTCGCAGCCTGTCGTTTTCTGGTTACCCGGCGGGAAATACCACCTATGCCGGCGACCGCCTGTGCCGCCCGGTAGCGGCCGAAGTTGCCGTGGCGCGATGCTACAGCGACGACTACGAGATCCTGGGACTGGCCGTCCAGTACGAGGGCCAGCTGGGCCAACTTCCCCTGCAGCTATGGGCCGATTCAGTCCAGAACCTGGCTGTCGATGAACTGGGTACCGGTTACAACGTCGGGGCTCGTCTCGGGCGCGCCTCTTCGCCGGGCAGCTGGGAGCTGTCGCTCGCCTACCAGGACGTCGAGGCCGACGCCCAGTGGGGCGGCTTCATCGACTCGGATTTTGCAGGCGGCGACACCCAGGGTCGGGGCTGGCGACTGCAAGGGGGGTGGGTGCCTGCCCGCAACGCCCTGCTGCAGGTCACCTGGTTCGACAACGCCCGGGCCGTCGACCTGCCGCAAGAGCGTGATTACCAGCGCCTGCAGCTGGATTTCAGCATGAAGTTTTAAGGGGCCGCTGGGCTATACTCCTCAATAATTAAGAGGTGTCGGCTATGGAACCTGCAGATCTCGGTCATCACATTTCCAGGCGGTTCAATGAGGACCTGGAGAAGCTACGTTCCCGTGTCCTGCAGATGGGTGGCTTCGTTGAGCAGCAGCTCGAGCGGGCGGTCACCGCGCTGGTGGAGGGCGACAGCCGCCTCGGCGAGCAGGTGGCGCTGGCTGACCACGAGGTCAACCAGATGGAGGTCAGCATCGACGAGGAGTGCGGGCGCATCATCGCCATGCGCCAGCCCACTGCCTCCGACCTGCGGGTAGTGGTCGGCATCATCAAGACCATCACCGACCTTGAGCGCATCGGCGACGAAATCGAGAAGGTGGCAATGATCGCCTCGCGCCTTGCGGGATCCGATGCCGGCAACGACAACTACCGCGAAGTTCGTCACCTGGCCAAGCTCGTCACCGAGATGCTGCACGACGCGTTGCATGCCTTCGCCCGGCTCGATGCGCAGGAAGCCCTGGCGGTTGCGCGGCGTGACCGGGCCGTGGACGACGAATACGAGTCCATCCAACGCCAGAACATCACCCTGATGATGGAAAATCCGCGCAACATCCGCCGCGCGCTGGACGTGATGTGGATCGTGCGCGCGCTGGAGCGGGTGGGAGATCATGCCAAGAACATCTGCGAATACATCGTGTTCGTGGTGCACGGCAAGGACATCCGCCATTTGTCCCTCGATGACGCGGAGAAGCAGATCCGGGGCTCCACGGCAGATCGCCAGGCCTGAACCGGTGCCGGGGCCAGAGTTGACCCGTCGAAACCTTAACCTGCTAGGCGTGTTCGCCTGCGCAGGAGCGTTGGCTTTCGCTTTTTTCTCCCAGTACGTGCTCGGCTACCAGCCCTGCCACCTGTGTATTTTTCAAAGGGTTGGCGTGCTGGCCATGGGGGTCGCCTTCCTGATGGCCGCCGTCCACGATCCGGGACCGGTGGGCGCCCGCGGCTACGCGGCCCTGATCGCCCTGACCACCCTGGTGACCGTCGCCACGGCGGGGCGGCATGTCTGGATCCAGTTGCAGCCGCCCGGCAGCGTGCCGGGCTGCGGAGCCGACCTCGACTTCATGCTGGATGTCTTTCCGCTCTACGAGGTGGTGCTCAAGGTCTTCCAGGCCGGCGGCGAGTGCGCGGCCGTCGACATCGCTTTCCTGGGCCTGTCCTTTCCGGCCTGGGTGCTGGTCTTCGCAGTCTTGGTGGGGGCTGTCGGGCTGTGGGCCAACCTGCGCAAGTTGCCTCAGGCCGCCAGCGACTCCATCAGCCGCTCGTAGATCCGGGAGAGCGTTTCGAGGTCGGCAATCCTGACCTCTTCATCCACCTTGTGGATGCTGCGGTTCACCACCCCGAGTTCCACTACCTGGGCCCCCGTGGGCGCAATGAAACGACCGTCCGAGGTGCCGCCACCGGTGCTGAGCTGCGGCTCGATGCCGGTGAGCTCGCGGATGGCGGTCCGGGCTGCATCGATCAGCCGGCCAGGGCGGGTCAGGAACGGCAATCCGGCGACTTTCCATTCGAGGTCGTAACGAAGCCGGTGGCGATCGAGGATGGTGCAGACCGCAGTCTGCAGCCCTTCCAGCGTCTGCTCCGTCGACCAGCGGATGTTGAAACGCGCCTTCAGCTCACCCGGGATGACGTTCGGCGCTCCGGTGCCCGCGTTCAGGTTCGAGACCTGGAAACTGGTGGGCGAAAAATGTTCGTTACCCTCGTCCCAGCGCCGGGTGACCAGCTCCGCGAGGGCGGGGGCAAGGGTGTGGATCGGGTTCTCAGCCAGCTCTGGATAGGCAACATGTCCCTGTACGCCATGGACGGTCAGCCAGGCCGACAGGGAGCCGCGTCGGCCCACCCGCAGGGTATCGCCCACCCTCTCGGTGCTGGATGGTTCGCCCACCACGCACCACTCGATACGCTTGCCCTGTGACTCCAGCCACTCCACCACCCGGCGAGTGCCGTCGAGCGCCGGGCCTTCTTCGTCGCTGGTCAACAGGAAGGCCAGCCTCGCAGCGTGCTCCGGACGGGTGGCCACGAAGCGCTCAGCGGCAGTCACCATGGCGGCCAAGGCGCCCTTCATGTCCGCGGCGCCCCGGCCGTAGAGGTAACCGTCCCGCTCCGTGGGTATGAAAGGCGGTGTGGACCAGGCCGCTTCCGGGCCGCAGGGCACGACGTCGGTATGACCGGCAAAGCACAGCAGGGGCCCGGAGGCGGGGCCGCGCTCGGCCCAGAGGTTGTCCACCTCGCCGTAGCGCAGGCGCTGCACGGTGAATCCCGCGGCCTTCAGGCGTTCGGCCAGGATCTGTTGGCATCCCGCATCGGCCGGGGTCACCGACGGTCGGGTCATCAGCTGGCGGGTGAGGTCGAGGGTTCCTGAATCCATCGGTGACTGCTCTTGTAACGAAACTGTAATATTGCCGCTCCTACAATCCTGCGGTCGGGGTTCCCTGACCGGACCGCGTCCGTAGCCAGTTGCCGGGAACGTGATGCAAACCTCGACCGTCGTGCTGTGCCTTTTGATCCTGAGCGTGGTGGCCTACCACGTCGGTAAAGGCCGTTCGCTGCGGCTCGTGGGCGGCTTGCGCGGTGCAAGACAACTGCATTCCCTGCCGGGTTACTACGGGGCCCTGACCGCTCTATGGTGCGCGCTGCCAGCCCTTTTCGTGCTCACCTTGTGGTCGGTGATGGACGGGCAGGTGGTCACCGGGATGGTCGTCGCTTCCATGCCCGCATCGTACCAGCAGATGAGCCCCGACGAGCTGGCCCTGGTGCTGAACGACGTGCGCAACCTGGTCGCCGGAGCCATTCCTGCCGAGTTTGCTGCGCCAGAGGTCCAGGCCGCCGCCACCCGGTTGCAGGAATTACAGCGGCTTTCGGACTGGTCGGCCGCCGCCCTGAGCCTGTCGCTGGCGGTGGTCCTCGGCGGCTTTGCCTTGCGCCGGCTCAGCCCCACGCTGCGTGCCCGCAACCGCGTCGAGTGGGTGCTGCGCTCGGCCCTGGTGGCCTGCGCCACGCTGGCGATCTTCACCACCGTCGGGATCGTGGTGTCGGTGCTGTTCGAGTCGATCCGCTTCTTCAGTCTGATTCCCCCGTGGGAATTCCTGTTCGGCCGGCAGTGGTCGCCGCAGTTGGCCATCCGCGCGGATCAGGTCGGGTCTTCCGGAGCCTTCGGTGCAGTGCCCCTGTTCACCGGGACGCTGCTGATCGCGGGCATCGCCATGCTGGTGGCGGTGCCGGTAGGACTGTTTGCCGCCATTTACCTGGCGGAATACGCCGACCGCCGGGTGCGTGGCGTGATC
>JAURLT010000071.1 GCA_030831085.1 Gammaproteobacteria bacterium
CTGCTGGCGGAGATCCGCGCCGACCGAATGCTGTCGCGTTACGACACACTGATCCTCGACGAGGCCCATGAGCGTTCGCTCAACATCGATTTCCTGCTCGGTTACCTGAAACAACTCCTGCCGCGTCGGCCGGACCTGAGGCTGGTGGTGACCTCGGCCACCCTCGATCCGGAGCGGATCGCCGCTTTCCTCGACAACGCCCCGATCATCGAAGTCTCTGGACGTGGCTATCCCATTGAAGTTCGGCACCTGCCGCTGGAGGCCGATGCGGAGGATGACCTGGACCTTGACCTGAATGCCGGGCTGGTTCGTGCGGTTTCAGGTCTGCTCGACGAGCGTTCGCTGGAGGGCGGCGACATCCTGTGCTTCCTACCGGGTGAGCGCGAGATCCACGACGCGGCACGGGCACTGCAGCGGGCAGTTGGCCAGCGTGCTGAACTTCTGCCGTTGTTTTCGCGGCTGTCATGGCAGGAGCAGCGGCGAGTGTTCGAGCGCGGTAGCAGGCGTCGGATCATCCTGTCGACTAACGTGGCCGAGACCTCGTTGACCGTGCCCGGCGTGCGTGCCGTGGTGGACTCGGGTCTCGCCCGAATCGCGCGCTACAGTCCGCAAGCCAGGGTGCTCAGACTGCCGGTGGAACGGGTCTCCAGGGCCAGCGCCGACCAGCGCGCCGGGCGTTGCGGTCGCACTGGTCCCGGTATCTGCGTCCGGCTGTATGCGGAGGAGGACTATCAGGCTCGCGAGGCGTTCACTCCGCCCGAGATCCAGCGGACCCATCTCGCCAGTGTGATCCTGCAGATGGCTGCGCTGGGGCTGGGTGAGATTTCGGAATTCCCCTTTCCCGATCCCCCGGATCTCAGGCGTATCACTGACGGTGTCAGGCTGCTGCAGGAGCTGCGCGCGCTTGATGCCGAGCATCGGATCACGCCCCTCGGTCGCAAGTTGGCGCGCCTGCCGCTGGACCCGCGGCTTGGCGCGATGCTGGCCGAGGCCGCTCGCCGTGCTGCGCTCACCGAGGCGCTCGTGGTGGTGGCGTTCCTGAGCATCCAGGACCCCCGCGAACGACCGCTCCAGTCCCGCCAGGCCGCCGACGAGCGGCATCGCGAATACGCCGATCCGGGCTCCGATTTCCTGGGACTGCTGCGGCTGCACGCCGACTGGAAGCGCGTGCGGGCCGAGTCGGGCTCCTCCGGGCTGCGCCGCTGGTGCCGGGAGCGCTTCCTGTCGGCAGTGCGCATGCGTGAATGGGAAGCACTACGCAGCCAACTCGAGGGGGAGTGCAGGCGCCTGGGCTGGCGGATCTCTCAGGAGCCAGCGAATCCGGAGGGTTTGCATCGCTCCCTGCTGGTGGGGTTGTTAGGGCAACTGGGTCGCAGGACCGAGCAGGGCGACTACCTTGGGCCGCGCGGGCTTCGCTTTCAAATTGCCTCTGGAGCAACCGGTGCCCGCCGACCTCCGTGGCTCATGGCCGCCAGCCTGGTGGATACCGGCCGGGTTCAGGCGCGGCTGGTAGCGGGCATCCGTCCAGCCTGGATCGAAGCCGCGGCATCCCACCTGATCCGCAGGGAGCATGGCGATCCGCAATGGGACCCGGAGCGGGGTGCGGCCAGCGTCTCCGAGTCTGTGTCTTACTACGGGCTCGGACTGGGCGCTGGGCGCCGGGTGCCCTTGGCGCGTCTCGATCCGGAGCTGGCTCGCCGTTTGCTCATCGAGGAGGGTTTGCTGGCTGGCCAGCTGAACAGGCCGCCACCCTTCCTGCGCCATAACGTCGAGGTCCGCGCGCAGCTGGAGCAACTCGAGGATCGGCTGCGCCGACGGGGTGTGCTCGTCGACGAGGCGTCGCTGCGAGACTTCTACCAGCAGCGCTTGCCCGCGACCGTTGGTGACCTGAGGAGCCTCCTGCAGTGGTTGGATTCCATTGGCGATCCCGCCGGTCGGGCCTTGCGCATCGACGAGTCCACGATCCTGCGCAAGGGGGGGGCGCGTCCGGATCCACTGGCCTATCCCGAGGAAGTCGTGGCGGGCGGAGTGCGACTGCGGGTCAGTTACCGCTTCGATCCTCACTCCGATGAGGATGGCGCCACCCTGACCGTGCCGCTGGTGTCACTCGGGCGTCTGCAGTCGCGCGACCTGGATTGGGGTCTGCCGGGCTGGCGGCACGAGCGCGTCACGCTGCTGATCAAAGGCTTGCCCAAGAGCGTGCGCCGCCATCTCGTGCCGGCACCCGACGTGGCGGCAAACTGTCTGGAGCGATTGGCCTCCCAGGAGGACAGGCCCTTTTTTGAGAGGCTCTCGCAGGTGTTGACCGAGGCAGCCGGTGTGGTCATTGCCCCGGCCATGCTCCTCGGGATCGATCTTCCCGCCTATCTTCACTACCACCTCAAGGTGGTGGACCAGGAGGGTAGGGTGCTTGGTACCGGGCGGGACCTGGAGGCCTTGCAGCGCCAGTTCGCGGAGCACGGACGGCAGGCGATCGTCAGGTCGGCGAGTGCTTTCGAACGCCACGGCCTGAGGAAATGGGATTTCGGCGAACTGCCGCTTGAAGTTCCGCTTGGGCAAAACGGCGAAGCCGGCGTGGCCTATCCTGCGCTGGCGGACTGCGATCGGGAAGCCAGGTTGACGTGCTTCGCGAGCCCAACCGAGGCGGCGGAGGCCCATCGCGCCGGTGTGTTGCGGCTCCTGTCCGTTGCCCTGGAAGCGCCACTTCGTCACGTGCGTGCCTCCGTAGCCAAGGACCGCGAGTTGCCCCTGCTGTGTCAGCCAGTGTGTCCGCTTCGTGATTTCGTCGATGCCCTCTGTGACCGCGCGGTCGAGCGGGCTTGCCTGCGAGCTGACCCTCCATTACCCAGAAACGCAGCGGAGTTTGATGCTCTCTACGAAGCCGGACGTGCTGATGTCTTTGATGAGGCCGTGCGCATCACGGCCGTGGCGCGCGACACACTGGACCTGCGGCGCCAGGCCGTCGCGGCTCTCGGCGCGCTGCCGGACGGCCTGGATCCGGTGTTGGTCGGAGATTGCCGGGCGCAACTCGACCAGCTGGCCGGGCCGGGTTTCCTGGGTACTGCGGTCGGCGAATGGGTCGAGCACCTGCCGCGTTATCTACGTGCACTGTTGAAGCGGATCGCGCGCTTACCGCAGTCGCGTGGTCCCGCAGGGTCTGTGCAGGTGGAACTGTTGCAGTGGCGTCGTGAGGCGCTCCGCCTCCAGGACCGCGGACCTGCGGGGCAGTTGCTGCTGTGGATGACCCACGAGTACTGCGTCTCCCTGTTCGCCCAGGAGTTGCGGACCGCGATCCCGGTTTCTGCCAAGCGCTTGACTCGGCAGGCCGAGCTGGCCCGGGAGGCGCGCGCCTCAGCCTGACGAGCCGCTTTTGCTTTGCAGCAACGGCGTGATCAGATCCATGGGCAGCGGGAATACGATGGTCTGCGTGCCGCTCGACGATAGTCCGGAAAGGGTCTGCAGGTAACGCAGCTGGATCGCGCGCGGATCTGCGCCCAGCGCCCGGGCCGCCTCGACCAGCGCTGCGGCCGCCTGGCGCTCGCCGTCCGCGTGGATGATCTTGGCCCGACGACTGCGTTCTGCCTCTGCCTGCTGGGCCATGGCGCGGATCATGCTTTCATCGAGGTCGACGTGCTTGATCTCCACGTGTGACACCTTGATGCCCCAGATATCGGTGGAGTCATCCAGGATCCTCTGCACGTCGGCGTTGAGCTTCTCGCGCTGGGAGAGCATCTCGTCGAGCTCGTGCTGGCCGAGCACCGAGCGCAGCGTGGTCTGGGCCAGCTGGCTGGTGGCCTCGAAGGGGTTGGCGACCTGGATGATGGCCTTGGCAGGATCCACTACGCGGAAATACACCACCGCGTTGACCTTCACCGAGACGTTGTCGCGCGAGATCACGTCCTGCTTGGGCACGTCGAGCACGATGGTCCTGAGGTCGACCCTCGACATGGCCTGGATCACTGGCAGCACCAGGATCAGTCCGGGGCCCTTCACGCCAGTGTAGCGGCCGAGGGTGAAGATGACTCCGCGCTCGTACTCCTTGAGGATCTTGATCGAGTTAATGAGGAGGGCGATCAGCGCCACTCCGAGGACAATGAATGGAATCAACACGGTTACCTCCCTTCGGCAGCAGCGGAGCTCGCAGGTTCGATTGGCTCCACTTCCAGTATCAAACCTTGAACGCGCGCCACCCGCACGCGTTCCCCGGCGGCGACCGGGATGGCGCTGGTGGCGGCCCAGTCCTCGCCGTAGAGCCTGATCCTGCCCTCGCCTTCGAAGGCCTCTGCCGCCACCCCGGTGGCTCCGACCATCTGCTCGGCACCGCTGGCGATTGGACGCTTCCGGGCCCGGTTGGCGAGGTAGACGGTGCCGAGCATCAACAGACCGGCAACGGTGGCCATACTGGCCAGCAGCACGGTGCTGACGCCCAGCACCGGCCCCCCCGATTCCATCAGCATGACGGAACCAAACACGAAGGCCGCCAGCCCACCCAGGCCCAGCGCCCCGAAACTGGGCACGAAGAACTCCGCGATCATCATGAGCAGTCCCAGCACGATCAGCGCCAACCCGGCGTAATTCACCGAGAGCACTTGCAGGGCATACAGGCCAATGAGCAAGCAGATCGCACCCACCACGCCCGGCACGATGGCGCCCGGGTTGTAGCCCTCGAACAGCAGTCCATAAAGTCCGATGATCAGCAGGCCGTAGGCAACCAGGGGATTGGTTATCACCGCCAGCAGGCTGGTGCGCCAGCCCGGCTCGTGGCGCTCCAGCACCATGCCGGTGGTGGCCAGGGTGACCTCGCCGTCCTGGGTCGAAACGGTCCGACCGTCGATACCAGTGAGCAGCGTTGCCTCGTCAGCCGCCACCAGATCGATGACGCCGGCGGTTAAGGCTTCCTCGGCGGGCAGGCTTTCGGCGCCACGCACCGCGGCTTCGGCCCATTCCACATTGCGACCTCGAAGTTCGGCGAGGCTCCTGATGTAGGCGACGGCGTCGTTGACTGATTTCCGTTCCATCGCCGTGGACTTGTCGCCCTCGTCGCCCCCACCGCCGCCCCCCCCGCCGATGGCCACTGGCGTTGCGGCGCCGAGGTTGGTGCCCGGGGCCATTGCCGCAACGTGGCTGGCATAGAGCAGGTAGGTGCCGGCGCTGGCGGCACGCGCGCCGGGCGGGGCCACCCAGGTGACCACTGGAACCGGGGAGGCCAGGATGCCCTGGATCATGTCGCGCATCGATGCATCGAGCCCGCCGGGCGTGTCCAGTTCCAGGATCACCAAGGTATGCCCTTCGTCCCGCGCTCGCTCGAGGCCATCAAGGAAATGCTCAGCGGTCGCCGGACCAATGGCGTCCTGTAGCTTGATTACCAGGCCAGAGTCGGCACTGGCCAGCGGCGCGAAACCAAACAGGCCGAGGCCAGCCGCCAGCAGTACCTTGCGCAGCGAACCCATCATGAGAGGTCGAACCGTATGCCCTGGGCTAGGGGCAGTTCTGCCGAGTAGTTGATGGTATTGGTCTGCCGGCGCATGTAGGCCTTCCAGGCGTCCGAACCCGACTCGCGGCCACCGCCGGTGTCTTTTTCCCCGCCGAAGGCCCCGCCGATTTCAGCGCCCGAGGTGCCGATGTTGACGTTGGCGATACCGCAGTCGCTGCCGGCGGCTGACAGGAACTGTTCCGCATGCTGCAGGCGATCGGTGAAGATCGCCGAAGACAGTCCGTAGGCCGTGGCGTTGTGCAGGCCAATTGCTTCGTCCAGCGTGGCGAAGGGAATCATGTACAGGATCGGGGCAAAGGTCTCGTTCTGCACGGCCGGCAGGTCATTGCTGGCCTCGACCAGCGTGGGCTCGACAAAGAAGCCAGGCCGCTCCATGACCTTGCCGCCCACCAGCACCCGGCCTCCCTGTTCGACCACCGCCTCCAGGGCGGCGCGGTAGTTGGCGACGGCCTGCGCGTCGATCAGCGGGCCGACCAGCGTGCCGGGATCCAATGGGTCGCCGATCCGGAGTTGGCCGTAGGCCGAGACCAGGCGTTTTTGCACGGTCTCGAACAGGGACTCGTGGACCAGCAGTCGCCGCGTCGAGGTGCAGCGCTGGCCGGCTGTTCCAACGGCCCCGAACACCACTGCCGGAATGACCAGGTCGAGGTTGGCCTGCTGGTCGACGATGATGGCGTTGTTACCGCCCAACTCGAGCAGGCTCTTGCCAAGACGGCGGGCGACGCGCGTGGCGACCTCGCGCCCGACGACGGTAGAGCCCGTAAAGCTGACCAGTGCCACCCGACGGTCCTCGATGAAACGCTCAGCCAGCTCGTTGCCTGCAGGAATGAAGAGTTGGAAGATCGGTGGCAACTTCAGTTCACGCATGATGCGATTGCACAGGTGCTGGACGGCGATGGCCGTCAGCGGCGCCTTCGGGGAAGGCTTCCAGACACAGCTATCGCCGCAGGCGGCCGCAAGCAACGCGTTCCATGACCACACCGCCACCGGAAAGTTGAAGGCCGAGATGATTCCGACCACTCCCAGCGGATGCCACTGCTCGTACATCCGGTGGCCGGGCCGTTCCGAGTGCATGGAGAGCCCGTGCAGCATGCGCGACTGGCCAACGGCAAAGTCGGCGATGTCGATCATTTCCTGCACCTCGCCGTCGCCCTCGGCCTTGATCTTGCCGACCTCCAGCGCGACCAGGCTCCCCAAGGCGTCCTTATGCTCCCGAAGCAGCGCGCCGAGTCGGCGGACCGCCTCGCCGCGCCGCGGGGCCGGAATGCTGCGCCAGGCCCTGAACGCTTCCGAGGCGGAGGCCATCACCGACTCATAGTGCTCCGTGCTGGCCGGTCGCACCGAGGCAATGATCTCGCCGGTAGCGGGATTGATCGAGTGCAGCAGCGGCAGGTCCGAGTCTCCGACCCAGCCTGCGGTACCGCTCCAGCAGCCGTCGTTGACCGGCGCCAGCCCCAAGCTCTCGAGCAGTTCCCTGGTATTCATGTGTAACTCCCCTACAGCCGCTTCTGCTGGCCGGCCTTACCCTCGACCACCACCCGTGCCGACACCGACTTATCGCCACCCAGCGCGTACCAGCGGCCGAAGCGGTTGGCCAGAACCTCGGGCAGGCTAAAGGATTCTTGCCTGACGAAGCCCTGATGCCGGCCCGGGTCGGACAGCACCAGGTCCACCACGGCAGTGATGCCCGCAGCCGTGGTGACCTGGATCGCCGACCATAGCCTGCCGGCAATTTCCTGGGGATAGACCTTGTTGACGTAGTTTTCCTCGCGGAGATCGCCCTCCTGCTGGCCAGTGACGGCCACGTAGATGACCACCACGTCCTGGCGGGTCTGCGGGACGGCGTTTTCGAGAATCCGTTTCAGGGTGTCCCGATCCTGGTTAAGACGCAGGTCGTTCATGAGGAGGCGAACCTGTGCGCAGTGGCCCGGGTAGCGCATGGTTTTGTAGTTCATCTGCTGGCAGCGATCGCCGTAGGTTTCGCCTAGCGAACCGAGGCCGCCTGAGGTGTTGAAGGCCTCGTAGAGCGTGCCGTCGATCTCGATCTCTTCCAGTCCCTCCAGCGGCGCCGCCTCGACCTGGCGACCACCCTCGATGGCCTGGCAGGGGTTGCCATACTCATTGATCAAGCCTTCGGTCGACCAGGTCAGTGAGTACTTCAGAACGTTGTTGGGGTGCTGGGGTAAGGCGCCCACCCGTAGTTTCACCGCGGTCAGCGAATCGAAATGCGAGATCAGCTCGTTGGCGGCGATGGAGACGAAACCCGGCGCGAGGCCGCATTGGGGGACGAACGCAGTGCTGGCCCCTTCTGCGATACTGCGCACGGCGCGCGTAACCTCGACGTCCTCGGTCAGGTCGAAGTAATGCATCCCGTGCTTGCGAGCCAGTTCCGCGACCTTGGGGTTGCAGTAGTAGGGGAGTGACGAGATCACTGCCTGCCATTGACCGCGCCCCATCAGCGCATCAAGAGCCGCTTCCTCAGAGGCGTCCACCTCGAAGGCCTCGAGGCGGGGCAGCGAATGGGCAGCGGTCACCGACGCCGCCGCCCCTGCGCGCAGGTCGGCAAGGCCGACCGAATAGTCTGATTCGCCGGCCAGCAGACCAGAAATCAGGGCGCCGATCTTGCCGGCCCCCAGCACGAGCACTTTGTGCATGGATTACTCCAGTTTGATTCCGCGATTTTGCCACAGCAGGAGGGTGAGCGGGCCGCCCGGCCGCGCCTCGGCAGACTACGGAACTCATTGATTTTTGCGGTGCGACGGCGGGCTGTGTAGCATTTCGCCCGCATGAAACCGGACTCTGAACAAAACTGGACTCCCTCGGGATGGCGGCAGAAGGTCGCACGCCAGGCGCCCATCTACCCCGATGCGGCCAGGCTGGACGCGATGGTGGCGGAAATTGCCCGCCTGCCTCCTATTGTGGTGTCCTGGGAAGTCGACCAACTGCGGACCCAGCTGGCCGAAGCGCAGCGAGGTGAGCGGTTCCTGCTGCAGGGCGGTGATTGTGCGGAGAGCTTCGCCGACTGCGAGTCCGACCAGATCGCCAAGAAGCTGAAGATCCTGCTGCAAATGAGCCTGGTGCTGCTGCACGGGCTCAAGAAGCCCATCATTCGGGTTGGACGCTTCGCTGGCCAATATGCGAAGCCCCGGTCATCCGATCTGGAAACCCGCGATGGGGTGTCGCTGCCCAGTTACCGCGGCGACAACGTCAACCGGCCCGGGTTTACCGCGGAGGAGCGCACGCCGGACCCGCAGCTGATGCTGCGCGGCTACGAGCGGGCAGCGCTCACCCTGAATTTCGTGCGGGCGCTGGTCGATGGCGGTTTCGCCGACCTGCATCATCCAGAATACTGGGACCTCGATTTCGTCCAGCACTCCCCCCTGCGCGAAGCCTATGAGCGGGTTGCCGAGTCCATCGCTAACTCGCTGGATTTCTTCGAGGCGCTGTCGGGGTCGCCGATCCATGAGGCCAGCCTGGTGCGCTTTTTCGCCAGTCACGAGGCGCTGCTACTGCCATATGAGGAGGCGCAGACCCGATTTATTGCGCGCCAGGGGCGGTGGTACAACCTCACGACCCATTTACCGTGGATCGGCTTGCGCACGGCTCAGCCGGACGGCGCGCACGTCGAATATTTCCGGGGTATCGCCAATCCGGTCGCGGTGAAGATTGGCTCGGGCATGGATCCGGAATGGCTGGCCGCCCTGGTCGAGATTCTGAACCCGGACAACGAGCCGGGGCGCCTGACGCTCATACACCGCTTTGGAGCGAGTGGTATCGAGGACGGGCTGCCGAGGGCCATCGAGGCGGTGCGGGCCACCGGTCGGCAGGCGCTGTGGGTTTGTGACCCCATGCACGGCAACACCGAAACCGCCTCCAATGGACTTAAAACCCGCCGCTTCGAACACATCCTGGGCGAGGTGCAGGCGGCATTCAGGATCCACGAGGCCTGCGGCTCGCATCTCGGCGGGGTGCACTTCGAATTGACCGGCGAGGACGTGACCGAGTGTACCGGCGGGGCCCGGGGTCTTGCGGATGCGGATCTCTCAAGGGCCTACCGGTCTGCCGTCGATCCCCGGCTCAACTACGAGCAGGCCCTCGAGCTCGCCCTGCTTATTGCCGGACATCGCTCGGGCTGACTTCGCGCCACTCGCCTGGTTGTAGACCCTCGACCGACCAGGGTCCGACTCGACTGCGGATCAGCCGCAGGGTCGGATGTCCAACCGCTGCGGTCATCCGCCGCACCTGACGGTTGCGGCCCTCGGCAATCACGATTTCCAGCCAGGCGGTCGGGATCGATTTGCGCAAGCGGATGGGTGGGTCGCGAGCCCACAGGCCGCTCGGCTCATCGATCACCCGTACCGAAAGGGGATGCGTCGGCCCATCCTTGAGCTGGGGCCCGCGGGCCAGCCGGGCCAGGGCCTCGCGATCGGGCAGCCCCTCCACCTGGGCCCAGTAGGTTTTCCGCCAGTGATGCCTGGGATGGCTGATCCGGGCCTGCAGGGCCCCGTCGTCGGTCAGCACCAGCAGTCCTTCGCTGTCGGCATCGAGTCGGCCAGCGGGATAGATTCCTCGCTGCGGCAGGTGGGCTGCGAGGGTGGGCCGGCCGTGGTCGTCGGTGAACTTGCTCAGGGTTCCGTAGGGCTTGTTGAGAATGACGATCATGGCGCGTGCCGCTTGCGCCCGCGCCGGGTGATGCCTATTCTTTCGCACCGCAAAAGCGCCGAGCGCGCCTGCGGGCGGGGCGTCCACTCGAGTTCAGAGCCTGTCTGGCAGATGAAAAAATCTGTCATATCAGTATTTTACGCGAGGAATCTCGATGAGTTCTAAAGCCGACAGCCGCCGCGCCCTTGTACAGGACACGCCGTCGGAATGGTCGTCCATCCTGTCTGAACCGGCAATGGCCTTCGTCGACGATCTGGTCGCCACCTTCCGCGACGACGTGGACGTTCTGCTCAAGCGGCGGGAAGCCCGGCAGAAGGAACTCGACGCCGGGGCGCTGCCGGATTTCCTGGAGTCGACTCGAGAGGTCCGAGCCTCCGACTGGCGGGTGGCCGGCATTCCCGCGGACCTGCTGGACCGTCGAGTGGAGATCACCGGCCCCACCGAGCGCAAGATGATCATCAACGCCCTGAACTCAGGGGCGCGGGTGTTCATGGCCGATTGCGAGGATTCGCTCTGTCCGACCTGGGGCAACGTCATCCAGGGCCAGGTGAACCTGCGGGATGCCGTCGACCGGAGCATCGAGTTCACCAACCCGGACGGCCGTCGGTATGCCCTCAACGAGACCACGGCCGTGCTGATCGTACGTCCGCGGGGCTGGCACCTGTATGAGAAGCACTGGCTGCTGGACGGGGAACCGGTCCCGGGCGCGCTGGTGGACTTCGGCCTGTACCTGTTCCACAACGCCGCCGAACTTAAGCGCCGCGGAACGGGCCCGTATTTCTACCTGCCCAAGCTGGAGGGCCATCTCGAGGCACGCCTGTGGGCGCGGGTCTTCGAGCACGCGGAGCGTGCGCTTGGCCTGGAACCCGGCACCATCAAGTGCACGGTGCTGATCGAGACCATCCTGGCCGCGTTCGAGATGGATGAGATCCTCTGGGAGCTCCGCGACTACATCGTCGGGCTCAACTGCGGGCGTTGGGACTACATCTTCAGCTTCATCAAGAAGTTCAGCCACCGGCCCGACTTCGTGCTGCCGGACCGCGCCAGCGTGACCATGTCCACCCACTTCCTGCGCTCCTATTCGCAGCTGGTCATCAGGACTTGCCATCGCCGCGGGGCCTTTGCCATGGGCGGCATGGCAGCCCAAATCCCGATCAAGGGAAACCCGGAGGCCAATGAGGCGGCCATTGCCAAGGTCCGCGCCGACAAGGAGCGCGAAGCCGGTGATGGGCACGATGGGACCTGGGTGGCGCACCCCGGCCTGGTTCCCGTCGCCATGGAAGTGTTCGATCGCCTGATGCCAGGTCCGAACAATCTCGGGCGTCTGCGTGAGGACGTAGTGATCGCTGCGGCGGATCTCCTGGAGGTGCCGCAGGGGCAGGTGACTGAGGCAGGGTTGCGCAACAACGCCGACGTGAGCATCCGTTACGTCGCCGCCTGGCTCGGGGGCAACGGTTGCGTGCCGATCCACAACCTGATGGAGGACGCTGCCACTGCAGAGATTTCCCGTGCCCAGCTCTGGCAGTGGGTTCGCCACGGTGCGACGCTGACAGACGGTCGCCAGGTGACCCTGGAGCTGGTGCGACAGGTACTGGCCGAGGAACTTGAGGCCATCTGCGCCGGACTGCCGGAGGGCGATCCGGTAGCCGGGCAGCACCGGCGGGCCGCCCAGCTGGTCGATCAGCTCACCAGCCGCGAGGCCTTTGAATCCTTCTTGACCCTGCCTGCCTATCAGGCCATCGACTGAGACACTGCCGATCCGTTGAATCCATCCTAAACCCCACCCCATCAGGAAACTGCCATGAAGCTGCCGACTGCCGACCAACTCAGGAACGACTGGAACACCAACCCGCGTTGGAAGGGCGTGACCCGTCCTTACAGTGCCGAGGACGTCGTGCGCCTGACCGGTAGCGTGCAGGTCGAGCAGACGCTGGCCCGGCTGGGCGCCGACAAGCTCTGGTCGCTCGTAAACACCGAGCCCTACGTCAACTGTCTCGGCGCCCTCACTGGCGGACAGGCCATGCAGCAGGTGAAGGCCGGCATCAAGGCGATTTACCTGTCCGGCTGGCAGGTGGCGGCCGATAACAACAGTTACCTCAGCATGTACCCCGACCAGTCGCTGTACCCGGTCAACTCGGTGCCTGCGGTTGTCGAGCGCATCAACAACGCCTTCAAGCGGGCCGACGAGATCCAGTGCGCCCGTGGCCTGGTGCCGGGCAAGGCCGGTTACGTCGATTTCTTCGCCCCCATCGTGGCGGATGCCGAGGCCGGCTTCGGTGGCGTCCTCAACGCCTTTGAACTGATGAAGGCGATGATCCGCGCAGGGGCTGCGGGCGTGCACTTCGAGGACCAACTGGCCTCCGTGAAGAAGTGCGGACACATGGGCGGCAAGGTGCTGGTGCCCACCCAAGAGGCGGTCCAGAAGCTGGTGTCAGCGCGGCTCGCTGCCGACGTGATGGGCGTGCCGACGGTCATTCTGGCCCGTACCGATGCCGAGGCGGCCGATTTGCTGACCAGCGACGTCGATGAGAATGACAAGCCGTTCCTGACTGGTGAGCGTACTCCGGAGGGCTTCTACAAGACCCGCAAGGGTGTCGAACAGGCGATCTCGCGCGGCCTGGCCTATGCGCCCTATGCCGATATGGTCTGGTGCGAGACGGGTACGCCGGACCTCGAGTTTGCCCGGCGCTTTGCTGAGGCGATCCGCGACAAGCATCCGGGCAAGCTGCTGGCCTACAACTGCTCGCCCTCCTTCAACTGGAAGAAGAACCTTGATGACGCCACCATCGCCAAGTTCCAGCGTGAGTTGGGTGCGATGGGCTACAAGTATCAGTTCATCACCCTGGCGGGCATCCACTCCATGTGGTTCAACATGTTCGACCTGGCCCAGGACTACGCCGCCCGGGGCATGACGGCCTACGTCGAGAAGGTGCAGGAACCGGAGTTTGCGGCCCGCGACCGGGGTTACACTTTCGTATCGCACCAGCAGGAAGTGGGAACGGGATACTTTGACGACGTCACCACCGTGATCCAGGGTGGCCAGTCGTCGGTTACCGCAATGCATGGTTCCACCGAGGAAGAACAGTTCGACGGCGGCCACCATTGAGGCGGTCGGTTTGGTAGGCGGCGCCCGGGTCTTCGACCCGGGCTGTCGCCGCTGCGACCGGCTGGCTGTCTTCCTGGGAGAGGTGTCCGCCCGTCACCCGGACTATCACGCCGCCCCGGTGCCTTCCTTCGGCGATCCGGAAGCGAGGCTGCTGATTGTAGGGCTCGCCCCTGGCATGCACGGGGCCAACCGGACCGGCCGACCCTTTACCGGGGATCATGCCGGGCTGTTGCTGTACCGGACCCTGCACGAGTTCGGGTTCGCCACCGCTCCCGAGTCGCTGTCGGTGGATGATGGCCTGCGTCTTCAGGATTGTCGTATCACTAACGCCGTACGCTGCCTGCCGCCGGCCAATAAACCCCTGCCGGCCGAGGTCCGGGCGTGCAACCCCTTCCTCGTGGGCGAACTGGCCAAGGTGCCGCGATCCGGAGTCGTCCTGGCCCTCGGTGCCATCGCCCACGCGGCCGTCCTGTCGGCTTTCGGCCTGAAGCAAACAACGTATCGATTTGGCCACGGGCGTCGCCACGAGTTGCCCGGCGAGCGTCTGTTGCTGGATTCCTTTCATTGCAGTCGCTACAACACCCAGACCCGCAGGCTGACCGCCGAGATGTTCCGGGCGGTCTTCGCCGAGGCACGAGCCAGCCTCGCGGTCGGAAGCCGGGTAGCAGAGTGAGCGGTTTCGACAGCGCCGAGTTTGTGGCCAACCTGCCGACCCGCCCCGGTGTGTACCGGATGTTCGGGGCCGCTGATGAGGTGATCTACGTCGGCAAGGCCCGCAACCTCAAGAGCCGGGTAGCGAGTTACTTTCGGCCGGACCAGGTCAGTTCCAAGGTCATGGTCCTGGTCCGCTCGATCCAGCGCATGGAGGTCACCGTCACCAATTCGGACACCGAGGCGCTGCTACTGGAATACAACCTGATCAAGGAACACCGGCCGCGCTACAACGTCATCCTCCGCGACGACAAGAGCTTCCCTTACCTGCACATCAGTGCCCATCCGTTCCCGCGTCTTACGTTCTATCGCGGCAGTCGTAAGGTTTCGGGCCGGTTGTTCGGCCCCTACCCGGATTCCCGTGCGGCGCGCGGCACGCTGCACCGGCTGCAAAAGTTGTTCCGCCTGCGGGGTTGCAAGGACAGCTACTTCGAGAATCGGAGCCGGCCCTGTCTGGAACACCAGATCGGACGCTGCTCGGCGCCTTGCGTGGGTCTCATCAGCGATGACGCCTACGAAGCCGACATTGCCGCGGCCGTCATGGTGCTGGAGGGTCGTAATGAGGAACTGGCCGGGCAGTTGAGGACCCAGATGGAGCAGGCGGCAACAAAGCTCGAATTTGAGCGGGCTGCGGCATTGCGTGACCAACTGGGGGCGCTTGCAAGCCTGCAGGCGCAGCAGGTGATAAGCGCGGCGGATGCGCCTGATGCGGAGGCGGACGTGCTGGCGCTCGCCATGGAAGGCCAGGAGGCCTGCGTGGCCCTGCTGATCGTCAGGGGAGGGCGCATTCTCGGCACCCGCCACTATTTTCCGCGTGTGCCGGTCGACGAGCCGGAAGCCGTCCTCTCCGCCTTTGTGGCTCAGCACTACCTCGAGCAGGACCCGCCCAGGCAGATCCTGACCAGCCTTGACCTGACCGATGCGGAGGCCCTGACCCAGGCCCTGACCCGGGGGCGCCACGCGGTAGAGGTGCGGCGGCCGCAGCGCGGGCTGAAGGCTCGCTGGCTCGACATGGCCCAGGAGAATGCCGACAACGCCCTGCGCATGCGGCTCGCCAGCCATGCCGGCGTGGAGGAGCAGAGGCAGGCCCTCGCCGAGGCCCTTGGCATGGCCACCGCGCCAGTGCGGATCGAGTGTTTCGATGTCAGCCATACCCAGGGTGAAGCCACGGTGGCGTCGTGTGTCGTGTTTGGAACCCAGGGGCCGGTGAAGCAGGACTACCGCCGGTTCAATATCTCGGGCCTGAGCCCGGGGGACGACTACGGAGCCATGCGTCAGGCCGTGGAGCGGCGCTTCCGGAGGATCGCGGCCGGTGAGTCACCGATGCCCGACCTGCTGCTGATCGATGGGGGAGCGGGCCAGCTGGCGGCTGCGCAGGAGGGTCTGGCGCTCGCCGGTTGCGCGCCCGGGCTCGTGGTCGGGGTGGCCAAGGGGGCAGACCGCAGGGCCGGCCAGGAGCGGCTGTTCTTGGCCGGTCAGGCCGCGCCGTCTATACTTCCAGCCGATTCGAAGGCACTTCACCTCGTCCAGCGCATCCGCGATGAAGCACACCGTTTCGCTATCACCGGCCACCGCCGCAGCCGGGCCAAGTCCCGGCAGGCGTCGTTGCTCGAGACCATCCCTGGCCTCGGTCCCACCCGCAGGCGCAACCTGCTGCAGCATTTTGGCGGCCTGCAGGGCGTGGTGAAGGCGGGCGTGGACGATCTTTCGATGGTCAAGGGAGTCAGCAGGGGTCTGGCCGAGTCGATTTACGATCACCTGCACCCGGGGGCGCGTTGACCCATCCCTACACACTGCCCAACCTCCTGACCGGGCTTCGCATCCTGCTGATCCCCATCGTGGTGGTGCTGTTCTATATGCCCTACGGCTGGTCGGACATGGCTTGCGGGCTGATGTTCGCGCTGGCGGGCATCACCGACTCGTTCGATGGTTACCTGGCCAGGCGCCTGGGCCAGGTGTCTCCACTGGGCGCCTTCCTCGATCCGGTCGCGGACAAGCTGATAGTGGCCGTGGCGCTGGTGCTGCTGGTGTCCCGTGATCCGCACTGGTACGTGACCCTGACCGCGGCGGTCATCATCGGGCGGGAGATCACTATCTCGGCTCTGCGGGAGTGGATGGCCGAGATTGGTGCCCGCGGGAAGGTGGCCGTTTCGGGTCTTGGCAAACTCAAGACCATCCTGCAGGTGGTGGGGCTGTCGATGATGCTCTTCCGCCAGGACCTGCTGTTCCTGCCCATCTACGAATTGGGCCTGATCCTGACCATCGTGGCGGCGGTGCTGACGCTGTGGTCCATGGTTCTCTATCTTAAGGCCGCCTGGCCCGAACTGCGCGCCGGTTCCGGCGCTTGACAGCCCGTAGGAACCACTTAAAATTCCGGGTCTAACTTACGGTTAGCGGCGGGAATAGCTCAGTTGGTAGAGCGCAACCTTGCCAAGGTTGAGGTCGCGAGTTCGAGCCTCGTTTCCCGCTCCAGATTGCGACAGACCCCGGGACGCCCTCCCGGGGTTTCTGTTATAAGAATCCCACCACGGCTAGGTGGCAGAGTGGTCATGCAGCGGCCTGCAAAGCCGTGTACGCCGGTTCGATTCCGACCCTAGCCTCCACCTTCCAGCGTCCGCGGGTGATTCCAGTGGTCCTCAAGTTCAAGCCATGGGTCGTTGCCAGCGCGGGCTGTGGGCTTGCGGTTTATCTGGCCAGTCCACCGGTAGGTGCTGGGGCCGATCATCACCTTCACCTCTTCAGCCCTGTTTTGGCGGATCTGCTCGAATCCCGTGCCCGAGGGACGGACCCCGAACTTGCCGCGCTCCTGGACCCTGTCGCCTTCAAGACACGCTCGGTCGAAGAGGTCCTGAGCCTGCTCGATGAGTCAGGCCTGGAGCGCGGGGTCCTTCTGTCCGGTGCGTACATGTTCAGTTCGCCGCTTCTCGAGGACCTCGACCTGGACGTGCCCGGGCTGGTGAGGCAGGAAAACACCCACAACGTCCAGGCTGCCGCTTCATCAGGTGGTCGCTTGGTAGCGTTCGTGGGGATCAATCCGCTCGAACAGGGCAGTCTTGAGGAACTCGCTTTCTGGGTTTCGCACGGTGGAATAGCGGGTATCAAGCTGCATCTGGCCAATTCGGGTTTCAATTTTGCCGATCCTGAACATGTCCGGCGCCTGAGTGCTGTCTTCTCGGCGGCGGCTGATGCCGATCTGGCGGTAGTGGTACACCTTCGCTCGGGGCCGGTTTATGGCGCCGAAGAGGCACAGGCCTTCGTGGACCGAGTGCTGCCCGCTGCCGCAGACATTCCCGTGCAGCTTGCCCACGGTGGTGGCTGGGGAGGGCTTGATCAAGGCACCCTGGATGCCCTGGAGGTGTATGTCGCTGCCATGGAGCGTGGGGCCGCGGGCAGCCGTCAGCTGGTCATCGACCTGGCGATGTTGACCCTCGGTGAGGAGACGCCGCTGGCCTTGCGGGAACATGCGGCGGCGCTCATCCGCAGGGCAGGTTTAGTGCGATTCGTCATGGGCTCGGACTGGCCGGCCGTTTTCAGGCCCCAGGCACACGAGGCCTACTTGAGGCAGCAATTACCGCTCAGCGATCAGGAATGGGACGTGATCGTCGGCAATAAGGCACCCTATCTCCTGACACCCTGACGGTTGCAACGCAGGACCCCACGGGTCAAGGATCAGGGCGAAAAGGACGTGGTGCAGGTGCCAGTGAGGCCCACCGTCAAGCTGTTGGAACTCGCGCTGACCGTCATTTCGGCGGTCTTGGTGCCCTTACGTAAATTGGTGTAGGACACCGTGACCGAACAGCTCTGATTGGGTGCCAGTAGCGCGCCCGCCGAGGGGCAGGTATTGGTTTGATCGAAATCCCGGCTTTTCAGGGTAACGCCCTGGAAGGTGATGGCCTGACCGCCCGAGTTTCTGACCAGTACCAGCTGGGGGCTTGCGACATCGTAATTGCACTTGGCAAGAAAGCTCAGGCTTGTAGGGCTCACGTCGAGGAATCCAGGGGGCGGCGGCGGACCGCCACCCTCATCGCCGGTGCCGGACAGGGATACTTGCTCGAAAACCGGCGTCCCGTCCGACGCCACGGCGTTAATGAACAGAATCCCGCTTGCCGGACCCGGAACGGCCGGCCTGAATTCAATGTCAATGGCGCACTTCGAACCGGCGAGCAGCATGCCCATGCAGTTGTCCGACAGGATAGCGAACGAGTTGTCGCCCCCGATGCTCGCGGCCAGGATGTTGTAGTCGACGCCGGGGCGTCTCTTGTTGCCCTTCGCGCTGCTGACGGTGACCGTTGCCGTGGCGGTGTCTCCGATCGTCACTGTCCGGAAATCGACGCTGCTCGGGCTGACGGAGAGGTTGGCTTGCGCGGAGGCGCTCCACAAGCCCACGAGCGCGGTCGCGAAGGCGGCGAGACAGCGGAGTCCATTCATTATGTCAAACCCTTGATTTTTTACGGGATTCTAAGGTTCGAGACCTTAGCATCAATAAGTACTTGGCGTAACAGCCGAACTGACATAAACCAGTCACCGTGGACCCGCGCTGGCGACATGCGATACTCGCAACGCGGTGATCGCCGCGCCCCGGTGGCGGAACTGGTAGACGCTACGGACTTAAAATCCGTTGACCGCAAGGTCGTGCCGGTTCGATTCCGGCCCGGGGCACCAATAA
>JAURLT010000072.1 GCA_030831085.1 Gammaproteobacteria bacterium
ACTTCCCAGATTGACAAGCCGCGGAGGCCTGCGTAGATTGCGCGCTCCTCGATGGTATCTAGCCGGAACGCTCCCTGTGCCCAGGTGGCGGAATTGGTAGACGCGCTAGTTTCAGGTATTAGTGCCGCGAGGCGTGGAGGTTCGAGTCCTCTCCTGGGCACCATTCTCTCACATCGAAGGGCGAGCGCAGCACAATGGTCTGGTCTCGCTCCGGGCCGGTCGAGACCAACTCGACCGGCACCCCTGCGAGCGTCTCGACTCGCTCCAGGTAACGGCGCGCAGCCGCTGGCAATCTGGCCAGTTCCGTAAGCCCGGAAGTCGGACTGGACCAGCCCTCCATGTCCTCCAGGACGGGCTGGCACGAGGCGTAATCATCGGCGCGCAGCGGTGGCTGCTCGACCACGCTGCCATCCGGCAGCCGGTAGGCCGTGCACAGCCTGACCCTCTCCAGCCCGTCGAGTACGTCCAGCTTGGTGATGCACAGCCCGGACACGCTGTTGTGGCGGATGGACTGGCGCAGCGCCACCAGGTCCAGCCAGCCCGTGCGTCGGGGCCTGCCTGTCACCGCACCGAATTCCTGGCCCACTCGGGCCATGTGCCGGCCAGCATGGTCGTCCAGCTCGGTCGGGAAGGGCCCGGCGCCCACCCGGGTGGTGTAGGCCTTGGTGATGCCCAGCACGTGGTCGATGTCGCGGGGCCCGATACCCGTGCCGACCGCTGCCGCGCCGGCCACCGTGTTGGAGGAAGTGACGAAAGGGTAGGTGCCATGATCGATGTCGAGTAGCGCTCCCTGGGCCCCCTCGAGCAGCACATGGCCTCCTGCGTCACGCGCGTTGATGAGTTCCGCCCCCACATCGGTGACCAGCGGCAGGATACGCTGGCCCATGTCCAGCCAGCGCTCGGCAATCTCCACCGGGTCGAGCGGGGTATGCCCCTCGTAGCGACCCAGCAGGTAATTCTGATGGTCCACAACCTCCGCCAGCTTGGCCTGGAACGACACCGGGTCCATCAGGTCCGCCACCCTCACGGCCCGGCGCGCAACCTTGTCCTCGTAGGCCGGCCCAATGCCACGTCCGGTCGTGCCGATGGCCCTGGCACCCCTCGCCTTCTCGCGCGCGTGGTCCAGCTCGACATGGCCGGGCAGGATCAGCGGACAGTTGGGACTGATGCGCAGGCGTTCCAGCGCAGGCACCCCGCCCTCGGCAAGCGTGGCCGCTTCCTTGAGCAGCGCAGGGATAGACAGCACGACACCGTTGCCGATGTAGCAGGTGACGCCTTCCCGCAGCACGCCTGAAGGGATCAACGACAGGACTGTCTTGCGGCCACCGATCACCAGGGTGTGGCCGGCATTGTGCCCGCCCTGGAAACGCGCGACGGCAGCCGCGCGCTCGGTCAGCAGGTCGACGAGCTTGCCCTTGCCCTCATCGCCCCACTGGGCACCGATCACGACCACCATCCTGCCCCGTGCCGGCATGTCAGGCATGGAGGGCACCCCGCTCAGCGGTTGGGCTGCTGGAGGTAACGGAAGAAGTCGCTGTCGGGCGCCAGCACCATCACATCGTCAGCCTTGCCGAGGGACTTCCGGTAGGCCTCCAGGCTTCGATAGAAGGCGTAGAACTCGGGGTTGCGTGAGTAGACACTGGAATAGATGCCAGCGGCACGGGCATCGCCCTCGCCGCGGATCTTCTCAGCCTTGCGAGTCGCCTCGGCCAGGAGCTCGGTGCGCTCACGATCTGCGGTGGCCCGGATGCGCTGGCCCTGCTCATCACCCTCAGCGCGCAACTGGGCGGCCTGTCGAGCGAAGTCCTGCCGCATGCGGGTGAAGACGGAATCCAGCACATCCTCGGGCAGGTCGATCTTCTTGACCCGCACGTCGACCAGTTCGATGCCCAGCTGATCCACCGAGGAGCCAGCCACCAGCAGGATGTCGCCAATGAACTCGGCGCGCTCGGCCGCCACGACCTGCTGGATGGTACGCCGTGCGATCACGCCCTTGAGACCGTCCTTGACGATTTCCGCCAGGCGGCGGGCAGCCACTTCCTCGTCGCCGCTGGTGGACTGGTAGTACTGCCCAACGTCGGCGATGCGCCACTTGACGTAAAAGTCGACGTTGAGGATCTTGCCCTCGCTGGTCAGGAACTGCTCCGACGGGTAGTTGCGGGTCAGCACCCGCTTGTCGAACTTCAGTGCCTCGTTGACCACCGGCACCAGGAAATGCAGCCCCGGGTCATAGTCGTCCTTGACGATCTCACCGAAACGCAGCTTGATCGCCAGCTCAGTCTCATTGACCTTGAAAGTCGCCTGGTAGGCGACAAACAGTAGTACCAGGCCGGCCAGCAGCAGGTTGGTTGCGCGGTTGCTCATTAGCGGCTACCCCGGCTGCGCAGGTCGGTCTGGGGCGGCGGCTGCGAGGCCTCCGGGCCCATGGGCGACATGGCCTCGATCCCCACGCTGCCATTGCGTTCCTGGGTCCGCTGTTCCAGCAGCCTGTCCAGCGGCAGGTACAACATGTTGCCGGTGCCCTTGGTGTCGACGATCACCTTGGCCGACGAGCCCAGCACCTGCTCCATGGTGTCCAGGTACAGCCTGCGACGCGTGACCTCGGGGGCTTTCTGATACTCGACCAAGAGTGCACCGAAGCGGGAGGACTGACCGTCTGCCTCAGCTATGACCCGCTCGCGATGGGCAGCGGCGGCCTCCAGTTGGCTTGCAGCGAGACCACGCGCCTTGGGCAGGATGTCGTTGGCATAGGTCTGGGCAGACAAGGTGGCACGGTCCTTGTCCTCGCGGGCCTTGATGGCATCCTTCTGGGCCGGCGCTACTTCCTCCGGCACCCTGACGTCCTGCAGGTTGACGCTGATCACCTCGATACCGGTGTTGTAGGAACTCACCGTGCGCTGGATCAATTCCTTGGTTTTGGCAGAGATCTCCTGGCGACCCTTCTCGAGCACCATGTCGAGCTTGCTCTGGCCGATCGCCTCGCGAATCGCACTTTCACCCACCTCGCGCAGGGTTTCCTCAGGATCGCGGACCCTGAAAGCAAACAGCACGGGTTCCGACCTGCGGTACTGGACCGCAAGGTTGATCTCCACCAGGGCCTCGTCCTGGGTGAGCATCCGGGTGCGCTCTTCGAAGCTCAGCAACTCGGCAACGTTGATGACAATCCGCTGGTCGATGGGCCAGGGCACCCGCCAGTGGAGCCCAGGCTGGGTGGTGGCGTGATACTTGCCGAAGCGGGTGATGACGGAACGCTCCGCGGCGTCGTTCTGGTAGAAGCCGGTCAGGCCCCACAGCACGATGACCCCGCCCAACAGGTAGGGCACGCCCATCGCGCCGCCGGGCATACCACTGCCACCGGAGGCGCCATCGCCACCCCCGCTGGATGTGCGCCCGCCGCCGAACAGCAATTTCAGTCGCCGCTGCAGGTCGCGGATGACCTGATCCAGGTCAGGCGGACCCTGCTCCGGCTTGCGCTGCCAGGGGTCATCTTTCCGGCCAGGGTCGTCGTTCCAGGGCATCGGGAAACCGTTCAGTTGAGATGAAGGGCGCCGCCATCCAGGGCGGCGTGAGTTGAGGATTCTACGAACCCCGGCGCCTGCAAACAAGGACGACACCGCTGCCGCAGCGGCGTGGCCAGTTCCCGGGCGAGTGCATCCAGGCGCGACTCGGTGGCCTCCAGTTCGAGTTCCCAGCCACCCTCCTCCGAGGCGGATTCGGCGCTGACCAGGCCGGCCGCATGCAGCCGTGCCCGCAGGCGGCCCTCGGCAGGGGCGACCGTCAAGTGGTATCCGCGCGGCAGGCCGGCAAAGCGTTGTTCAAGCGCCGCCATCAGTAGCTCTACTCCCTCCCCGGTCTGCGCACTCAGCCACAGGCGCTGGGGTGTCCCGTCACCGTCCTGCTCGACAGCAGGCGTCAGCCCGGCGCGGTCGATCTTGTTGAAGACGGTCAGGATCGGCAGCTCGGCGGCACCGATCCCCTCGATGACCGACTCCACCTGCGCGATGCGCTCGCCACGCTCGGGGTCGGAGGCGTCCACCACGTGCAGCAACAGGTCGGCATCCCGGGCCTCTACCAGCGTGGACCGGAAGGCGGCTACCAGTTCATGGGGCAGGTCACGAATG
The DNA here is from genome assembly GCA_030831085.1 of Gammaproteobacteria bacterium. GTDB lineage: Bacteria > Pseudomonadota > Gammaproteobacteria > Steroidobacterales > Steroidobacteraceae > SG8-30. The sequence goes on from JAURLT010000072.1 coordinate 4,122, forward strand.
AAGCCCACCGTATCGGCCATCACCAGTTGCGGCACCTGATCAGTACGCAGGCGGCGGACGGTCGGATCCAGCGTGGCAAACAGCTGATCCGCCGCGTAGGCGCTGCCCCCGGTGAGCCGGTTGAACAGCGTGGACTTGCCCGCATTGGTGTAGCCCACCAGCGCCACCGAGGGCACGGGGACGCGTTTGCGTACGGCGCGGCCCGTGTCGCGCCGCCGCCCCAGCACCTCCAGCCGCTCGCTCAGGGTGCGTATCCGCTTGCCCAGCAGCCGGCGGTCGGTTTCCAGCTGGGTTTCGCCGGGCCCCCTCAGGCCCACGCCGCCCTTCTGCCGCTCGAGGTGGGTCCAGCCACGAACGAGCCGGGTCGACAGGTGACGCAGTTGCGCCAGCTCCACCTCGAGCTTGCCCTCTGCACTGCGCGCACGCTGGGCAAAGATGTCCAGGATCAGGCCGGAGCGGTCGAGAACCCTGCGACCTACCAGGCGCTCGAGGTTGCGTTCCTGACTGGGCGACAGCGCGTGATCCACGAGCACCACGTCGGCCTCGGACTCGGCCACCACGCCGCGAATCTCGTCCGCCTTGCCCTTGCCAACGAAAAACCGGGAGTCGGGCACACGGCGCGAGCCGGTTACGGTCGCCACCGGGCGCGTGCCGGCCGAAACCGCCAGCGCGTGGAATTCCTCAATATCCTCGCTTCTGAGCGGGGCGCCCAGCCCGAGGCGGACCAGCACGGCCCGCTCACCCATGCCGGGTCGGTCGATCAGGGTCTCAATCAGCGTCGCCGTCCTTGTCGAGCGGTTCGTCGGCGATCGGGAGCTTGACGTTGCGGGCCGGCACGACGGTGGAGATGGCGTGCTTGTACACCATCTGGCTCACCGTATTGCGCAGCAGCACGACGAACTGATCGAACGAATCGATCTGCCCCTGGAGCTTGATACCGTTGACCAGGTAAATCGACACCGGAATGCGCTCTTTGCGCAGCGCGTTGAGGAACGGGTCCTGCAGGGACTGACCCTTAGCCATCGCTCTTATCTCCTTGTTATATATGACTTCGCTAGACGTTCATCAACCGGCGTTGGCCATGATCTGCTGCTCGTCTGCACCGCCTGAATATCGTAACCCGAAACAGGCTCACTTGTTGCCCTGCAACATCAGCCACTCACCTGCTCGCTGCGATATCTGGTCGAAACTGTTTTCTTCAAGGGGATCGAACCAGGCCGCCCCCGGCTCCCGTCGGCACCAGGTGAGCTGGCGCCGAGCCAGCTGCCGGCTGGCAATCACCGCGCGGCCCCGACCCTCGGCCAAAGACGCATGCCCTGCCACTACTTCCCATAGCTGCCGGTATCCGACCGCGCGGATCGCCGGCAGTTCCGCGCCGAGGTCACCTCGTGCATACAGCCCCTCGACCTCAGCGAGAAAGCCTGCCTCCAGCATGGCGTCGAAACGCCGCTCGAGGTGGGCGCCCAACCAGGCGCGATCGCCCGGCGCCAGCACCAGTCTCAGGTCCCGGGGGCGGGTAGAACCCCGCAAATCCTCCCCCCAATGCGCACTCAGGGGTCGCCCGGTGAGTTCCATGACCTCCAGCGCCCGCTGGATCCGCTGGCGGTCCAGTGGACGGATACTCGCCGCTGCGGCGGGGTCCACGATGCTGAGCTCCGCGTGCAGCGCCGGCCAGCCGATCTCGGCGGCGCGGGCGTCAATGCGGGCCCGGACCCCGGGGTCTGCCTCCGGCATGGCCGCCAGCCCGGACTGCAGCGCCCTGAAATAGAGCATGGTTCCCCCCACCAGCAGGGGGAAACGGCCCTCCGCACGCACCTCGGCCATGGCCACCGCGATGTCCTGCAGGAAGCGGCCGACTGAGTAACGCTCGGCCGGATCGGCGATATCGACCAGCCGGTGCCGAATTCTCGCCAAGGTGGTTGGGTCGGGTTTGGCGCTGCCAATATCGAGTCCACGATAGACCATGGCGGAATCAACGCTGATGATGCCGAGCGGCCAGCGTTCCGCCAGCCGAATCGCAAAGTCGGTCTTGCCGGAACCGGTCGGCCCCATCAACAGGATGGCCGGAATCTCTCGGCTCATCGTCCGCGCAGGAACAGGCGGTCCAGGTCGGCCAGCGAGAGACGCGTCCAGGTCGGCCGTCCGTGATTGCACTGACTGGCGCGCTCGGTACGCTCCATGTCCCTGAGCAGCGCATTCATCTCCGGAACGCTCAGCGCCCGTTTACCGCGGATCGCACCACGACAGGCGAGGCTGGCCAGCAACTCATCCTGGCCGGACTCGATCCGGTGGCTCACACCCTGCTCGGCAAGGTCCGCCAGTACCTCGCGCAGCAGAACGGCGGGATCCGCTGCTGCCAGCAGGGCCGGGACTTCCCGGATGGCCAACTGTCTCGGGCCAATGCGATCGACCACCAGACCAGCGGCCGCCAGGGCGCTGCCCTGGGTCTCGGCAAGGTCGGCATCCGCCTCGGCCACGTCCAGCCCGAGGGGCACCAGCAGGGCCTGGCGGGGAGACCCGCCGCGGTCGCGATCGCGTTTCATGCGCTCGTACAGCACCCGCTCGTGCGCGGCGTGCTGGTCCACCAGCACCACCCCATCATCCACCTGCGCAAGGATGAACAAGCCATGTAGTTGTGCCACCGCTTCGCCCAGCGGACCGACTGACGATCCGGTCGCGGGTCGGCCTGGCTCCTCCTGCACGGCAGCGGGCGCAAATTGGCGCCAATCGGCCCCGACGGGTCCCTCGCGGGGGGGCCACTCCCACGGCAGGCGTGGCGCGGACTCGAAGTGCGACGTGCCGAGGCTCGCGGCAGCATCCGTGGCGGGTGCCGACCCTCCGGGCCGGGTATCGGCGAGCACACGCCGCAAGCCGCGGTGCAGGAAATCGTGGACCGTTCGTCCGTCCCGGAAGCGCAGTTCGAGCTTCTGGGGATGCGCATTGACGTCCACCGACGTGGGCGGGAGCGTCAGGTGGAGAACATAAGCCGGGTGGCGCCCGCCATACATCACGTCCTGATAGGCCAGCCGCACCGCACTGGCCAGCAGCCGATCCCGCACCATACGGCCGTTCACGAAGCAATACTGCTGGTCGGGCTGCGTGCGCGAGTGGGTGGGCAGTCCCAACCAGCCACGCAGCCTGAGACCCTGGGCCTCGAGTTCGACGAACAGGCAGTGACGGATGAACTCCGGATCGACCAAGGTCGCGATCCGGGCCTCTTCCCCCTCGCGATCAAGGGCTGGAGGCAACGCAAAAATCTCCCGCCGGTTGTGTTGCAACACGAACCCGGTGCGAGGGGCGGCCAGCGCCAGGCGGGTCAGGGTACGCACGGCATGCTGGTATTCGGTGGACTCGCTGCGCAGGAACTTGCGCCGGGCGGGCACCTCGTGAAACAGGTCACGCACCTCGACCGTAGTGCCTACCGGGTGTGCCGCCGGAGCCGGTCCGGAGACGACTCCACTGGCCACTTCTACTCCGGCGCCGGGCAGTCCGGAGACCGCGGAGGTGAGCCTGAAACGGGAGACCGAGGCGATCGAGGGCAAGGCCTCGCCCCGAAACCCGAGGGAGCGCACCGCGGCCAGGTCATCAAGACTGGTGATCTTGCTGGTCGCATGGCGCGAGAGGGCAAGGCTCAGCTGCTCTGCTGGAATTCCCAAGCCGTCGTCCCGGACCCGGATCAGGGCAGTGCCACCTCGCTCGAGGTCGACCTGCACCCGGGAGGCACCGGCATCGATGGCGTTCTCCACCAGTTCCTTGATCACCGATGCGGGCCGCTCGACCACCTCGCCGGCAGCGATCTGGTTGATCAGGTTGTCATCGAGTCGGGCAATGGCCATGCCCGGCAGTATGCCCGAGGGCGGGCTCGGACTCAGTCCCCGGCGCTCAGGGAAGCGGTGACGCCAGCGCGTTCAGCCACAATCTGCGCGATGCGCGTGCCGGGCGGCGGGCTGGCGTAAAAGAACTTGCGGACTCCCGCATGGATGGCTTCCGCGAGACGGGACTGATGGCCTGGATCCCGCAGTTTTCTCTCCTCGTCGGGGTTCGAGATGTAGGCCGTCTCGATAAGCATGGAGGGGATGTCGGGCGAGGTCAGTACGATCAGGCTCGCATGCTGAACCTCGGTCTTCTTGAGGTCCCCGACCCGGTCGAGTTCGGTCAGCACACGCCCCGCCGCGTCGCGGCTGGCGCTGATGACTGCGTTCTGGGACAGGTCGAGCAGGACCGAGGCCAGCACGTCGCTCTTGTCATCCAGTGACACGCCACCCACGAGGTCAGCAGCATTCTCCCGGTCGGCCAGCCAGCGGGCAGCCTCGTTGCTGGCCCGACCCGTCGACAGCACGTACACGGACGAGCCTCGCACAGATCGGTTCATGAACGCGTCGGCGTGGACCGAAACGAACAGGTCGGCCTGAGCCACCCGGGCGCGGCGCAGCCGCTCCCGGAAAGGCACGAAATAATCCCCTGTGCGGGTTAGCACCGCCTTCATTCCAGGCTCACCGTTGATCCGCCTGGCCAGCTCGCGCGCTACCTTGAGGGTGACGTCCTTTTCCCGGGTGCCGGCCTTGCCGATGGCCCCGGGGTCCTCGCCGCCGTGCCCGGCGTCAATGGCCACCACGATGTCGCGGGCGCCTTTCGGGGCATGCGCTGCCGTTACGGGCCTGGGCGCTGGCCGGGTCGCACCTGTCAGTTCGACCACCAGCCTGTGACCGTGGGCCTGGTTGGGTGGTGACAGGAAGGCACGCGCGCTGACGCCGCTCTCCATCTCGACCACGAATCTCAGGACGCCAGGCTTGGGTTGACCGGTGCGAATCCTGCGGGCCAGACCCGCCCCGGCAGGTTCACCCACCCCTCGCGCAAGCTCCGTGCCCGGCAGGTCGATGACGAACCTCGTCGGTGATTCCAGCGCAAAACTCCGAAACTCCACCGCCGCAGCCAAATCCAGGACAACGCGGGTTGCATCCGGATCAGCCCAGACCCTGGCATCCCGAACCTCGCCCGATTGGACAGCGCCTGACCACAGAGCCAAGCCGATCAGGCAGACCTTTGCGAAGGAGCGCATGACTGCGGACGATACGATCTATGTAGATTATTTTCAACTCTTTCATAAAGATACAAAAATAACCTCAGGCAACACGGAGCGCCCTCAGCCAGGCCTCTCCGGCGCCGCTCAGCGCCTCGAGGCAGGCCTGGCGTCCAGAGTCCAGGTAGTCCAACTGCAGGTCGAGGTCGATCGGACCCAACGATCGACCAGCCCTTTCGGGCCACTCAACGATGAGCAGGCGGTGCTGGTCCCGCCAATCCCGGTAACCGAGGCTCTCGAGTTCCTCGGCATCCGCCAGGCGGTAAAGATCCATGTGCAGAACAGAACCTTGCGGCGTGTCGTAGGGCTCGGTCAGTGTGTAGGTGGGGCTGCGTATCGTTCCGCTGGCGCCCAAACCCTTGAGCAGCGCACGCGCCAGGGTGCTCTTGCCGGCCCCGAGATCCCCCCTGAGGGTCAGCAGCAGTCCGGGGCCGGGCGGACAGCAGGCAGCCAACGCCGCACCCAGGCGACAGGTGGCGTCTTCGTCGGGCAGCCAGCGATTCAAGACAGGTTGACCCAAGGACGCAGGCCAGCGAGCAGGTCGGAGGCCAGCAATCCACGCTCCCCACGTTCGGCCTCGGCATCCCCCACCCGCGCGTGCAGGCGGGTGCCGACACGGGCAGCGGCCCCGAGGGGCAGGCCCTGCGCAAGCAGCCCTGCGATGATGCCGGTCAACACATCCCCCATACCTGCCGCCGCCATGCCCGGGTTGCCCGCATCGCACAGGCCCGGGGAGCCGTCACCATCGAGCACCAGGCTGCCGGCACCCTTCAGGACGCAGGCGCCTCCAAAGCGGGACTGCAGGTGGCGCACCGCGGCCAATCGATCGGCCTGCACGCGAGCGGTGGACTCGGCCAGCAGGCGAGCGGCCTCACCCGGATGAGGCGTCAGCACCCAATCATCCCGACGGTGAGGCTCTGCAGCCAGGAAGTTCAGGGCATCGGCATCCATCACCGTAGGGACAAGGCGCTCCAGCGCCGCCCCCCACAGCGCGTGAGCCCAGCCGTCCCGGCCCAGGCCGGGGCCGAGGGCAAGGACGTCGCAGGCCTCGAGCAAGGGACGAAGCCCTGTCACGTCCTCGACTCCGTGACAGATGATCTCGGGTCGGCACGCCACGATCGCAGCCACGTGCTCGGGGCGGGTCGCCACGACGACGAGGCCGGCGCCGACCCGCAGTGCGCCCTCCGCCGCCAGCCGGATCGCCCCTGGCATGCCCGGACCGCCTCCCACCAGCAGAACCCGACCGTGATCCCCCTTGTGTGCGTTGCGTCGACGAGGTCGGAGCCACTGTCGGCCCTCAGTGTCATCGAGGCGCCGCAGGCAGGGAGCGCCGTCCTCGTCAGTGGGTTGTATGCCCAGAGAATCCAGCACCAAGCGGCCCACGTGATCGACCGCCTCGCCGAGGAAGAGGCCTGTCTTGAGCGCCACGAAGGTGACGGTGAGGTCCGCAACGACGGCTTGACCCAGCACCGAGCCAGTATCGGCATGCAGGCCAGAAGGGACGTCGAGGGCAAGCACCGGCACTGCCGCCGCGTTGATCGCCTCGATGCAGCGCAGGAACTGGCCTTCAACCGGCCGATCCAGGCCGGTCCCGAACAACGCATCCACCACCAGGTCTGCCGCGAGCAGCAGGTCGGGCTCGAATTCCTGCACGATCCCGCCACCGCTCGCGAAGTCCTCGTACGCGCGCCGCGCGTCGCCGCCCAAGCGGGCCGGATCAAGCAGCGCCGCCAGCGTGACCCCGAGCCCCTGCTCACGGGCGAGCCGCGCGAGCACGTAGCCATCGCCGCCGTTGTTGCCCGCACCACAACACAGCAGCAAGCGGCGAGCAGCCGGCCAGGTCGCCTGTATGGCGTGCAAGGCGCCGGCCGCAGCAGCACACATCAATCCGTAGCCATCCCGCGGGCCATGGCGAATGGCACGTGCGTCCATGGCGCGCACTTGCGCCGCAGAAAACACCTCGGATGGCAATGCGCTCATGGCGCCCCAGTATACTGCCGCGGCTTAACCGGCTGATTCCCGTCATGAAACTACGCCTCAACCCCGACACCCTTGCACAACTCAGGCGGCGACTCGACGAATTGGGCGCCGAGTTGGGATTCCAGCAGGTGGGCGTGACGGGCGTGGACCTGCCGGAGGACGAGGGCAGGCTGCTGGAGTGGCTGGCCCAAGGCCGGCACGGCGGCATGGCTTTCATGTCACGTCACGGAACGAAGCGCAGTCGCCCGGCCGAACTGATCCCCGGCACCCTGCGCGTGATCAGCGTTCGCATGGACTGCTTCGCTCCGGATGGCCGACCGGGGACCGAGGTCCTCGCCGATCCTGAATTGGGCTACGTCGCCCGTTACGCACTGGGACGCGACTACCACCACATCCTGCGTCCACGCCTGCAGAAACTCGCCTCCCGGCTCGAACAGGAGGTGGGCCCATTCGGCTACCGCGCGTTCGTGGACTCCGGGCCGGTCATGGAGAAACCGCTGGCGCGCAACGCAGGACTTGGCTGGATCGGCAAGCACACCAACCTCATCAATCGCGAGGCCGGGTCGCAGTTCGTGCTGGGGGAGTTGTTGACCGACCTGCCACTGCCGCTCGACTCCCCGGCGAGCGACCACTGCGGCAGCTGCAGCGCTTGCATCCCGGCCTGCCCCACCGGCGCGATTACCGCGCCCTACCAGCTGGACGCCAGGCTGTGCATCTCCTACCTGACCATCGAGCACCATGGGCCAATTCCGGAACCGCTGCGACCAGCAATTGGCAACCGCATCTTCGGCTGCGACGACTGCCAGCTGGCCTGCCCCTGGAACAAGTTCGCGCAACTGGCTGCGGATCCCGGGTTTCGTGCCCGCAACGGGATGGACGCCCCGGCACTCGTAGAGCTCCTCGGCTGGACCGAAGCTGAGTATCTGTCCCGGACCGAGGGCAGCGCCCTGCGTCGCCTGGGTTACCTGCGGTTCCTGCGTAACGTCGCGATCGGGCTGGGCAATGCGCCATCAAGCCAACAGACCGTCGAGGCCTTGTCATCGCGTCGGGAGGAGAAGGATTCGACGGTCCGAGAGCAGGTGGAGTGGTCGCTCAAGCGTCAGCTCAGTCCTTCAACGGATTGAAGTAATGACGTCCGCTGCGGGTGCGGCGGATGGCCTCGAAGAGCTGCTCGAAGTCGCGCGAGTCGCCCACCGGGTCGATCTCCGCAGCGTTGACGATCAACAGTGGCGACGCCGAATACTGGTGGAAGAAGCGCGTGTAGGCATCGATCAACCTCAGCAGGTAGTCACGCTCGATGTGCTTCTCGTAGCGCACACCCCGCGCTGCGATCCTCTCCAGTAGCACGTCCACCGGGGCCTGCAGGAACACCACCAGATCCGGCACGGGCGCGTCCAGGGAGAGCCGGCCGTAGACCTGTTCGTACAACGCGTATTCATCGTCTTCCAGCGTGACGCGAGCAAACAACCGGTCCTTCTCCAGCAGGTAGTCGGCCACCCTTACCGGGGCGAACAGGTCCTGCTGCCGCAGCTCCTGAAGCTGCCGCGCCCGCTGAAACAGGAAATAGAGCTGCGCCGGCAAGGCACCGGCTCGCGGGTTCTTGTAGAAACGCTCCAGGAACGGGTTTTCATCGGGCTGCTCAAGCACTGGCTCGGCGCCGACGGCCGCCGCAATGCGCTTGGCCAGCGTGGTCTTGCCGGCCCCGATAGGTCCCTCTACCACTACCAGTCGGTGCGGCCAGTCTGCCTGCGGTGTCGTCTTCACGCCCCGCTCACTCCCCCAGCGCCATCAGACCCCGATTCTCTACCCCGGCCGCCAGGTGCTTGACCCGACCCAAGCCCGGTACCCACAGCTCCGGGGCCAGTTCTGACAGAGGATACAGGACGAAATCCCGCACCGGCAGACCCGGGTGCGGCAAGGTCAGATCCGGCGTGGCTAACTGCTCCGAACCCAGCAGCAACAGATCGAGGTCGATGCGCCGCGGACCCCAGCGGATGACGGGCTGCTGCCGCCCCATGTGTACCTCGATGGCCTTCAGTGCCTGCAGCAATTCAAGCGGACCCTGCTGGGTGAGGAGGCCGGCAACCGCATTAACGAAAGACGGCTGTTCCACCGGTCCCAGGGGCGTCGAACTCCAGCAGCGGGACTGACCGGCCAATCGGCAACCCGGGAGCCGGCCCAGATGACCAAACGCCTCAGCAACGCGGGCCGCCGGATCGTCGAGATTACTGCCCAGCGCCACGTAAGCCGGGCGCCAGCGATCTCGAGTCGTCACTCGGCAGGACGGGGCGGGCGTCGTCCACGGCCGCCACGTCGACGCCGGCGCGGAGCCTGCGTGGACGCCTCGCCGGCGGCAACCGGCTGGGACTCGACCCGCGCCACGCGCTCTTCTTGGGGCAAGGTTTGCAGCTCGGTCCACCACGCTGCCAGCTCCGGATCTTCGGCGCCGGCCTCGGCACGCAGCACCAGGAAATCATAGGCGGCGCGGAAACGTGGATGGGTCAACAGGGCCAGCGCCCGACGGCCCGCGCGGCGGTGGAAGCGGGGCTGCAGCGCAAGCACCTCGCGCATCGGTATGGAAAAGCGCTTCGGGATACCGATGCGGCGGCACTGGTCGCGAACCACCTCATCGCAGGCCTCGGCAATGGCCTGCGACGCTGGCGCACCGGCCTCGAAACGCCGCTGCGCGACCGCAGAGATCGGGCCAAACAGCAGCACGGCAAACAGGAACATGGGCGTCAGGGTTCGCTGCTCGCTCGCCCGCCGGTCCGTAGCCCGCAGCCCGGCCTGAATGAGCCTGGCAGCCATGCCAGCGGGATCGGCCGCGAGATGTTCGGCAGTGGCCGGAAACAGGTGCTCAAACAACCCGTGACCGAGCAGCAACTCATGCGCTCTGCAGGCGAAGCCAGCAAGGTACATCTTCTGAAACTCATCCAGCAGGCGGGCCGGGGGCACCCCGTCGATCAGGCCCGACAGGCGACTGATCGGCTCCTGGGTTTTCTCTTCAAGCGTGAAGCCCAGTTTGGCCTGGAAGCGCACCGCGCGCAGCATGCGCACGGGATCCTCCCGGTAGCGGGTCTCGGGATCGCCGATTAGCCTGAGTGTGCGGGCCTGGACGTCGGCAAAACCACCCACGTAATCCCAGATCGAGAAGTCGTCGATGTTGTAGTACAGCGCGTTGCAGGTGAAATCGCGTCGCCACACGTCATCGTCGATGGAGCCGTAAATATTGTCCCGCAGCAACCGGCCCCGGTCATCCTGCAAGCGGCGATCATCAGGATCGGCTGCCAGTTTCGCAGCCACCTCCGCGGCCACTTCCTCCTCGCCCTCGCCCTCCTCGATGCTCCCTTCCGCCTCGTCACTGTCGAGGTGTCCGGCACGGAAGGTGGCGACCTCGATGATCTGATCGCCAAAGCGGACGTGGGCGAGCCGGAAGCGGCGGCCAATCAGGCGACTGTTGCGGAACAGGCTGCGGACCTCGTCGGGCAGCGCGTTGGTGCCGACGTCGAAGTCCTTGGGGCTAATCCCGAGCAGGATGTCCCGCACGCAGCCACCGACCAGGAAAGCCTGGTAACCGGCATCGCGCAGTCGGTACAGCACCTTGAGGGCACCCGGGGCCACCAACGACCGCGACACCGGATGCTCCGCGCGCGGGATGATGGTCGGGTTCCGGGAATCCAGAGTTTCAGAGTTCAATGCGTGATTCGGCTTGTGGAGACGGGGCGTGACTATATAATACGAGGCCCGCGAACGGACGTTCCGAGTCCCGCGGCCGGGGCTCCCATCGTCTAGAGGCCCAGGACACAGCCCTCTCAAGGCTGGTACGGGGGTTCGAATCCCCCTGGGAGCGCCAGCACAATCAACGCGTTATGGCTGGCTCGGCGATGGGCCAGAGGGTAACGCGTCGCATGGTAGGATCCAACCATGCTCAACCGACGGCTTTTCCTGGCGGCGCTGACCGCTGCCGGCTTCGTTCCACCAAGACTCGCTTCAGCCGACCTGTCCTTGATCCGGCCTCCACGCGTTCGCGCTGGCGATAAGGTTGTGCTGGTCAGCCCGGCCACCGCCGCCTTCGAAACCCAGCCCATGGAAATCATGGTCGACGCGTTCCGCGCCCTCGACCTGCAAGTCACCCTGGGTGAAAATTTCTACGAGCGGCACGGTTATTTCGCCGGGACCGATGCAGAGCGGGCTGCAGACATCAACGCGGCCTTCGCCGACCCTTCGGTGAAGATGATCTTTGCCCGAGGAGGCTGGGGATCGGCACGCCTGCTGCCCCTGCTTGATTACCAGGCTATCGCCGCCAACCCAAAGGTGCTGCTGGGTTATAGCGATGCCACCGCGCTGATCACCGGCGTGCACGCGAAGACCGGACTGGTGACCTTCCACGGCCCCACGCCGGTCAGTCGGTTTTCAGCGGATCACATACGACGCGTGATCATGGACGGCGAGGCGCTGGAAATGCGCAATCCCGTCGACATCCCGGATGGCAAGACGGTCCAGACGGAGGATCGCATCCAGGTGCTGCGACCCGGCAAGGTGCGGGGCCCGCTGCTGGGGGGCAACCTGACGGTGCTGACCGCCATCATGGGCTCCGACTATCTGCCTCGCTTCGATGGAGCGATCCTGTTCCTCGAGGACGTCAACGAGGCCGTCTACCGCGTCGATCGGATGTTCACCGAGTTGAAGCTGGCGGGCATCCTCGACCGCATCGCGGGATTCGTCTTCGGACGCTGCACCGAATGCGACCCGGACTCCAGCTACGGGTCGCTGACCATGGAAGAAGTCCTGAAGGAACACATCCTCCCCCTCGGCATCCCCGCTTTCAGCGGCAGCATGATCGGCCACATCGGCGAGCAATTCACGCTGCCGCTGGGCGCGGAAGCAGAACTCGATGCCAGCGCCGGCACGCTGCGACTGGAGGAGTCCGCGGTGACCTGATCTGCTCCCGTTTCAGGAGCGGTCCATCGCAAAGTCCGGCTCCCGCCTCAGCCAGCGCCCGCTCGTGAAGTCCGGTACGGCCTGTGGCTCCCCGCCGCCCGCGATGGAGCGTTCCGACAGCGGCGTGATGGCCATCATGGTCGCGGCATCGTAGACGTCGATCGGCGGCGGCGCCTTGGCCCGCGCAGCCAGCACGAATTCCCGCAGCACGAAATAGTCCATGCCACCGTGGCCGGCACCGGCGGCTGCCTCGCCCTCCTCACGCCAGAAAGGGTGGTCGTAGCGCTCGAGCCAGGGCCCGGAGGGCTCCCAGCGATGCGGCTCCATGCTCTCACCCTCGATGTAGATCTGGTTGCCGTCCTTCATCCATAGCCCCCGCGTGCCCTGCACGCGAAAGCCGAGGGAATACGGACGGGGCAGGTTGGTATCGTGACGCAGCACGATCACCTCCCCCCGAGCGCAGCGGATGACTGTCGTCACTACGTCCCCCAGTCGAAAGTCGACGGACGCATTGGGATGACCCGGGCCGCCCACCCGTTCGACGTACTCATGGAGTCCGCGGGCCTTGCTGGCCGTGGAGGTCAGCGATTCCAGCCGGTTGCCCCGGTTCACATCGAGGAAATTCATCAGGGGCCCGAGACCGTGGGTCGGATAGAACTCGCCGTTGCGGTACACCGAGTGCCAGGTCCGCCAGCGTGCCTCGCTGATACCCTGTTCTCCGAACTCCGCCCCCGGGTCGAACTTGATGGCGCGCAGGTCGTGCTGATACCCGCCCTCGCAGTGGATCAACTCGCCGAACAGGCCGAGGCGTACCATCCTGAGCACCGCCATCACGTCGCGCCGGTAACAAACGTTCTCGAGGAACATCAGGTGGGTACCGGTGTCCTCATGCGTGCGCACCAGTTGCCAGCACTCCTCTAGACTGGCCGCGCCAGACACTTCAAGCCCCACGTACTTGCCAGCCTGCATGGCATCGACGGCCATCGGCACATGCCACAACCACGGCGTACTGATGATCACTGCGTCGACAGAATCGAGGTCCAGCAAGCGGCGATAAGCGAGATCGCCGCCGGCAAAGGTCCGTGCCGGAGCGCGCCCGGCCTCCGCAAGCATTTTTTCGCACAGCGCAAGCCGCTCGGCGTCGATGTCGCACAGGGCGGTGACCTCGACATCGTTGCGCAGCAGTGCGTTGCGCAGGTGCCAGGTGCCGCGCAGGCCAACGCCGATCAAGCCTAGCCTCAGGGGCCGACCGCCAACCTCGGCACGAGCCCCTGCTCCGAGCCCACTCACGGTCAGGCCGGCCGCGGAGGCCAGCATGAACTCACGTCTCCTCATGATCTCTCCTCGAGTGCCTTCCACAAGCGAGTCAGCCACAGAGCCAGCGCCGCGGCAGCCACGGTCAGCAGCACGGACCGCTGCGCCTGCCCATACAGCGCATAGCCGGTCGCAAACATCAGCGCATACACCAGCAGGCAGGCCACCAGGCTGGCGAGGAGCCCCTTGGCCATCGGACCGCTCTCTTCAGCGCCCGGTACGGCCTCCCCGTCTGCTGCCGCGCGCGCCAGAACCGGGGACCAACCCGGCCCGCCCGGACGGATCCTGCGGCAGAATTCGGCCAGCACGGCCTGCGGCTCGGGGGGCGTCAACCAGGTCGCCAGCAGCCAGGCGGACGTCGTGATGATTACGACCAAGGGATAGCGCGCCCAAGCGGGCAGCCAGCCCTCAGCGCCAAAGGCCCATGCACCCAGCGGCGTGAAAGCGAGGGTCAGGGACACCAGACCCGAACTGATCATGGCGACGATCTCGCTCCAGGCGTTGATGCGCCACCAGAACCAGCGCAGCAGGAAGATCAAACCAGTCCCGGCGCCGAACATGAGGATCACTTCGAAAACCTGTGCGGCGTGGCTGAAGCTCAGCGCCAAAACCGCGCTCAGCACCATCAGCAAGGCCGTGCTTAGGCGGCCGGCCTGCACCAGCTCGTGCTCGCTGGCCTCGGGGTTGAGGTGGCGGCGATAGAAATCGTTGACCAGGTAGGAGGCGCCCCAGTTGAGGTGGGTCGAAATCGTGCTCATGTAAGCGGCGGCCAGCGAGGCCACCACCAGGCCCAACACGCCCGGCGGCAGGAAGGTCAGCATCGCCGGATAGGCAAGATCGTGCCCGAGTTTGTCGGCCGGCACCTGCGGAAAGGCCTCACTCAGGCTGGCGAGATCCGGGTACACCACCAGGGACGACAAGGCGACCAGGATCCACGCCCAAGGGCGCAGCGCATAGTGCAGCAGGTTGAAGAAAAAGGTGGCCGCCACCGCATCCCGCTCACCTCGCGCAGCCAGCATGCGCTGCGCGACGTAGCCACCCCCGCCCGGCTCGGAGCCCGGATACCACGCGCTCCACCACTGCACCGCCAGCGGAATGACCAGCAGGGTCATCCACAGCTCCGGATCGTCGAGATCGGGGAGGATGGCCAGGCTGCCGCTCACCGCGGGATGGGCCACCAGCTGCGACAGTCCACCCACCGCCGGGTGATGGACTGCGAACCATGCGGCACAGACGGCACCGACCATGGCCACCACGAACAGCAACGCATCGGTCAGCACGACCCCACGGAACCCGCCAGCAGTGCTGAACAGCAGGGTCACCGCTCCGCCTACCGCCACCGTCACCAGCGGAGACAGGCCAAGCAGCACCTGGCCCACCTTGATGGCGGCCAGGGTCACGATAGCCATCACGAAGACGTTGAACAGCAACCCGAGGTAGATCGCCCGGAAGGCGCGCAGGAATTCCGCCGCCGGCCCCGAATAACGCAAGCCGTAAAAACCCAGATCCGTGAACACGCCGGAGCGCCGCCACAACCGGGCATACAGGAACACGGTGAGCATGCCGGTGAGCAAAAAGGCCCACCACAGCCAGTTGCCAGCCACGCCGTGAGTCCGGACCAGGTCGGTGACCAGATTGGGCGTATCGGTGGAGAAAGTGGTCGCCACCATCGAGACGCCGACCAGCCACCACGGCAGGTTGCGCCCTGAGAGAAAATACTGCTCGCTGTCCCGCCCGGAGCGCCTGGCAGACCACAGACCCAGGCCCACGGTCACCAGCAGCAGGCACGATACGACCCACAAATCGACGGCCGTCAGTCGCATGCCCCCCCTCCCCAAAGTCCGGTCCAGCGCGGCTGGCTTCGCGGATAATATCGTCCAGATCATGATCCCGCGCACCCTGGTCATCCTGGCAGCCGGCTTGGGCACCCGCTTCGGCGGGCCCAAGCAACTGACGCCGGTCACGCCGCAAGGCGAGACCCTGCTCGACTTCACGCTGCACGATGCGCTGGCCGCGGGCGTCAACGAAGTCGTGTTCATCGTTCGTCACGAGCTCGAGCAACAAACCCGCCAGCGCTTCGCGCCTCGACTCGCCGGACGCGCCAGCTTTAGTTGCGTCCACCAGGAGAACAGCCGGCTGCCCGCGGGACTGCCTGTCCGCACCCGGCCCTGGGGCACCGGGGCAGCGGTGCTGGCGGCCCGCGACGCGGTCACTGACCGTTTCTGGGTACTCAATGCCGACGACTTCTACGGCCGCGACAGCTTCACGCGCATGGCGGCGGCACCATTGGGTGGCTGGACACTGGCCGGCTTCAGGCTCGGCGACACGCTCGCAGACTCTGGCGGGGTGTCGCGCGCGCAGTGCCTGCAGGATCCGGACGGCTACCTGCAGGCGATCACCGAATGCCGCGAGGTTCGCCGACAGGGAGACGACATTATCTGCGACGATCAGCCACCCGGCTGGCCCGCACTAGAGGCATCGACGCTGGTGTCCATGAACTTCTGGGGTTTCGATCGCACCATCTTTGCGGCCCTTGAGGCAGGCTTCGAAGCCTTTGCGGCCGATCCAGCCGCAGCGGCCGCCAGTGAATTCAACCTGCCCGATGCGGTCGGCTTTGCAATGTCCCGTGGCACCACCGAGGTCCGGGTGGTACCGGTCGCAGGCCCCTGGATAGGGTTGACCCATCCCGAGGACCTGGCGCGTTCTGCCGAGCGCATCGCCTCACTGCGCCGGCACGGCATTTATCCGGCAAGCTTGTGGTAACAGTGGAACCGCGGCTCGCCGCCATTTTCAGCCAGTTCAGCGTCAGCGCCATGCCGACGTCGGCCACCGGACTGACGTCAGGTCACATCAACGACACCTGGCGGATCGACACCGAATCAGGGCAGAGCTACGTGCTGCAGCGGCTCAACCCCATTGCGTTCCCAGACCCCGATGCAGTCATGGCCAACAAGCTGGCAGTAACTGAGCATCTGCTCAAGCGGGCCGGTGGAAGGGGCTTTGGAAAAGCCGTCCCGGGCTTCCTCCCACTTCGTCGGGGCGGCTTCCTGCTTCGCGACAACCAGGGCGGCGCCTGGAACCTGATGCCGTTCATCGGGCCGTCTCGCAGTTATCTCGTAGCGCCCGATGTCCACATCGCCCGTGAAGCCGGCCAGACGCTCGGCTTATTCCTGAGCCAGACCAGCGACCTCGATCCCGCCCTGCTGAGCGAGACCCTACCGGGTTTCCACAACCTGGAAAGGCGGCTCGCCGAATTCGATGCAGCGAAAGACTCGGCGGATCCCCGACGCTGCGAGGACGCCGCGCCCACCATCGATACCGTCACTGAACTGCGCGAGTCGATGCTCGGTATCGAACAACTGAGGCAGGCTGGAGTCATCCCTGAGCGCGTAACCCACAACGACACCAAGCTGCCGAACATGCTGTTCACGCCGCAAGGCAAGGGTCTTTGCATGATCGACCTCGATACCGTCATGCCCGGCATCCTGCATTACGATTTCGGAGACGCCGTGCGCATGCTCTGCAATTCCGGTGCGGAGGACGATCCGAATCCGGATCACATCAAGGTACGCCTCGACTATTTCGAGGCCTTCGTCGAGGGAATGTTTGGCGAGGGCACCCTGGTACCACGGACCGGCGAGACGACGGCGCTGGCCGACAGCCCCGCCGTCATGGCCTTCATCGTGGGCCTGCGTATGCTCACCGACTTCCTGCAGAGGGACCGCTACTTCGCCATCGCCTACCCCGGCCACAACCTGGTGCGCGCCCGGGCGCAGTTGGCTCTGGCCCGCCGATTTTCCGACTCACGTGCACCCATGGAGGATGCGATCGAATCTGCGCTTCAGTCCGCCGCCCAGGCCGGCCGAACCGGCTGACCGTCCACCACCAGGCGGTCGTACACTGCCTCGCGGAAGGCCTCGATAAATCCCTTGGCCGCGGGCGGCGGGGCATGCAGCTGGGTCATGACGACGCCCACGAAACCCCGCTCGGGATCGATCCAGAACTGGGTCCCCTCATAGCCTCCGCCAATCCAGAGCCCGCCCTGCCCCTGCCGGCCGTCGGGCAACTTGCCACTGTTCACCCACAGGTTGTAACCGTTGTAGCCGAAGGCGTTGTCGGTCAGGGTGTGCGGTGAGGTCATGTCCTGGATAGTGGGCTCCTCCAAGAAACGGTGACCGTTGAGCGTGCCGCGAGCCAGGATCAGGCGCAGGAAGTCCGCGTAACCATCAGCCGTGGCCACCATGCCCTCGCCCCCGAGGTTGAGCGGATACTCCCTCGAGTACATGGGCACGCCGGCACCGAACAGGTCGAGTTCCTTGCCTGCGGCCAGCCTCAGCGTCCCACCCTCACCGGTGATCCGCGGTAGCAACTCCGCCTGGTCCGGGAGGCCGTACTGCAGTCCTTCGATGTGAGCCGGCCGCGTCAGTCGTTCCTCCACCAGCGTCGCCAACGGCTTCCCGGTCGCTCGCTCGGCAACCAATCCCAGCACGGTGGTGCCGGTACCGTAAAAATAATCCACGCCCGGCTGCTGGATCAGCGGCAGGCGACTGAGTCGCAGGATCAGGTCATCGCTGCTCGAGGCCCGAGTCAGGTCTTCCTCCATGAACCGCTGATCGAGGCACTGCACTCCGGTCAGTCCGTAATAAAACCCGGCACGATGGTGGATGAGGTCCGCAACCGTCATCCCCGGACGGGCGTCCACGTCTGGCAAGGGACAAGTCGTGGCAACCGCTGCAGCGCCCTTGCCCCCCGGCCCGGATAGGGCTGCCGCGACGCTCGCCAAATTTTCCCCACCGGGACCGGTCGCCACCTTGAGGCCCGCAAATTCCGGGATGTAGCGAGCCACTGGATCATCGAGACGCAGGACGCCGTCCTCGACCAGGTCCATCACCACGCTGATGGTGACCAGCTTGCTCATCGACCAGATCCGAAACCAGGTCTGGCCGCCAAGCTGGGCTCCGTCCAGCAGGGTCGGATTCGCAGCCGAATGTTCGTAGATGAGGTTTCCGTCCCGGTCTTCCAGACGCGCGTACAGGAACGGATAGGCGTCACGCTCGACGTAGCCGGACAGGAAGTCATCCAGGCCTGGGCGGTCGCGCAGGTCGTGACGCATGTCCGAGCTGCCACAACCCGCAAGCGCAAGGCAGCCCATGAGCAGCCCAAATCCCTTGCCGCGCATCACACACTCCGCTGATGAGGACGGCTTAATTCTGCGGCCGGGACGAGGCGGCGACAACCGCGGCTCAGCGTGGCTTGCCGTTGATGCCGGAATCGACTGTGCGGTCAGGCGGCGGTATAGCCCCCGTCCACCGGGAAAACGCCGCCGGTGATCCAGGCCGACTCATCGCTGGCCAGGAATACCGCGAGGTGGGCAATGTCCTCCGCAGTACCCAGCCGCTTGAGCGGGTAGCGGGTGGCGTTGGCGGCCATCGCCTGCTCCAGTGGCATACGGTTGCGCAGGTCGAGACCCCCACGCCGTTCGTAGGTCTCCTTCACCAGCTCAGTGGGCACCGTACCGGGACACACGGCATTGCAGCGTATGCCAAGGTGGGCATACTCGATGGCGGCCTGCCGGGTCAGCGAGATGATGCCCCCCTTGGCTGCGGCGTAGGCCGCGATGCCGCTGAAGCCCACCAGCGCTCCAATGGAGGCCTGATTGATGATGGAGCCGCCGCCAGCCGCCTCCATCGCCGGAATAACCGCTCGGCTGGCCAGCCAGGCGCCTTTCAGGTGCACGGCCATCACCCGGTCCCACTCGTCCTCGCTCACGGTAGTGACTGAGCCGACGCTCGCGATGCCCGCGTTGGCGTAGAGCACGTCGATCCGACCCCAGGCGGTAGTCAGGGTATTGGCCATGCGCTCGTTATCGGCCATGGAGGCCGCATCGAGCTGGATGGCCAACGCCTGCCCGCCTTGGGCGGCGATGTCCGCTGCCGTGGCCTCGGCCTTGTCGAGGACAATGTCGGCGCAGCCGACCTGGGCCCCCTCCGCCCCAAAGCGCAGGGCCGCCGCACGGCCCAGCCCTGATCCCGCCCCCGTGATCACCGTCACCTTGCCCGCCAACCTGCCAGTCATTCTGATGCCTCTTCGATATGCTTGGTCATTCAAGCCTAGCTCGCCATCATGCACCCATCCAACCCCACCGCACTCCCCTACCGAGCCGACCTCGACGGCCTGCGCGGGGTCGCGGTGCTCTTGGTCGTCCTCTACCACGCGGGACTGGGCCCCTTTCCGGGCGGCTACGTCGGGGTCGATGTATTCCTGGTGATCTCGGGCTACCTCATTACCCGCATCATCCTGGCGGACCTCGATGCGGGCCGCTTCACGCTGACGGGCTTTTACGAACGACGGGTTCGGCGCTTGGTGCCGGCACTCGGGGTGATGCTCACCACCGTTGCCCTCGCCTGCCTGCCGCTGCTGTCGCCGCAGGACTTGAAGTACTTCGGCGGCAGCCTGTTCGCCGCTGTCGGCTTTGCCGCCAACCTGTTCTTCTTCCTCGAGGCCGGTTACTTCGACCTGGCTTCGAGCATGAAGCCGCTGCTGCACACCTGGTCCCTGGCGGTCGAGGAACAGTTCTACCTGCTCTACCCGCTGCTGTTGCCCTGGCTGATTGGGCGCGGCCGGCGGCTGGCCATCGTCACCCTCGCCGTGGTGACGGCACTGTCCCTGCTGGGGAGCGTCTGGGCCGCACAGGTCAACCCCAACGCCGGGTTCTACCTGCCCGTGTTTCGCGCCTGGGAAATCGGCATCGGTGCCCTGCTGGCGCTATGTCACGCCTCGACAGATCGGCTCACCGGGCCAACGATCGGGTTGATCGCCCTCGCGGGGATCGTGTCGATCCTCCTGGCCGCCGTTCAATACGATGCACGAACCCCCTTCCCCGGCCTTGCGGCACTCCTGCCCTGTCTGGGTACTGCCGCGCTGCTGGCCTGCCGATCAGGGTCGAACCCCATCCAGCACGCGCTGGCGTGGCCCGCACTCGTCCAGCTCGGCCGGGTGTCCTACTCCTGGTACCTGTGGCACTGGCCAATCCTGGTGCTGGCCCGTCATTACGCCATTCGCGAGCTGACCGAACGGGAGCGGCTGGGCCTGGTCCTGCTGTCACTGCTGGTTGCCGCCGCCAGCTGGCGGTGGATAGAGCGTCCCTTTCGCGGCCAGGGCGCCAAGTTCGATCGCAGCGACATGTTCAGGGCCGCCCTCGGCGCCGGCGTCCTGCTGGCGGGACTCGGGCTGGCCATGGTCTGGTCGGGGGGCTGGCCAGCCAGATATCCGCAGCCGGCGCTGCAACTGCTTGACCAGTCAAAGGCGGTGGATCCCCAGCTGGAGACCTGCGCAATGCTCAGTGGTGCTGAGCTGCGGGCCGGTGCGGCCTGCATCCTGGGGCCCGAGGGCGGGGCTCCGCCACGCCTGGTGGTGTGGGGCGATTCCCAGGCGGCTGCGATGCTGCCCCTGTGGCGGGAACTCGCACTCCGTCATCAGCTCAGGGTCCTGTTTCTTGGCAAGGTGGGTTGTGGCCCCCTGCTCGATGTCGAACGCCTCGACCTCAGCTTCGGCTGTCGCGATCACGCCGCCGCGGCCATTGATCTGATCAACAGGTTGCCCGCTGACACTCCGGTCATCCTGTCGGCCCGCTGGACCCACTACACCAACCGCCCTGCAGTCGGCAGCGAGGATCATGCTGAGGTCAGGCTGGTGGACCTCGGCGGCGCACCAGGCGGCGAGGCTGACAACGACGCCGCGCTCATGGCCGGACTGGGCAGGACCCTCCAGGCCCTCGGCGATCGGCCGCTGCTGATGATCGGCACCGTCCCGGAGATCGGCTTCCACGTCCCCAGCAGCCTGGCCAGGGCGATACATCTTGGTCGCAACGTCGACCTGCGCCCCATGCTCTCCAGTTACCGGCAGCGTCAGGCACCTTTCCTGAAACTGCTCCACCGGTTGCCGACACCGAACACCCTGCGCTTTGCCGACCCCGCCGAACTGCTCTGTTCAGGCCCGCGCTGTGAACTGCTGGAGGATAATCAGGTGCTCTACCTCGATCATGTGCACCTGTCCGCCACAGGGTCCCTGCGACTGGCGCCGCTGGTGGAGCGCTGGCTGCCGACGCTCACTTCTTGCTGCGGGGCAGCTGCAGCAGGACGCTGTGCGACACGCCGCCATCCACCACCAGGTGATGACCCGTGACGTAGCCGGCCTTGTCCGAGGCCAGCCAGAGTACGGCATTAGCGATGTCCTGCTCAGTGGCCAGACGCTTGAGCGGCACCGCGCCGCCGCGCAGCGCGCGCACCTCGGGGTCTGCATAAATCGGCGCCGACATGCCGCCATCGACAAAGCCGGGGGCCACCGCATTCACACGAATGCCATCGCCTCCCAACTCAAGGGCCAGCAGCTCGGTCAGGGCGACCACGCCCGCCTTGGTGGAGGGGTAAGCCCCGGAGCCGGGACCCGGCGTGACGGCGTTGATGGAACTCATGTTGATGATGCAACCGCTGCCACGGGGGCGCATGCGCAGGCCGGCTTCCCGGGCGACGATGTAGCTGCCGGTCAGGTTGATCCCGACCACGGTCCGCCAGTCGTCGACCGTCTGCTCCAGCAGGCTGCCGAAGCGCACGACGCCGGCATTGTTGACCACCACGTCCGGGCAGTCCCCGAAGGCGTCGAACACCGCGCCGACCTGATCCTCGCGAGTCACATCCGCCGCCAGCGCCTGGTGCCCGGAACCGGCCAGCGAATCCGCCAGCTTCCTGCAGGCCTCCTGCGACAAGTCCACCACGCCAACCCGATAGCCTTCCTCCGCCGCGGCCCGGCAGATGGCCGCGCCAATCCCGTTGGCGCCACCCGTGACAAGAATCGATTTCATGGTCTCTCCTGCCCGGTCAGGGGCGATGATGCAGGCGTCGAATTATGCACGGCTCCAAAGCTGCCGGCCCGCCCAGTCGGCGAAGGGCGTCAGGGTCACCGGCAACTGCTCGAGCACCGGCGCCATGTCGACGCTGAAGGGACGCTCGGGCCCCTCGTTGTACCAGCGATAGATGCGCCCCAGTTCCTCGAGCAGGTGAGCAGCCTCTGCCGGCTCGTGACGCTGCACCTGCGGCCGCATTGCCTCGCAGAAGGCCTCGACGGACTGCGACTCGAAACGGATTGGCCGGCCTGCTGCCGCAGAAAGCCTGCGCGCCACCTCGGCGCCGCGCAAGGTCTCCGGCCCGCCTATCCTGAAGACGCTGCCCGCCAGTTGGGGGCGCACCGCCGCCGCCAGCATCAGGCTCGCCACGTCGGCCTGGCAGATCCAGGCGACCTCCAGCTCGGGCCGGTGGGCGTAGCGGAAACAATCCTCGTCCGCGATGGCTGGGAAGGCCCAGCCTCGCAGCAGGTTGTCCATGAACACCACCGGTGCCAGGGTGACCACCGGGACTCCGGCCTCCATCAGGGCCAGGCGCATCCGGTAACGAACGTCATGGGCCGCAAAACCCATCAGCCGTTCGCGCTGCGGGAGGCTGGTGTTGAAGATGATGATCCCCACGCCGGCGCGCGTCGCGGCCCGGCCAGCGGCCGCCGCAGCACCCACCAGCCAGCGGCCATCGTTGAAAGAGCTGGACGGGTAGTTGGCGAGGATGGCTTCGCAGCCCTCGGCAGCGCGGGCAAGTGCCTCCTCGCCCGCGTCGGCCGCGCCCAGCTCCACGCGCGCGACCTCGATGCCGGGCGGCAGGAGGTTGGCAGCCCGCTCAGGGTCGCGGACCGCCACGCGGACCTGATGCCCTTGAGCGAGGGCCGCCTCGACCTGCGCCCGTCCTTGATCCCCGGTAGCGCCCAACACCAACACTTTCATGGGCTCACATTTTGGACTTCTGGGCGAAGCGGCGCACCCGCTTCAGGGTTTGTGCATGGCAAAAAAACAACATATACCTAGCCAGATTATGCAGGCGGGACAACTTAACTGTTGAACTTCCTGATTAGCCAAGACAAAATCGCAACAGCGCGCGCGACTTGCACGGACAGCATTCGGTGCGTGGCGTTACAACAACCGGAAACACCACTCGAGGGGTGACCTTTCATGACCGACCTGAAGTTGAAGCCACTTCCTTGCGCCATCCTTGCCACGCTTGCGATGGGCGCCATGGCGCCTGCCTACGCCCAGCGCGAGGCCGCCACCGTGATCGAGGAGATCACCATCACCGCGCAGAAACGCGAGGAAGCCCTGCAGACGGTGCCGGTGGCCGTTACCGCCCTGGACTCTGCGGCCCTTGAGCGCACCTATGCGCGCGACCTGCTGGACGTCACCGACGCCTCGCCCAACCTGATCATCGACCCGATCCTCGGCAACGGCACCGCCGCCATCTCGATTCGTGGCCTGCAGTTGAACGACGTCGAAAAGTCCTTCGACCCTGCCGTGTCGGTCTACCTCGACGGCGTCTACCTTGCCTCGACCACCGGCGCGCTGCTGCAGATCTGGGACGCCGAGGCGGTCGAGGTGCTGCGCGGTCCGCAGGGCACGCTGTTCGGCCGTAACACCATCGGTGGCCTGGTCCACGTGCGCCGCAAGAAGCCCAGCGGCGAGTGGGGTGGCCGAGTCACCCTGACCACCGACGAGTGGGAGCGCTTCGACGCCAACCTGGCGCTGGATTTCCCCTCGATGTTCAACGACACGCTGGCCGTCCGCACCACCCTGATGATGCAGAGCGGCGGCGGCTACTTCCGCAACGTGTCGCGCAACCGGGACGAGGGCGACACCGACTTCTTCGGCTTCTCGGCATCGCTTCTGTGGACTCCCACGGACAACTTCGAGGCGTGGCTGATCGCCGACCTGTTCCGCGACGAGACCCCGACCCGCCCGGTCACCGCGCTGACCCAGCCGGGCGAACTGTTCTGCGTGCTCGGGCCCACGGCCTGCGGTCGGGGACCGAATGACACCCAGTACCACCTGAAACCCACCACCACCTTCGAGCAGCCGGCCTTTGTGCACACTGATGCGCTGACCCTGAACGCTCGATGGGACCTCGACGACAGCAACAGCATTCACGCGGTGGTGGGCTGGCGCGACAGTGACGAGGACGCCTTCCAGGAATTCGACGGCGTGGCTCTGGATGCCTTCCGCACCAACCGCCCCACTACCGCCGACCAGACCAGCATCGAGCTGCGTTGGCAGGGCGAGTACATGGACGGCAAGCTGCGTACAGTGCTCGGTGGCTTCTGGTGGGAAAGCGAGTACGAGCTGATCCAGAAGACCACTTCCTACCTGTTCTTCGGCTTCCCCCCGTACGCGCCTGGCGCCATCACTAGCTCGAACCCGAAGTTCCGGCAGAAGACCGAAACCACCTCCCTGTTCGGGCAAGCGGACTTTGACTTTGCCGACCGCTGGACGTTGACGGTAGGTGGCCGTTACAACAAGGACGACAAGCAGGCTTGCGGCGCCCGCGGCTTCGGCTTCTTCGGTGTGGGCGACGTCGTGTTGGCGTCCTATGGCAAGGAGGGCTATGCCTACTGCGGCGATTCCACCGTTCCCTACCTCAGCGAATACACCGACCCGGTCACCGGCGCCGCCCTCGTTCAGGACGGCGACGAAAGCTGGAATTCCTTCACGCCCAAGGTCAGCCTGACCTACGCGCTGGACAACGGCATCGCTTACGCATCCTATTCCGAGGGCTTCAAGGCGGGTGGCTTCAACGGCCGCTCGACCGCACCGAACTCCCTCGGCCCCTACGATCCGGAAGAGGTGAAGACCATCGAGGTGGGCGCCAAGACCACCTGGATGGACCAGCGCCTGCAGTTCAACGTGGCGGCCTTCACCACCGACTACACCGACAAGCAGGAAGACGTGGTCTTCCCGGATCCGGATTTCGTGACCGTGACCATCGTGCAGAACGCCGCCTCGGCGACCATCTCCGGCCTCGAGGCCGAACTGGTGGCCATTCCGGTGGACGGCCTCACGCTGAACGCGTCGGTAGGCCTGCTGGACGCCAAGTACGACAAGTGGATCATTCCGGATACGGCCGGCAACCCCACGGACAAGAGCGACCTGCCCTTGCGTCGCGCGCCGGACGTGACCCTGCAATTCGGTGCCACCTACGAGAAGGCTCTCGGCAATGGCTACCTGGTCTTCAACACCACCTACAACTGGCGTGACGACTACTGGGTAATCGGCAATTCCAGCAACACGCAGCCGGGCAACCCGGGCTTCAATCCGTCCTACGGCATCCTCGATGCAGCGGTGTCCTACGAAACGGACAACTGGCGCGTGTCGCTGTACGGCAAGAACCTGGCGGACGAGCATTACTGGCTGCACGTGCTGGACGTGGGTGCCAGCTACGCGGCCACCTCGGCCACCGATCCAACGCCGGTGTACTTCCCCGGCCTGTGGACCTTCGGCACGCTCAGCCCGCCGCGCACCTTCGGCCTGGAAGTCGACTTCAAGTTCTAAGTCGAACCAGCGTGGCAAACGGGGCCGCGGGCATCACCCGCGGCCTCTTTTTTTGGAGGCCCCCATGAGAGTCAATCACCTGGTCGTCATCAAGTTCCGCGAAGGCGTGGACGAAACCCGCATCGCCTCGCACCTGGCGGCGCTGGCAGGCTTGCGTGTGAAGATGCCGGAGCTGATCGTAGATCTGTCGCTGGGGCGCAATTTCACCGACCGCGCCGCAGGCTACACCCATGCAGTCACCGTGACGCTGGCCAATCGGGAGGCGCTGCCCATCTACCTGCAGCACCCCGAACATCAGGCGGTGGCCGCTGGCCTGCGCGCCGACGCAGATTACCTGGTGCTGGACTACGAATTCTGACGGCGGCCGAGCAGGCGCCCCAGATCCAACAGAGAATCGACGTTATGCGCGGCCTGGCGCAGGGATGCGTGCCGCTCGATCACGGCCGCGCCCGCGGCCAGGGGCTGGTAGGAGGCACTGCGCAGCAGCGGGTTCAACCAGACAAGTTGGTGAGCGAGGCGCCCCAGCCTGCCGAGCTCCGCTTCCAGTAACTCCGGGGGCCCACGCTCGAGCCCGTCCGACAAGAGCAGCACCCACGCGCCACGGGACAACACGCGCCGCGACCACTGCCGGTTGAACTCGGCCAGACAGTCACCGAGGCGGGTACCCCCGTCCCAGTCGCCGACCACGCTGGTCACCCCGGCGAGCGCCAGGTCGGGGTCACTCACGCGCAGCACGCGGGTGATGCGCGTCAGGCGGGTGGCGAAGGTGAAGGCCTCCAGACCCCCGCCGCGGCGGCGCAAGGCGTGGGCAAAGTGCAGGAACATCCTCGAATAAGCTGCCATCGAGCCGGAAACGTCCATGATCAGCACCCAATCCCGGGGTTTTTCGACGAGCCGCCGATGGCGTGGCACGAACTCCCGCCCGGCGCGGGAGGCCCGCAACATGGCCCGCAGGTCGAGTTGTTGACCCAGGGCATCCTGCTGGTGGCGGCGGGTCAAGCGGGTGGCATCCCGGGGCATGGCCTGTCGTAACAGGTCCCGCGCCGCCTCGAGCTCGGCGGCGCTCATCTGCTCGAAATCCTTGCGCCTGAGCACTTCGCTATCGGAGGCGGTGCCGCTGGCATCGGTTTGCTCGACCTCGCGACGCTCCAGTCGGCGCACCTCCCCGACCGCGAGCAGCGCCTGGGCCAGGCGCTTCATGGCCGGCGCAGGCCCGGCCAGCGGCGAGCGCGGCAGCAATGGTCGGGTATCCCGCGGCAGGTTCAGTTCGGCCGGAAACAGGGCATCGAACAGCGCGTCGAACAACTCGAAGTCACCAGGGTCGTGCACCAGGCTGCAGCGCAGGGCGGCATGCACGTCAGTGCGGCGGGTCAGTTCACAAGCGCCGAGGGCGCGGGTGGCCAACAATAGCGAGTCGGTGCCCAGTTTCACCCCGCCGGCGCGCAGCGCCGTCGCCAACCGGGGCAGGCTGCGCAGCTCGGAAACGGCGGCGGCCATGCTCAGCGACCGGGGGTGCCGAGCTCGCTGGCAAGCGCCTCGCGCACCGTGCCGAGGTCTTCCTCGTACTTGAGCAACACGCCGAGGGTCTCGTCGATCACCTCGTCGGTAAGCACATGTGCACCCAGGGCCACCACCGCACGGGCCCAATCGATGCTCTCGGCGACGCCCGGCGCCTTGTACAGTTTGCGCTGACGCAGCTTCTGCACGAACTGGACAATGGCAGCGGCCAGAGCCTCGCCGGCTTCAGGCGCGCGGGATTTAAGGATGGCCAGCTCGCGGGCCGCATCCGGATACTCCAGCCAGTGATACAGGCAGCGGCGCTTCAGGGCGTCGTGGATCTCGCGGGTCCGATTGGAAGTGAGGATGACGATGGGCGGAACGGCTGCCCTCACCACGCCAAGCTCCGGCACCGAGACCTGGTAGTCGGAGAGCAACTCAAGGAGGAAGGCCTCGAAGGGTTCGTCAGCCCGGTCGATCTCATCGATCAGCAGTACCGGCGGGCCTTCCGGATGCGGCTCCAGGGCCCGCAGCAGCGGGCGGCGCAGCAGGAAACGCGGGTCGAAGACGCCGCGGGTCAGTGCTTCCCGGGAGCCCGCCTCGCCGGAGGCTTCGGCTAGGCGCAGTTCGAGGATCTGGCGCAGATAGTCCCACTCGTAGACTGCGGAGGCCACGTCCAGGCCCTCGTAGCACTGCAGGCGGATCAACTCGCGTCCCAGGGACGCGGCCAGCGCGCGGGCGACCTCGGTCTTGCCCACCCCGGCCTCGCCCTCCAGCAGCAACGGTCGCTGCAGGGACAGGGCCAGGTGGACCACCACACCCAGCCGCCGATCGGCCAGGTAACCCTCACCCGCCAGGAGCGCGAGCGAGTCGTCGACGGAATGGGGCGAGGTGACGCCGCCCGGCATCAACGCGCCAGGGCAGCTGCGACGGCGCGCTTCGCCATCACCGGCACCAGGCTCGCACGATAGTCGGCCGAACCGTGCAGGTCCTGGTTGTAGCCGTCACCGGAGACAGTCAGGCCCGCCAGCGACTCCACCGCGAAAGACTTCTGCAGGGCGTCCTCGAAGGCGGTGAGCCGGAATGCACAGGCGGCCGCACCGGTGACTGCCACCCGCACGCCGGCCGCCGTCTCGGCCACGAACACGCCCACCATGGCGTAACGGGAGGCCGGGCTCGGAAACTTGACGTAGGCGGCGCGCCTGGCCACCGGGAACTTCACGCGGACGATCAGTTCACCCGGCTCGAGCGCGGTGGAGAACATACCGGTGATGAAATCGTCCCCGGCGATGTCGCGTCGGTCGGTGACCACGGTGCCGCCCAGGGCCAGCAACGCACCCGGGTAGTCCGCCGCAGGGTCGTTGTTGGCCAGCGAGCCGCCGAGGGTGCCACGGTTGCGAACCAGCGGATCACCGATGCCACCGGCAAGCTCGGCCAGCGCCGGGATCAGGCGCCTGACTTCAGCCGAGGCGGCGACCTCGGCGTGACGGGTCATGGCCCCGATGACCACGGCGGCGGATTCCGCCTGGATACCGGTGAGGTCCTTCAGCCCGGACAGGTCGATCAGCTTATCCGGACTGGTCAGGCGCAACTTCATCGAGGGCAGCAGGGTCATGCCACCGGCCAGGTAGTTGCCCGTGGCGCTTTCACCCACTGCAGCAGCCAGGTCACGGGGGCGTAGATATTCAAACGGGTGCATGGGTCAGGCTCCTCAGGCTGCCGCCGTGTCGCCGCGCAGCTTCGCGGCGGCCGTCGCCACCGCGCGCACGATGTTCTGGTAACCAGTGCAACGGCAGATGTTGCCCTCCAGCCCGTGACGGATCTCCGGCTCGGTGGGGTTCGGGTTGCGCTGCAGCAGGTCGACCGCCGACATGATCATGCCCGGCGTGCAAAATCCACACTGCAGGCCGTGGCACTCGCGGAAGGCCTCTTGGACTGGATGCAGGGTACTCCCCTGGGCGAGACCCTCAATGGTGGTCACGCTCGAGCCCTCGGCCTGGACCGCCAGCATGGTGCAGCTTTTCACCGCGCACCCGTCGACATGCACCACGCACGCACCGCACTGGCTGGTGTCGCAGCCGACGTGGGTACCGGTCAGCTTCAGGTGCTGACGTAGCAGCTCCACCAGCAGGGTGCGCGGGTCGACCGCCGCACTGACCGCCTTGCCATTCACCTGCAGGGATACCTCTACCGTCATGCTCCCGACCTCCTCCTGACGCCGCCGTTGCCGGTCAACCGGCTCAGGCCATGCCCTTGATCAGCCACAACACTAGCAGGACTGCCCCGCCTATGCCCACCCAGCGCAGCCAGCCGGCCGGGGACCCGGGCTCGGGCGCAGCCGCGCCTTCTGCCCCTTCGCCCCCGGGCGGGACGGCTACGGCCCCGGCATCGACCTGGCGGGCAAAGGCCTCGAAGAACTGGTCAGCCAGCTGCCGCGTGGCGCCCTCGACCAGGCGCGAACCAAGTTGGGCCAGCTTGCCGCCCAGTTGCATGGTGGCGCTGTAGCGCAGCAGGGTACCCCCCTCCTCCTCGGCAAGAGAAACCTTGGCCGAGCCCTTGCCGAAACCAACGGCCGCTTTGCCCTCTCCGCTTAATGTATACCCCGTTGGTGGGTCGATGTCCGAGAGGGTCAGCCGGGTGCCAAAGGCGGCCTTGACCGGCCCGAGCTGGGCCTGGATCCGCCCCTCGATCTCGGTGTCACTCAAGCGGGTCAGTTCCTGGCAGCCAGGGATGCAGCCCTTGAGGATCTCGACGTCGTTAAGTGCCGCCCACACGGCCTCGCGGGGGGCGCCGATGCGATATTCGCCTTCGATGGCCATGGACCCCTCCTGGAGCCAGTTTGCAGAATCCGATGGTACTATGAGGTCGTCTTGAAGTTCGACCCAGGGAGCACGCATGAGCAGCACGGGAATCGGGCAGTCGGTACCGCGACTGGAAGATCAGCGCTTCATCACCGGCCGCGGCAACTACACCGACGACATGTCCCGGTCGGGCGAGGTTCATGCCTACCTGGTTCGCTCCCCCGTCGCGCACGGCACGTTGCGCAAAGTCGGCGTCGAGGCGGCGGCTGCCGCGCCAGGTGTCATCGGCGTGTTCACCGGCGCCGACCTCAAGGCCGATGGCGTTGGCGACCTGCCCTGCGGCTGGCTGGTCAAGAACATCGACGGAAGGCCGATGTTCGCGCCCCCTCATCCGGTCGTCGCCGTCGATCGCGTCCGCTACGTCGGTGACCCGGTGGCGGTGATCGTGGCCGAGACCGCCTGGCAGGCCCGCGAGGCCGCCGACCTCATCGACTTGGACATCGAAGACCTGCCGGTGGTGGCCGACATCGAGCACGCCATCGCCGCAGGCGCCCCGGAGCTGTACGAAGGCGCCCCACGCAACCAGATCTTCCACTGGGAGATTGGCGACCAATCGGCGGTCGAGCAGGCCTTCGCCAAGGCCGAGCACGTGTCCAGGCTGGACCTGGTCAACAACCGGCTGGTCGCCAACGCGATGGAGCCACGAAGTGCCATCGGCGAGTACGACGTCGGCAAGCAGGAATTCACCCTCTGGCTGTCCTCCCAGAACCCCCATGTAGCCCGCATCCTGCTGGCCACCGTCACCCTGCAGGTCCCCGAGCACAAGGTCCGGGTCATTTCCAACGACGTCGGCGGGGGCTTTGGTTCCAAGGCCTTTCATTACAACGAGGAGGTCGTCGTGTTGTGGGCGGCGCGGCGCCTCGGTCGTCCGGTTCGTTGGACGGCCGATCGCAGCGAGGCCTTCCTGAGCGACCGCCACGGTCGCGACCACCGCACCCACGTGGAACTTGCCACCACCCGCGAGGGCCGCTTCCTGGCGCTCAGGGTCAGCACCATCGCCAATATGGGCGCGTACTACTCCACCTTCGGTCCGGCCATTCCCACCTACTACTACGCCACCCTGCTCTCAGGCACTTACGTGATCCCGGCCGCCTATTGCGACGTGCAGGGCGTGGTCACCAATACGGTCCCGGTCGATGCCTACCGTGGCGCCGGTCGCCCCGAGGCTGCCTACGTGATCGAGCGCATCGTGGAGCAGGCCGCACACGACCTCGGCATCGACCCGGCCGAACTGCGCCGGCGCAATTTCATCCAGCCGGATGCCTTTCCCTACAAGACACCGTTCGGTTCGGAGTACGACTCCGGCAATTATCCGGAAGTGCTCGACAAGGCCTTGGCGCTATCGGATTACGCTGGCTTCGAATCGAGGCGCAAGGCGTCGGCCGCGAACGGCAAGCTGCGGGGCGTGGGTTTCTCCAGCTACGTGGAGGCCTGCGGCGCCGGCCCCTCCAAGCTGGTCATGGCCGCCGGCGGCGGCAGCGGCATGTTCGAATCGGCCACCATCCGGGTGTCGGCCACCTCTTCGGTGACGGTCCTCACCGGCACTCACTCACACGGGCAGGGTCATGAGACCGTGTTCGCGCAACTGGTCAGCGACAAGCTCGGCATCCCCATGCAGAACGTCGAGGTGGTCCATGGCGATACCGGCCGCACCCCCTTCGGCCTCGGCACGGTGGGCTCACGCTCCCTTGCACTCGGCGGCTCGGCCATGATCCGCGCGCTCGACAAGGTCATCGCCAAGGGCAAGAAGATCGCGGCCCATGTGCTGGAGGCTGCGGAGGGCGACATCACCTTCGACCAGGGACGCTTCTCGGTGGTGGGCACAGACCGCGGCATCTCCTTCCCCGAGCTGGCCTTCGTGGCCCACGCGCCGGCGCAGTTTCCTACCGATGAAATCGAGCCGGGGCTTGAGGAGACGGCCTTCTTCGATCCCGCCAACTTCACGTTCCCGCAAGGCGTGCACATCTGCGAAGTGGAGATCGATCCGGAAACCGGCGTCACCGAGGTGGCGAAGTACTCCGTGGTGGACGACTTCGGCAACATCATCAACCCGATGATCGTCGAGGGTCAGGTGCATGGCGGTACCGTGCAGGGCATCGGTCAGGCGCTCTACGAGAACTGTGTCTACGACCCGGACAGCGCCCAGCTGCTGTCGGGCACGCTAATGGACTACTGCCTGCCGCGCGCTGGCGACGTGCCCAACTTCGAACTCGACTACGTGGTGACGCCCTCGCCGCACAACCTGCTGGGGGTCAAGGGCTGCGGAGAAGCCGGCGCCATCGCAGCGCCACCTGCGGTGATGAACGCCGTGCTGCACGCGCTCAGGCCGATGGGCGTCGAGAAGATCGACATGCCGGCCACACCGCACCGGGTCTGGCTGGCGATCCAGGCGGCCGGCAAGGGCGCGGCCGCCTGAGCCCGGGTCAGCGGCCTGGGGACGGGACAGCCGCCCTCGTCTGCTGCCGCAGGAAGGCGTAGATCGCGCGCAGCTCGGACTCGGTCAGCTCATCGAACATGGGCATGCCCGCGGGCAGCAAGGCGCCCTCGGCGACCACGCTGCGGAACAGTCGGTAATCGTTGGTCGAGGCGGCCTCGCGCAGGTCCGGGCCGGCGCCTCCCGTTGACTGAGCCATCAGGCCGTGGCAAGTCGCACAGGCGATGGTGTGATAGAGGCCAAGCCCCCGGAGCGCGCTGGCCTCGTCGATGGGCTCCGAGCCCGTATCCACCGGCGCCAGGCTGAAGCGGCGGGTGTCGACCTCGGGCAAACGCGCCTTACCGTTCAGGCTGAAGCTGAGAAGCCTGATACCCGGTGCCTTGAACTTCCAGCCATGCTTGCTGAACGCAGCGGTGCCGAAGGAGGCCAGTCCGCCCCAGCCCACCAGCACAGCGAAGCGTTGCTGCCCGTCGATCTCGTAGGTAATGGGGGGCGAACTGATGCCACGCTGGGCATCGAAGGCCCACAGTCGGCGCCCGTCGCGGGCGTCGTAGGCCAGCAGTTGGCCAGCACCCGTCCCATGCATGACCAGATTACCTGCCGTGGTCAGGGTGCCGCCGTTCCACACCGCGTCATATTCGACATTCCAGCGTGCCTCCTGCCGAATTGGGTCCCACGCCAGCAGGCTACCCTTGCTGGCATTGGGATCGGTGGGGTGTTCCACGATCATGCCCAGCCGGAAATGTCCTGGTGGCCCCTCCAGTTCGCTGCCACGCAGCCAGGTGGCAGGCATGTGCATGGCGGGGATGTAGGCGAGGCCAGTCTGCGGATTAAAGGACATGGCCTGCCAGTTGTGCGCGCCCCAGGGGCTCGGCCACATCTCGAAGCGCTCTCCAGGCTTCAACCGCGCGGCCGGATTTTCGACCGGTCGCCCGGTCTCGAGGTCGATGCGCTCGGCCCAGTTGACCCGGGCATATTTCTCAGCACTCAGGAGCTTGCCGGTTTCACGCTCGATCACGTAGTAGAAACCGTTGGTCGGCGCCTGCATCAACACCTTGCGGACCTGACCATCGATCTCGAGGTCGGCCAGCACGATGTCCATGGTGGCCTTGTAGTCCCACTCCTCGCCCGGGTTCATCTGGTAGTGCCAGACATACTCGCCGGTGTCGGCCCTCACCGCCACGATGGAGCACAGGAACAGGTTGTCGCCGATGCCGTCACTGCGCAGCTCGCGGTTCCAGGGACCGCCGTTGCCCACCCCGAGGTAAATCAGGTCGAGATCCGGATCGTAGGTAATGGCATGCCAGACCGTGCCGCCACCGCCCTCTGCCCACCAGCGACCGCTCCAGGTGCTGGCAGCCATTTCCATGGCCGGGCTCTCGAAGCCGTTGGCCGGGTCGCCGGGCACGGTGTGAAAACGCCACAGGCGCTCACCGGTCTCGGCGTCAAACGCATCAAGGTAACCGCGGGTGCCGAACTCCGCACCGCCATGGCCGATGAACACCTTGCCGTCGAAAGCACGCGGGGCGCCGGTGATGGCCTTGCGCTCACCCACCGGAAAACTGCGGGCCGCCCACAGCACCTCGCCGTTTCGCGCGTCGAGGGCCACCACCCGTCCGTCGGTGGCACCGACGAAGATCCTGCCGTCCTCGTAGGCGATGCCGCGATTGGAGCTCCAGCCAAAGGCGATGCCGCGCGGAGAATGCTTCCAGGCCTGCGGGTCGTGGACCCAGAGCAACTTGCCGGTGCGCGCATCCACTGCGCGGACGATGGCCCGGTCACCCGAGAAATAAATCACCCCGTCAACCATCAGGGGCGTACTGACCAGGGTCGTGGCATCCGGAAGGTCCAACGCCCAATCAAGGCCGAGGCCGCCGACGTTGTCCGCGTTGACCTGGTCAAGCGGGCTGAAGCGCTGTTCGTCCGGGGTGCGGCCGTAGGCCGGCCACTCAGTATCCGGCGCGGCCAGTGCACTTGTCGCCGAAAAAACGAACATCGCGAAGGCGGATAGCGGCAATCCAGGGCGCATGTGTTTTCCTCTCGAAGCGGCGCTATGATTGGGAAAGCTTACACTTCACTTGTCCTTCCTGCACCGGGCCCGGGGGTCCAGATGAGCCAGCAATCACCTAGAGATTTTGACGTGATCGTGGTCGGCGCCGGCTTCTCCGGGCTCTACCTCCTGTACCGCCTGCGCGAGCTGGGCTTCCGCGCGGTGGTACTCGAAGCCGGTAGTGACGTAGGCGGTACCTGGTACTGGAACCGCTACCCGGGCGCGCGCTGCGATGTCGAGAGCATGGAGTACTCCTATGGCTTCGACAAACAGCTGGAGCAGGAATGGAACTGGACGGAGCGCTACCCGACCCAGCCCGAGATCCTGGGCTACCTGCAGCACGTGGCGGACCGCTTCGACCTGCGCCGCGACATCCATTTTCACACCCGGGTGAAGTCGGCCCGCTGGCAGGATGACACCGGCACCTGGACCGTCACCACTGAATCCGGCGACACCCTTGAAGCACCGTTCTGCATCATGGCAACCGGTTGCCTGTCTAGCCCGCGGCTGCCGCCCTTCAAGGGTATCGAGTCATTCCGGGGCAAGTGGTACCACACGGCCCAGTGGCCCAAGGAAGGCGTGGACTTCACCGGTCAGCGGGTGGGCGTGATCGGCACCGGCTCCACCGGCATCCAGGTCATCCCCAGGGTTGCCGAGCAGGCCAGCCAGCTGTTCGTCTTCCAGCGCACGCCCAACTTCAGCATCCCGGCCCACAACGGGCCGATCGATGAAGACTTCCAGCGTTCGCTCAAGGCACGCTATCCGGAGCACCGTGCGGCCGCACGGGCCTCCTTCTTTGGGGTCCCGGTAGACATGACTACCGACTCCGCCCTGGCCGCCTCACCCGAAGAGCGGCAAAAGAGGTTCGAGGCCGCCTGGCAATACGGGGGCGCCACCCGCACCCTGCAGGCCTTTGCCGACCTGCTGGTCACCGAGGAAGCCAACGCCACCGCCGCCGACTTCGTGCGCGGCAAGATCCGCGCAATCGTCAAGGATCCGGCGGTGGCAGAGTTGCTTTGCCCGACCGACCATCCGATCGGCACCAAGCGCATCTGCGTGGACTCCCATTACTACGCGACCTACAACCGCCCCAACGTCACGCTGGTCGACGTGCGCAAGGCGCCGATCGTGGAAATCACTCCCACCGGCCTGCGGACCGAGGCCGCGGAGTATGCAGTCGACAGCCTGATCTTCGCCACTGGCTTCGATGCCATGACCGGCGCCCTGCTCGGCATCGAGATCGAGGGACGCAACGGCCTCACGCTGCAGGACAAGTGGGCGGGTGGTCCCTCGGCCTATCTCGGACTCGCCTCGGCGGGTTTCCCCAACCTGTTCATGATGACCGGCCCCGGCAGTCCCTCGGTGCTGAGCAACATGGTGGTCTCGATCGAGCAGCATGTGGAATGGGTGACGGACGCCGTGGCCTATCTGCGGGAGCACGGTCTGCAGAGCATGGAGGCCGATGCCACGGCAGAAGCGAACTGGATGCGCCATGTCTCCGAGGTGGCCGACACCACGCTGTTCCCCAGGGCGAACTCCTGGTACGTCGGAGCAAACATCCCCGGCAAGCCGAGGATGTTCATGCCCTACGTCGGCGGCGTGGGGCCCTATCGCGACACCTGTCAGGGGATTGCGGATCGGGGTTACGAGGGTTTCGTACTGGAACCCGCCAACCCTCAGGGCAAGGCTCAGCGCGCGGTATAACCGCCGTCGACAACCAGTTCGGCGCCGGTCATGAACGCCGACTCATCGCTCGCGAGATAAACCGCTGCAGCCGCAATGTCGGTAGGCGTGCCGAGCCGGCCTATGGGATGCAGGCTGGTAATGGCCGCCCTGCCAGTCACAGGGTCGGGCACGATCCCCTTGCCGCTCATCTGCTCGAGTCCGCGCTCCAGCATGGGCGTATCGATGAAGCCCGGATGCAGGGAGTTGACCCGGATGCGGTAGCCCGCCTCCGCGCACTCCAGCGCCGCCGCCTTGCTGAACAGCCGGACCGCGCCCTTGGCGGCCACGTAGTCCGGCGCACGGGTCGTGCCCACCAGCCCGTAGACGGACGAAATGTTGATGATGGACCCTGCCGCGCCCGCCCTCATGGCACGGATGCCCGCCCGCGTACCCAGGAACACGCCGTCCAGGTTCACCGCCAGGGTCCGCCGCCAGTCGGCGAGTGAGAGCGTCTCGATGGGGTCTGCGCATGGCGCGATGCCTGCATTGTTGACCAGCACGGAAAGGTCACCAAACTCCGCCTGCGCGCGCGCGACCGCTGCGTCCCAGTCCTGCTCGCGGGTGACGTCCTGCGCCAGCCCGACCGCCTTGCCTCCCTGGGCGACGATGGTTGCCGCCACCCGTGCTGCCGCCGCGGCATCGAGATCGGCGACCACTACGCAGGCACCCTCGCTTGCGTAGGCCGCAGCGATGCCTTCGCCAATGCCGCTGCCCGCCCCGGTGACCAGCGCCACCTTGCCTTGCAACCTACCCATGTCTTTCTCCTCAGACCTCTATGAGAACCGCCATGCCTTGCCCGGACCCTAGGCACATGGCCATGACCGCGCGACCTCCGCCCATCGACTGCAGGTGCTGGATTGCGGTGTGCGTCATGCGGATGCCAGTGACCCCCGGCGGGTGACCCACCGCAATCGCCCCACCGTAGAGGTTGGTCCGCTCACGCGGCACGCCCAGTTGCCGCTCCACGTGCAGGGTCACCGCGGCAAACGCCTCGTTGATTTCCCAGTAGTCGATGTCACCCACCGACAGGCCGTGCCGCGCGAGCAGTTTCTCGATCGCCGGCACCGGTCCGTGACCCATGAGTTCGGGCGCCACGCCCACCGTGGCCCAGCCCAGCAGGCGGGCGGCAGGCTGCCCCCCTGCCTCCAGCAGCGAGCGGCGATCGGCCACGACCATGAAGCCCGCGCCATCGGACACTGGCGAGGCGTTGCCTGCCGTAACCGGCCCACCATCGGAGAAGGCCGGCTTCAACGACGCCAGCCGCTCGAGCGTGATGCCCGCACGCGGACTCTCGTCTTTTTCCAGCATGCCATCGGGGGTGGCAATGGGCGCGATCTGCGCGGCCAGAAAACCCGAGGCCGTGGCCTGCTGCGCGCGGGCCTGGCTCATCACCGCCCACTCGTCCATGGCGCAACGATCGTAGCCGTAATCGGCGGCCAGCCGTTCGGCAGTCTCGCCCATATAGGCCAGCGTGGTAGGGCAACGGTAGGCCCAGTCCAGCATGTCCTCCAGCAGCTGTGTCCCGCGCTTGTGTCCCCAGCGGGCGGTCGTCACGGCATACGGCACGCGACTGAACATCTCGGCACCACCAGCCATGGCCACTGCACTGGACCCGTCCATCACCTGATGGGCCGCCGAGATGATCGCCTGCAGGCCCGATCCGCAGGCCCGCACCACTCCGAGCGCACTGGTCTCCAGCGGAAAGCCGGTGGCCACACAGATGGCCCGGTGCGCGAACAGGGAGTCGCGGTCGGTCGGTACCGTGGTGGCGAACACGAAGTGGTCGAAGGCCGTGAGCGGTAGGCCGGCCGCCTCGGCAGTAGCGCGCGCGGCGTGCACCGAAGCCTCGGTCAGGCTGACCTCGCGCAGCCCCCCGCCAAAACGCCCGAAGGGCGTGCGACGGCCGAGGGCCAGGACGATGTCCGAATCCGCGAGGCTGCTACGCGGCATGCTCGACTCCTATCAAGGGCAATGAGGTGAGTCCGCGGGTCATGACGCTGCGAGTGTAGACCAATGATTCGACTGGCACGGCCAGCTGCAACGACTGAAAGCGCGCCAGCAGGACCTCGACGGCCAGCACCAGTTCCCTGCGGGCCAGCGCCGCCCCGATGCAGTGGTGCAGGCCGAGGCCGAAAGCCAGGTGATTCAGTCCGCCTTCGGGTACCTCGGGCAGCTCGCTCGAACCATGGCGAGCCGTATCACGGTTGGCGGACCCCAGCCTGAGGCAAAGCAACTCGCCCGCAGCCAGCTCCACGCCCCCCAGCGCGACCGACTCTCGTACCCTGCGGAACAGGCCCTGCACGGGCGCATGAATCCTCAGCACGTCCTCCACGAAGCGCTTCACCAGCGAACCGTCGCTTCGCAGGCGATCCATCAGTCCCACGCGGGTGGCCAGGGCCAGCATGGCCGAGGCCAGCGTCGAGGCCGTGGTCTCGTGGCCTGCAATCATCAGCGTATGCAGCAGCGAGAGCTGCTCCGCCTCGTCCAGGCGGGAGCCTTCCTCGCTGGCGGCTGCTGCAATGAGCGCGATCAGGCTGCCCTCGCTGCTTCGCCCGGGCTCGGCCAGCACCCCACGAAAGTAGCGCTGGAACTCGGCGGCCTGGCGAGCCGCATCCAGGTGCTGTTCGCGGCTGGCGCCCAGACCAATGGCCACGATGGCGGCGTCCGACCAGCGTCGCAGCAGCGCCAGGTCTTCACGCGACACGCCCAGCTGCCGGGCGATGAGCACCAGGGGCAGCGGCATGGCGTAGCCGGCTACGGCGTCGAAGGTTGCGCCCGCCTGCCAGTCGGCCAACAGCTCCTGACACAGCGCACGAATGGTCGGCGCCATCTCCTCGGCGCGACGCGGTGTGAACACTTTCTCGACGAGCGCCCTGAAGCGCCGATGATCCGGGGGGTCGTTAGTCTGCAGCGTGCGGGTGAAGCGCACACCCTCCGCACGATGGATCGCCTCCACCTCCGCCGCGGGGAAGCCGGCATCCAGCGCCGACAGCGACACCTTGCTCGAATAGGGCTCCGGCCGTGACAGCACCTCGCGCACCAGCGCATCGGACTCCACGATCCAGATCCCGCTGCGTGGACACCGCCATAAAGTCTCACCCCGACCGCTGGGGCCCTCCCAGCCGGCCAGTTCCTGAAGGTTGGCGGGCTGCGCAGTCACGGCCTGCGCTGGACCTCGACCCGGTCGGCCGGATCGATCATGGAGCGCAACTTGAACTTCTGGATCTTGGTGGCGCTCATGGGCCACTCGGTGATGAAGGCCACGTAGCGCGGAATCTTGAAACTGGCGATGCGGCCGCGCAGGAACTCGATCACGGCCTCGCGCTCGAGGCTGGCGCCAGGCTCGAGTTCGATGAAGGCTGCAGGCACCTCCACCAGGCGGTCATCCGGCGCCGACACCACCTGCGCCATGCGGATCGCCTGGTGCTGACACAGCTGTCCCTCGATCTCGATGGCCGCCACGTTCTCGCCGCCCACCTTCAGCATGTCCTTGAGGCGGCCGACGTAGCGGATGCGTCCTCCGTCCACCAACGCGCCCAGATCACCACTCCTGAGCCAGCCCCCCGGGGCAGTCACCTCGGCGGTCTTCTCCGGCGCGTTGAGGTAGCCGCTGAACATGGAGGGCCCACGAATCAGGATCTCACCCGTCTCGCCGTCCGGCATGGCCTCGAGGGTCTCCGGGTCGACGACTTTCACCTCCACGCCATCGAAGACCTGTCCGGAAGTGGTAGTGCGCTGTTCCAGCGTGTCGTCCGGATGGTTGAAGGCGATCACCCCACCAGCCTCGGTCAGGCCGTAGGCGGAGACATGTGCAGCCGCGGGCAGGGCATCTGCGAAGCGTCGCAGCAGGTCTGCCGGGCCCACGTTGTTGACGATGCGGACGCTGGAAAATTTGGCCGCGCTGAAATCCGGATGAGTGAACAGCGCGTTGGTCAGCGTCGGGAAGGAGGGAAACAGGATGGTGGCACGCTCGGCCTCGATCTCCTGCACCGATGCCCCGGCATCGAAATGCTCCTGGCCGATGAAGGCCGCAGCGCTGGCCCGGCAGGCGGCGAGCGGCAGGATGGTCGACATATGGAAGAACGGCAGTGGGTCCCAGAAGCGGTCCGCAGGACCCATCTGCCAGCGCTCTGCCAGGCCGCGCCCACAGAACTCCAGCGAGCGGTGCGAGAGCAGGCAGGCCTTGGGCTGGGCCGTGGTACCCGAGGTGTACATGATCAGGGCGATGCGCTCGGGGTCGCTGCAGCAATCACCCTCTGCAAGCGGCTCCTCACCCATCAGCGCTTCCCAGCCCGGCCAGGCGTGCCCCTGCGGCGCGTGCAGCAGGTGGATGGCCTCGAGCCTGGGCGCCTCGGCGAGCGCCAGCCGCCGGCGACCGTCCCAGCCGGCGAGCTCCGGATAAAGCTGGCCGAGCATGGCCTCGTAGTCGGCGAACTCGCGCTGCATGGCGGAGGTGAACAGGCGCTTGATCCCGGAATCCTGGATCACATAGCGCAGTTCCTCGCTGCGATACCGGGAATTGAAATGAACGGCCGCCGCGCCAAGCAGCGCGCAGGCGTGAAAGAGCAGCAGGTATTCCAGGTTGTTGGGCATCAGGATACCAACGTGATCGCCGGGCCGGATACCCAGGCCTCGGAGTCCACCCGCTACCTTCGCAGCCCGCGCCTGCAGCTGGCTAAAACTGAGCCGCTGCCCACCGATGATGATGGCATCACCCTGCGGGTTCGCCTGCACCGCGAGGCGCAGCCCCTCGCCGACCGTCCGGTGATTCATGCCTCCCCTCCAGCACGTTGCCGGCCACACTTCCGTATGAACGGCAGGATGCGCGCCATGATCATCTCGCCATCCGCGCCACCCACGATGTGATCCGAGTCCTCGAGCAGGTCGAGTTCCAGTTGTGGCGTGCAGCGCCGGAGGCGTTCGACGGCCGCATCCGAGACCAGTTCACTGCGCCCGGCCCGCAGCAGCAGCACGGGCACGGTGATCTGTCTCGCCAGCTCGTGCATGCGATCCTGGTGGGGCAGGCCCACCGAATTCCGCTCGCCCAGGATCATGCGCAGGTCCCAGCGCCAGCGCCAGCGGCCAGCCGGATCCTGGAACAGCCCGGCCATCACGGAAGCCGTTTTCACGGGGCGCTCCGGAAAGAAGGCCCGCATGTGCTCGGCGGCCGCCTCCGGCGAGTCGAAGCCCTCTACCCCGCCACCGGACAGAAAGCGGATCAATCGTTTCACTTCCGCCTCGTTCAGCTGGGGCGCCGTGTCCACCAGCACCAGCCCGGTCACCAGGCGATGTCCGCCTCCGGTTGCCAGGAGCGAGACCAGGCCGCCGAGCGAAGAGCCCACCAGCACACAGGGCCGCCCGAAGTGCTCCAGCGCCAGGTCGAGGTCGTCCTTGAAGTCATCCAGCGCATAGCGGCCAGTCTCCAACCATTCGCTGTCACCGTGCCCGCGCTGGTCGTAAATGAAGCTGGCGTGGCCGCGCGCCGCCAGCCATTCGGCCGCCCGCCACCAGGCCCGCCCCGACTGCCCGCCGCCGTGCAGCAGCAGGACGGCATGCTCCCCCTCGGCCTCGAAGGCGCGAAACGCCAGGCGATTGCCGTCGGCGCCGGCCAGCCAGCCCTCCCGCATCGTCGGGCCGCTCATGTTCTCAGCCGCGGGCTGCGGCAATGGCCGAGACCTTGTTGGTATCGAAGTAGTAGGGCGTCAGCTCCACGACCTTACCGTCCGCAAAGCGCAACACCTCGACCACCGGGATGGGAGCCGGTTGACCGCCGTCATCCAGCACCAGGTCGATGGGCACCACCACCGTATCCCCGGAGGCGATCATGGGCTTCAGGCGCACATCCAGGATGGTCACCATGCCACCCACCTTCACGAACAGGTCCTGCATGCCCTGCGGGCCCACGTAGACACCCGCGAACGGCAGGCCGGAAGATTCCTCGATGCGGCAATCCGCCGCCACCAGTGCCTCCACCGTGGCCCAGTCCGCCGTCATGGCGGCGGCATACAGACGCTGGGCACGGGCGATGTTCTCGGCCTCGATGCCGTCGGCGGAGGCACCCAGCGCATGGCGGATGTCGAGGCCGACGTCGGCGATGGCCCGGTCGGCGATCCCGGTGACGTGGGGCATGGTCGCAAAACCATGGATCATGCCGAGATAACGCCGGGAGACCACCGGCACACCGGCTGCCCGCAGGCGGTCCGCATACTCCTCCCCCTGATCGCGGAGCACGTCGTATTCGGCGGTAATGACCGTGGCCGGTGGCATGCCCTCGAGGTTGGCCGTGCGCGCTGGCGAAGCCAGCGGGTCGTCGCCATGGCTCGGGTGTTCCAGGAAACACTCCCAGAACCATTCCATCACCGAACGGGTGAGCACGTAGCCGCTGGCGTAGTCGATCATGGACGGCCGGTTACAGACCGCATCGGTCACCGGGTAGAGCAGCGCCTGGTGACGAATGG
This sequence comes from Gammaproteobacteria bacterium, assembly GCA_030831085.1. GTDB lineage: Bacteria > Pseudomonadota > Gammaproteobacteria > Steroidobacterales > Steroidobacteraceae > SG8-30. Next base: position 46,877 of record JAURLT010000072.1, read on the forward strand.
CCGGACCCTTGCGGTCGCGGGCCAAGAGCGCCGTGGCAATGGCCAGCGAGCCGCCCGCGCTGTCGCCACACACGGCGATGCGGGTTGCATCCAGGCCCAGCGAGGCGCCCTCCTGCGCCACGTATTCGAGCGCGGCGTAGCTGTCCTCCACCGGCCCGGGAAAGCGGGTTTCCGGGGCCAGCCGATAGTCCACCGAGACCACCGCACAGCCCGAGGCCAGGGCGAGGCCGCGGCAGAGCAGGTCGTGGCTGTCGAGGTCGCAGAGCACGAACCCACCGCCGTGCAGGAACAGGATGACCGGCGCCGGCCGGGCAGCCGTGGGGTGATACAGCCGCAGGGCCAGATCGCCGCCGGGCCCCGGGATCGTCAGGTTCCGGACCTGGTGGAGCGCGGGGGGCGGCAGGTCGGGTCGGGCAGCCTTGGCGAACTCGCGCACCATCTGGGGGGTCACCCCCTCCGGAGGCCTGGCGAACTGCATTTCCGGCATGGCCAGCAGGGGCTTGAAAGCGGGATCCAGGGCCATCGTGCGCCTCCTTCATCAGGCTGTTTTGGGCTGCGCGAGCATAGCAGACGTGCCAGAATGGCCCATGGCAGACGCTACGGCCGGGTTGCTGGCCAAGCAGGAGATCCTAGAGGTGCTGCACCGGTACTGCCGGGGGATCGACCGTCGCCATGCAGAACTCCTAAAAGACTGTTTTCACGAAGATTCCGTGCATGAGCAAGGGGGCTTCAAGGGCCCCTCGAAGGACTTCTGCGCCATCGCGCTGGAGCGCGTCACGCCGCTGCCGGTCACCCACCACCAGCTCGGCAGCGTGCTGATCGAACTCGCCGGCGATGCAGCCAAGAGCGAAGCGTACTTCACCGCCTTCCATCGCGTCCCCGCCACTGGGCCCGGGCAGGGATTGTTCTCGCCCACCGGCAGCGAGCGCGACCTGTTCGTGGGCGGGCGGTACCTGGACAGCTGGGCCAGGCGGGACGGGCGGTGGCGCATCACCGCGCGGCGCGGCGTCTACGACTGGCAGGGGCCGGGAGGCGGACCGTGAAGTCCACACGGAACTATCATGGCACCAACTTTCTGCCCGGACGATGGTAGGTATGAGCGAGGAGAGTGACGAGGCGCTGGTGCGGCGCTGCCGGACGGGCGACAGGGGTGCCTTCGAGACCCTGGTCGTGCGCTACCAGCGGCCCGTCTTCAACGCGGCGCTCCGCATGCTGCGCCATGGCGAGGATGCGCGCGATGTGGCCCAGGCCACCTTCCTCAAGGCTTACGAGCACCTCGGGGACTTTGACCCGCAGTACAGGTTCTTCAGTTGGTTGTACCGGATCGCCATCAATGAATCGATCAATCACGGCAAGCGGCGGCGATCCCACGAGGGCCTCAGCGGAGAGGAACGGGATTCCGCGGCTGGGCCCGAACAAGCGCTGGGCCAGGACCAGTTCGACGGTGCGCTGCAGGCAGCCATCATGGGACTGAGCGACGACTACCGCGCGGTCATCGTGCTGCACCACGTAGTGGGCTGCAGTTACGAGGACATGGCGGCGATCCTCGACATCCCGGCGAAAACAGTCAAGTCGAGGCTTTTTTCTGCGCGGCAGCGGCTGAAGGACAGCCCCCTGTTGGCCGCCTGGCTGGAGCAGACATGAGCGAGGACCGCTTGGACGAATCCCAGGCAACGCACCCGGAATCGGCGGAGGACCGTCGCCGGCTGCGCGCCGTGGAGGACGCGCTGGCCAACCTGCCCCAGCACGAGGTCCCGCCGGGACTGCTCGCGGACGTGATGGCGGCCTTGCCGCAGGCAGCGCCCACGGCCGCTCGCCCCGTCCGCAAGCGCTTGTGGCGCGAGCCGCGGTGGCAGCTCACCGCGCTGGCGGCAGGGCTCGGGGCGCTGGCAGTCGGCCTGGTCCTTGACCAGCAGGTGGGCGTGGGCCCACCGACGGAGGACCTGTCCGGTACGCTCATGGCGACCCGCCCGGCCACCGGCCAGGCAGGTGACGGTGTGCTCAGGCTGTCCCTGGAGGCCCTGCAGGGCTCGATCACCAGCGAAAACGCCGGGGAGTCTATGCAACTGCAGCTCGATCTCGAGGTCGACGAGGAAGTCGAACTGGTTTTCAGCCAGGGCAGCGAGGTCACGCGCCGCACACTGACCCCGGGCTCGGTCCAGGAATCCCTGACCCTGCCCGGCGCCGCAGAGGCGAGCGTCAGGGTCACGGTGGTCAAGGCTGGGGCCCCGATAGGGGAATACCTCCTGGATCGCGAGGTGTCCTGGTAGGGCGGCGGATTAAGGGCGGGGCCGGCACCAACTTTTTGGCCTGGCCCCGGTATTTGTTACAGTTCAACTAGCTACAGGCCTCCTAAACAGGTCGCGGGAGAGAGAGATGTCAGAGGCGAACGGGAAGAAGAGGGCCGTCCTGATCGGCATCGGCGCCGTCGTGGTGGCGGTGGTGGCCTGGGCCGGCTTCCAGGCCGGACCCGCAGGTGAAGACGCGGCCGGTACCATGGGGTTGCATACCCTCAGGGACGCGGAGCGCTATCGCGCTGGCCAGAGTGGCGGCTCGGATGGCGAAGCCGGTAACCGGGACAAGTCAGGTCAGGGCAGCACCGAAGAGGAACGCGAGCGCAGCAGTCGGCCCGGTCCTTGACCAGCAGGTGGGCGTGGGCCCGCCGACTCAGGACCTGTCCGGTACGCTCGTGGCGACCCTGCCCGGCCACCCGGAGGCGAGCGTCAGGGTCACGGTGATCAGATCAGGGCCGGGATCCCGGTTGGGGAATACCTCCTGGATCGCGAGGTGTCCTGGTAGGGCGGCGGATTAAGGGCGGGGCCGGCACCAACTTTTTGGCCTGGCCCCGGTATTTGTTGGTACAGTTCAGTCACCAAATGGCCGAAAGCGGCCAAGAGGAGAGAGGAGAGAGACATGGCCGAGGACTATGGCAAGAAGAAGGTCGCGCTCATCGGCATCGGTGCCGTGGTGGTGGTGGCGGTGGTGGCCTTCGCCAGTTTTCAAGGGGGCAAATCGGGCGTGGAAGAAGCGGCCGGCACCATCATGGCCGCGGAGCGCTACCGTGCCGGTCAGGGTGCAGGCTCGGATGGCGAGGCCGGTGACCGGGACAAGTCAGGTCAGGGCAGCACCGAAGAGGAGCGCGAGCGCAGCGGTGACGATGACGGCCGCGGCGACCGCGACGACGGCCGCGGCGACCGCGACGACGGCATCGGCGACCGCGACGACGGCCGCGGCGACCGCGACGACGGCCGCGGCGACCGCGACGACGGCCGCGGCGACCGCGACGACGGCCGCGGCGACCGCGACGACGGCCGCGACGGCCGCGAGAACTAAAATAAAACATCCACGTGAACTCAACACCCTTGCGGGAGGGAGACCTCTCGCAAGGGAGGTCCGTTTTAAAGATCAGGAATACGCGGCACCAAACTGCCGTGGCTTGCGCGGCGCCCACGTCCCATCACTGTTTTTTGCCTGCCTTCTTTTCCTGGGGCATCAACCCATTGGAAATGCGGCTTTGGCTCCGGAGTGGCAGTACCTCGAAACGGACCAGGTCGTCACCTATTTCCCCAGCTACCTCTCAAGGCTGGCGCCCCACGTCACCAAGTGCGTGGAGTCGGCGCTGCACACGCACCGGAGGATCCTCGGCTACCAGCCGGACAATAAGGTCGTCGTCGAACTCTCCGACAGCATCGACAATGCCAACGCCTCGGCTGGCGTGATGCCGCGGGAGTCGCTGCTGTTCTACGCCGCACCCGTCGACCTGGCCTTCGAGGCCTTCAGCAGCGGCGAGCGTTTCTGCAACTTCGCCAACCACGAGACCACCCACCTGGCCAACAACGGCCAGGCCTCACCGGAGGACGCCCGGTTCCGGCGTCTTTTCGGGGGCAAGGTGTCCCCCTGGGCTAACCATCCCGAAACCATCCTCTATGCCTTCCTGACTGCGCCGCGCACGAACTCACCCCGTTGGCTCATCGAGGGTGCCGCGACCTTCATGGAGACCTGGCTTGGAGGGGGCCTCGGTCGCGCCCAAGGTGCCTACGACGAGATGGTGTTTCGCGCGATGGTGAAAGACGGCTCCGAGTTCTACGACCCGCTCGGACTCGTCTCGCAGGGCACCGCGCTGGACTTTCGCGCAGGGGCGAACAATTATCTCTACGGGACCCGGTTCCAGAGTTACCTGGCCCTGCAGTACTCACCCGAGTCCTTGTTCCGCTGGTGGCAGCGCCAACCCGCCACGCTGCGCGACTACAAGGACCAGTTCGAGGTCGTCTACGGACGTCCGCTGGAGCAGGCGTGGCAGGAATGGGTGAGCTGGGAGCAGGCGTTCCAGCAGGCGAATCTGGCCGAGGTACGCAAGCACCCCATCACGCCGGTCGAGCCGCTCTCCGGACGCGCGCTCGGCTCGGTGTCCCGTGCCCACGAGGACACCGAAACCGGCGAGGTCTACGTGGGCGTGCGTTATCCCGGCGTCGTGGCACACCTGGCGGCAGTGTCGCTCCGCGACGGCTCGGTACGCCAGTTGACGGAGGTCGAGGGCGCCATGCTCTTCCGGGTGACGGCCCTGGCGTTTGACCGAGAGCGGCGCCGGCTGCTGTACACCAACGACAACAACGCCCTGCGCGATCTGATGGAATACGACCTCCGCTCCGGCAAGTCACGCATGCTGATCGAGAATGCGCGGGTCGGCGAACTGGTCTTCCACCAGGGGAGCAGGACCCTGTGGGGCCTGCGCGGGTCCCGGGGCAGGGTGTCGCTGGTTCGGTTCAACGAAGACCTGAGTGACTG
>JAURLT010000073.1 GCA_030831085.1 Gammaproteobacteria bacterium
CCCCGCAGCCAATATAGGGGAAACTGCGTACGCGGAAGTGTGAATCAGTACTCCGCGAACGGACTCGCGGGTATCCTATGTCAAATCGCTGAGCATATTTTTCTTAATCGAGGGGGACTCGCCATGTTAGCCCGTTGGGATGTCCTGCTGGCCGGGGGCCTGGTGATCGATGGCAGCGGCGGCCAGCCCGTCATCGAGGACGTAGCCATTGGCGGAGGCCGGATCCAGAGCCGCGGCCAGGGTCTGGATCGCTCGCGTGCCGAGCGGGTCGTCGACGTCAGCGGATGCTGGGTGACGCCGGGGCTCGTGGACTTGCATACCCACCTCGATCTGGAGGCCGAGATCGACGCCGGCCTTGGCGAGGTCGTGAGGCACGGTACGACGACGGTGCTGATGGCCAATTGCTCGCTCGGCCTTGCCTTCGGCAACCAGCGCCGTAACGGCGAGGATCCGCTGGTCGACTGCTTCGCCCGCGTGGAAAATGTCCCCAAGCACGTGCTGCGCAAGGTCGCGGACCGGGCAACCTGGACGACCTCCGCTGACTACCTCCGGCACCTCGACCAGCTCGCGCTGGGAGCCAACGTAGTCCCCATGATTCCGCACTCCATGCTCAGGGCCGAGGTCATGGGGCTGCGTGGCTCCGTTAGCCGCGAGCCCGGGGCAGCCGAACTCGAGTCCATGGAAACCCTGCTGGAACGGGCCATGCAGGAGGGTTATGTGGGCTTTTCCACCGACGCCCTGCCCTTCCATTTCCTGGCCGAAGACCCTCACCGCCAGACCAAGATTCCCTCGCAGTGGGCAAGCCATGGCGAGCTCAAGCGCCTGACAGCAGTGTTGCGCCGCTACGGCCGGCTTTGGCAAGCGACGCCCCCTAAAGACCATCCCCTGCAGGCGGTCAGGAACTTCCTCCTGAGCAGCGGCCGCCTGTTCGGCAAACCCCTTAAAATCACGGCCGTAGCCGCACTCGACATTGCCAGCAATCGCAATATCCGTCGGTTGGGCACCACCTTGACCCGGCTGCTGAACTCCCGGCTGGTCAAGGGCCACTTCCGCTTCCAGGCCTTGGCGGCGCCGTTCCGGGTCTATTGGGACGGTCCGGTTAATCCTCTCGCCGAAGAAATTCCTACCCTGCGCGAATTGAACCTGTTGGATCTTGATGATCATGAGGGCAGGCGGCGGCTGCTCGAGGATCCTGCCTTCCGCCAACGCTTCAGCCGCATGTGGATGACCGGCAAGCAGGGCGGACTGGCTGGATTGAAGCGGAGGCTGCGCCTCGAGACCATGGCCTTCGATCGCGCGCTGGACCAGATGTTCTTTTACTCAGGCTGCCCCGCGCCGTGGTCGGGCGAGAGCTTCCAGTCCGTTTTCGAGCGGCTACGGGCGTGGCGTGAAAATCCTGCCCTGGCCCGCGATGCCGACGAGGCGTCGGTGTTTGCCGAGGCGCCGCCCGAGGCCGGCGAGGAAGCAGGGTTCGTGCTGTACCTGTTCCATCGCTTCGACCTTGGGCTGCGCTGGTGGACCGTATCGGCCAATCGCGACCCGGCGGTCGTTCGCGAGTTACTGAACCATCCGCAGATCCTGCCGGGTTTCAACGACTCAGGGGCGCACCTGACCAACATGGCCTTCTATGACTGCAACCTGCGCTGCCTGCAGTTGGCTCAGCAGGAGGGGATGGGGCGAGTTGCCAGCCAGGTGCGCAGACTGACTCGGGAACCCGCCCGACTGATGGGCGTCGAGGCGGGCCGAATCGAGGTCGGCGACCTAGCCGACCTGGCTATCATCGACCCCCTTGCACTGGCTGCCTACGACTCCGAGGGCTCGCATCGGTTCATCTGGCGCGACGACTACCAGCATGAACAGCTGGTCAACCGCTCGGACGGGGTAGTGCGCCAGGTTTACGTAGGAGGCCAGCTCGCCTGGGACGGCGAGCGCCTCACGCCCGAGGTGGGCAAGGCGCGGCTCGGGCGTGCCTTGCGCTACAGCGAGGCCGCCGCCTAGGGCAGGGCCTCCGTCGAGATCACCACCCCAACCGCGCCCTCCGGACCGGCCGACATCCGCTGGCTGACGCCTGCACGAGCCCAGTAGAACTCACCCGCCGCCACACTGCCGATGCCGTCCACCTCGAGGCGGCCCTCGGTCAGGAAGCACATCCACGGAAAGGGGAACATCACATCCGCCGGCAAGGTATCGGGCTGTAGCTGCAGCCGGAACACCAGGGGCCCCTCGTCGGGCATTTCTGCCCGGCCGGGCACTGCCTGCCCCGGCCTCCAAAGCGGTGCAGTGGCGAGGTCGCGCCGACCGGCGGGCGCGCTGAATCCGCGTAGCCGCTCCGTCAACTGTCCCGGCACCTCATATAAATCGGCCCAGTTCAGGCCAATCTCCCCACCCAGGCTGAACAGGTGAAAGCGGGTGCCCTCCGGTCCGGCTTCTTCGGGACCGTAAGCATGGCCCGCCTTGACCCAGCGCAGGCTGCCGGGACCGAAACTGCCTTCCTCGCCGATGCGCATCTCACCCGCGGTCATGAGGTAGATGGTGTCATGCGGATGCCAGTGCAGGCCGGCATGAAAATCCGGGGGGAAGTCTGCCTCGATCAGGAAGGGCTCGGCGCTCCTGAGGATCCTGACCGGAGTAGTGGGTCGATGATGTGGGTCCGGGTACTGTTCCCAGGTGAAGTTGTCGGGACGGATGTGGCCGCTTTGTTGGATCATGGTTTGATGTTAACAAAACTCAGGCGAAGGTCAGTTCCATCAGCGAGAAATCGTCGTCGAAAGTATCGCGACCCTGCAGCAGGGCGACTGCCTTGCGCACGCCACCGATACCGGTGGGCCCAGCAGGCTGAGGATCAGCAACCAAGTCGATGAAGTCGTCGAGCACCATCTCGTTGCCGTCGGTCTTGCGAACTTCGTAGACCCCGTCGCTGAACAGGTACAGGCGGCTGCCCGCCGGCACCTCGGTCTCACCCACGGGATATTCCACGCCCTCCATGGCGCCGATGGGCAGCGCATTGGCGATCAGGCGCCCGGGATGGCGCGTGCCGGGCGGGAACAACAGCGCCGGCGGGTGGCCTGCAGTGGCGAACTTGAGTTTCCGGTCGGCCGGTCGGAACACCCCGTACCAGATGGTGAAGTACATGTTGTTGTGCTGCTCCATCGGGAACACCTCGTTGAGGCCGGCCAGCACCTGATCGGGCTCGCGGAAGTCGATGTTGCGCAACGCCCGCGCCGACAGGGTATTCATGGCCGAGACCGACAGCAGGGCGGCGCCGACCCCGTGACCACAGACGTCGAGCACATAAGCTGCGAAATGTTCGTCATCCACCCAGTGATAGCCAAAGGCATCACCTCCGAGGGACGTCGAGGACTCGAAATCCCAGCGGACGCCGATCGACCCCTCCTGGGCAGCTGGCAGACGTGAGCGCACGTAGTCGGCCGCCTCGGCCAACTCCGCCGCCAGCGCCCGCTGGCTCTCGGCCAGCGCCGCGAAGGCGGCGTTACGCTCCAGCAGCAGGTTGTAACCGGTCGAGTGATAGCGGATACGGGCAAGCAACTCGATCTTGTCGGGCAGCTTGACCAGGTAGTCGTTGGCCCCGCGCGCGAAGGACTCGGCCTTCACCGTCGGCTCTTCCTTGCTGGAAAGCACGATGGTAGGCACATGGCGCAGCTCCGGATGGGCGCGGTAGGCATCCACCAGGGTGAGCCCCTCAACGCCGGGCATGACCAGATCCTGCAGGATCACGGTCGGGCGGAAAGTCTCAGCCGCAGCCAGGGCGTCCTCCGGCTTCTGGCAGTACTCAAAGACCAGCCCCGGCTCATCCACCACCAGGCGCCTGACCGCCTCACCAATCATTCGCTGGTCATCCACCAGCAGCACCCGTATAGCCCTTGTTTCGATCATGCAACTTGCTCCTGGCAAAATTGTTTGATCCGCGCCGAGATTCTTCCCAACGGCAGGATTTCGGTGGCGGCACCCAGCTCGGCCGCAGCAGCAGGCATACCATAGACCACACTGGTGGCCCGGTCCTGGGCAATGGTGTGGTGACCGGCCTGACGCATGGCAAGCAGGCCCTCAGCACCATCCCGACCCATCCCGGTCAGCAGCACGCCGAGGCTCCCGCTAGCCGCGTATCGGGCGGCACTCCTGAAAAACTCGTTGACCGAAGGGTGATAAAAATATCCGCGCGGCTCGACCTGGTAGTCGAAAGCGCCGGTTGCGCGCAGCACCAGGTGACTGTGTGAGCGCGCGAGGTAGACCCGACCTGGTCGGGGATTCTCGCCCGCGACCGCGAAGGACAGCGGCAGGCGGGAGCGGCCCGCCAGCCAGTCCCGCAAGCCCTCGACAAAGCCATCATTGATGTGCTGCAGCAATACGACTGGCGCAGGCAGTTCGCGGGGCAGTTCGCCAAGGATGTTAGCAAGCGCCGCGGGGCCGCCGGTGGAAGTCCCGATCGCCACCAGCGGCGCTCCCCTCGGCAAAACGGGCGCCCGGCGAGGCGATGCCGGGGTGCGGCCCCGGGTGGGCCTCGGCGTCGCGGCGCCGCAGATCGCCTCGATCTTCCGCCGCAGCTCGGCCCCATCGTCCGCGCCACGGCGATCGCCAACCACCGGTGTGGTGCAGGCATCAAGCGCGCCATGGCCCATGGCCTCGTACACGAGGTCCATGTTGCCCTCGACGGTCGCGGTCACCAGCAGGATCGGACAGGGCGTCGCGGCCATGATCCGGCGGGTGGCCTCCACCCCGTCCACGTTCGGCATCACCAGGTCCATCAGGACTAGGTCGGGCAGGTCCACAGCACAGCGCTCGACTGCCTCGGCACCGTCGGTCGCGGTCCACGCCACGGTCATACCGGGGCCGGCCTTGACCGCGCGCTCCAACACCGCGGTAGCCAGCTTGAGGTCGTTGACGATGCCAATGCGCAAGGTCATGGACTCAGCGCTCCGGTCCGCCGATGAGATCCAGCACTGCCTCTACCAGGGCCTGATCCAGCAAGCCGCCCTTGGCCAGGTAGCGATCGGCGCCGACCTCAAGGCCTCGCATGCGATCCTCCTCGCGGTCCTTGTAGGAGACCACCACCACCGGCAGGCGCTCCAGCCGGGCGTCACCCCGGATGCGACGGACCAGCTCGATACCGTTCATCCGGGGCATGTCCACGTCGGTGACTACCAGGTCGTAGGCGCCGAGACGCACCGCGCTCCAGGCCTCGACGCCGTCCACGGCCACGTCCACCAGGTAACCCGCGTTCTCCAGCAGCTGCCGTTCGGCCTGCCGGACAGTCAGCGAGTCATCCACCACCAGTACCCGCCTGCGCTCCGGTCCCTCGTCGCGACGGTCGCGCTGCCTCCCGGGGCGGCGCAACCTTCCCTCGCTCACCAGGGCATCAATCCCGCGCACCAGCTGGTCGACATCCAGGAACAGGATGATCTGTCCGGAATCGTCCGTAGAGTAGGCGGCTATGTCGGGCAGCTCGCCCAGGCGTGCGTCCAGCGGGCGGACCACCAGGTTGGATTCGCCCACGAAGCAGTCGACGATCAGTCCGTACTTGCGTGCGCCCTCCGCGACCACCAGCACGGAGCAGGTCGGTGAGTCCGCACCATCGCCTTCCAGCTCGAGCACCTCCTCGGCTGGCACCAGCGCGACGTCGACACCATCGACGTGCAGGTAAGGCCGGCCCTCGACGGTGCGGATCTCTTCACGCAGGGGCCGGAGCGCCCGTTCGACGCGCTCGAGCGGCACTGCGAAACGGTCGCCGGCCACCGTCACCAGCAAGGCGCGTGACATGGCGCGGGTGATCGGCAGCTCCAGATTGAAGGTGGTGCCCTTGCCGGGGGCACTTTGCAGCGTCACCGCACCCCCAGCTTCCTGCACCATGCTGCGAACCGCATCGAGGCCCACCCCGCGCCCGGAGATCTCGCTGACCTTGGCGGCGGTCGAGAAACCGGGCAGGAACAGGAACTCGTACAGTTCCTCGGCCGAAAGGCGCTCCGCCTTGTCGGTGGTCTCCAGCCCTTTATCAATGACGGCCTTGCGCAAACGCTCGGGGTCGATGCCACGCCCGTCCTCGGCGACGGTCACCAGCAGTCGCCCGGCCCGGTGGCTGGCCGCCACGCGGAGGCTCCCCTCAGGAGGCTTGCCGGCGCGTCGCCGATCCTCGGGCAACTCCAGCCCGTGGTCGAGAGCGTTGCGGAGGATGTGGTTGAGCGGGGCCTCCAGGCGCTCAAGGATCTCCCGGTCAATCGCGGTCTCCTCACCTGCCAGCGTCAGGCGGCAGGACTTGCCGAGCTCGCGCGAAAGGTCGCGCACCAGCCTGGGAAAGCCGCGGAGAATGGTGCCGAAAGGCAGCATCCGGCTGGCCAGCGTTTCGCGCGAGAGGCGGTTGGCCAGCAGGGTGGAGCGCCGCGCGAACTGCTCCAGCTGTTCGTCGCGCTCGGCCGCCAAGCGGCGGCACTCTTCCAGTCGATCGATGGCCGAGGCCAGGGCGGAGCCTGCCGTGGCCACGCCCCCCTCTCCCTCGAGACTGGCGCGCAGCCGCCCGAGGGCCTCGCGCAACTCGCGATGTCTTTCACGCAGCAAGCCTGCTTCATCGACCAGGCGCTCCAGGCGCCCTGCTTCCACGGCCGTCTCGGCGGCCATGGCCGTGAGGCGAGCCAGCGCCTCGGTGGACATGCGGATGCCCTTGTCGGCGCCCTTGCGGGCTGCGGCGGGGGGCGGTGGCGGTTCCGGTGGCGGCACGGCCGCAGACGGTGGTGCCTCCTGTGACGGAACTGCCGGGGTCGGTGCCCGCACCGGCGCCGGGCTCACACCGGAACGCAAGTCCTGCATCCTGCGCACCAGCGCCGGCACCTCGCCGGCCAGGGCCGCCACGCGACTGCCGTCGTCGCGAGCTACGGAGCCGATGAAGTCCACCGCACCGAGCAGCACATCCACCGCCGCCGGACC
>JAURLT010000074.1 GCA_030831085.1 Gammaproteobacteria bacterium
CGCGTCGAACTCGCCAGGATTTCCGACAGATCGCGAATCCTGGTAAGCAGCTCGGCAAACTCGTTGACAATCTTGTCCTGCTCCAAGCCAGTGAGCCGATTGAGGCGCAACTCAAGAATCGCCTGCGCCTGGACCTCGGACAGTCGATAACCGCCGCTGAGCAGACCTCATTCACCAGAAACTTCGCTCGGCCTCGTGGACACCCCTCCGGCCCGTTCAAGCATGACCGGCACGACACCCGACGCCCAGACTCGCGCGATCAGCGCCTGTTTGGCCTCTGCCGGGGTGGCGGAAGCCTTGATGGTGGCGATGATGTCGTCGATATTGGCAAGCGCGACCGCAAGACCTTCCAGAACGTGAGCCCGGTCGCGCGCCTTGCGCAGTTCGTAGACTGTCCGCCGCGTGACCACCTCCCTGCGGTGACGGACAAAGGCCTCCAGCATCTCTTTCAGCGAGAGCAGCTTTGGTTGGCCGTCCACCAGCGCCACCATGTTCATGCCGAACACGGATTCCATCGCGGTAAGCTTGAACAGCTGATTGAGGATGACCTCGGAAGTCTCGTTGCGCTTGAGCTCGATGACAACTCGCAGGCCATCCTTGTCGGATTCGTCGCGGAGTTCAGAGATGCCCTCGATGGTCTTTTCCTTGACCAACTCGGCGATCCGTTCGAGCAAGCGGGCCTTGTTAACCTGGTAGGGCAATTCGGTGACCACGATGGCCTGGCGCCCGCGTTCGTCGATGTCCTCAAAGTGAGTGCGCGCACGCATGTACACGCGACCCCTGCCTGTCTTGTAGGCCAGGGCGATCTCGGCCGAGCCATTGATGATGCCGGCGGTGGGGAAATCCGGCCCCGGCACGATCTGCATCAACCTCGCCAGGTCGATACTGGGGTCGTCTATCAATGCTACGCAGGCATCGATGATCTCGCAAAGGTTATGCGGAGGGATGTTGGTGGCCATGCCCACCGCGATACCGGCGGAACCATTGACCAGCAGGTTCGGGACGCGAGTTGGCAGCACTGAGGGCTCGCGCTCGCTCTCGTCGTAATTGGGGACGAAGTCGACGGTTTCCTTGTCGATGTCCGCCAACAGCTCATGCGCGAGCTTGGACATCCGGATCTCGGTATAGCGCATGGCCGCTGGCGCATCGCCATCCACTGAGCCGAAGTTGCCCTGCCCGTCGACCAACAGGTAGCGCATGGAAAAGCTCTGGGCCATCCGCACGATGGTGTCGTAAACGGCGGCATCGCCGTGCGGGTGGTACTTACCGATGACATCGCCGACGATGCGAGCGGATTTCTTATACGGCTTGTTCCAGTCGTTGCCGAGTTCCCGCATCGCGTGCAGCACCCTGCGGTGCACCGGCTTGAGGCCATCCCTGACGTCAGGCAGGGCCCGTCCCACGATGACGCTCATGGCGTAATCGAGATATGACTGCCTCATTTCGTCTTCGAGGCTGACGGGCAGGATTTCCTTGGCGAATTCGCTCATTTAGATGTGTGTGACGAAGGCCCGATCAGGCACCGAATCGTGGTCCGTCTGGCCGTCATTTCCCCTTGTTTATCAGCCCGGAATTCTACCATAGGGACCTTCCAGATTGATCTATTTTTCAGCAAGTTGCGCCATCCGCGATACAATATGGCCATGCCAGCAGATGCCACCTCAGATCCCGCGGAATTGGCCAAATTTGAGGCCATGGCCAGCCGCTGGTGGGACCCGGCGGGCGAGTTCCGCCCGCTGCACGCCCTGAACCCGGTCCGGCTCGATTTCATTGAGTCCCGGGCAGGCCTGCGGGGGCTGCGGGTCCTGGACGTTGGCTGCGGCGGGGGCCTGTTGTCCGAGGGCATGGCCCGCCGCGGCGCTCAGGTCGTCGGAATCGACCTTGCGGCCGCGCCGCTGGAGGTGGCCCGCTTGCACGCCATGGAGGCTGGCGTGTCCATTGACTATCGGCGCGTCTCCGCCACAGACCTGGCCACCGAGGCCCCTGGCGCCTTCGACCTGGTCACCTGCCTCGAGATGTTGGAGCATGTGCCAGCCCCTGCCGCCATATTGGAGGCCCTGGCAGGGCTGGTCAGGCCCGGCGGCAGCGTCATCTGTTCCACGATTAACCGCAACCTGAAGTCATATCTCCTGGCGGTGGTGGGCGCCGAATACGTTCTTGGCCTCCTGCCAAAGGGCACCCATGAATACGCACGCTTCATCCGGCCGTCGGAACTGTGCCGCTGGGCACGCGCCGCAGGGCTGGAAAGTCGAGAGTTGGCGGGCCTCGAATATGACCCGTTCAGAGAGACCGCAAAGCTGACTACGGATCCTGGCGTCAACTACCTCGCCCATTTCAGGCGTCCGCAATGAGCATCGAACTGAAACACTACCGGGCACCGCCCGGGTCGATGGCGGGGCGGGTCGTTTTGGTCACGGGCGCCAGTGACGGGATCGGACGGGCCCTGAGCGTGGCCCTAGCCGAGGCAGGCGCGACGGTCGGTCTCCTCGGTCGGACCCAGCGCAAACTGGAAGCGACCTACGACGAAATCGTCAGCGTAGGCGGTCCCACCCCTGCCCTGCTGCCATTCAACCTCGAAATTGCCGGCGCAGACACCTACGACGCACTGTTTTCCGCTCTGGACTCGGAGTTCGGAAGGCTCGATGGATTGGCCCACCTGGCCGGGATTCTGGGCACGCGCAGCCCTATCGAACACTTTGATGTTCCGACCTGGTGCAAGGTGCTGCACGTCAACCTGACGGCGCCATTCATCCTGACCCAGACTCTGATGCCGCTACTCAGGCGCTCTCAAGCTGCGTCCGTGGTCTTCACTTCAAGCGGTGTCGGCCGGGCCGGTCGAGCGTACTGGGGCGCCTACGCAGCCTCCAAGTTTGGTGTGGAGGGCCTGAACCAGGTGCTGGCAGATGAACTGCGCTCCACCACCGCCATCAGGTCGAATTGCGTCAATCCGGGCGCGGTGCGCACCTACATGAGGCTGCAGGCCTATCCTGCCGAGGATCGCAGCGCCTTGCCGGAGCCACGAGAGGTGCTGGGACCGTTTCTCTACCTGCTGGGCCCCGACAGCGTGGGGGTCAACGGCGAGTCCTTCGACTCCCAGTAGCGCGGCGCCTGTCTGCAGGGCTCGCTCGCGTTACATGACCCGCCAGGTCCTTGAGGGCACCCAGTTCGGCTCGCGTGAGTTGGCGGGAGACCCCGCGCGCCATCGAGCGATCCATCTCGACCGGCCCGAGCCGGGTGCGTATCAGTCGATTGATCTCTAGCTCGAACCCACCAAGGGCTTCGCGCAACTCACGAGGGCTGACTCCCTGTGTGCCTAGATTAAGCCACTTGTTTGCGCCGTCCCCGGACACGATTTCAATAGCCTCGACAGCGCCGTCACGTCCGACGACCTCAGCCATCGCCCGCTGCATATCGGGGACTGCCGAGTCGTCCAGCTGTCCACGGATCCGCAAGCTGTAACCCGCACGCACCTTGTCCTTCACGTTCATCAGGGCCGCTGCCAGTTCACCATCGCTCAGAAACAACTCCAGGCCGCTGTCCAGCGGCCCCATCGGCAGCAGCGGGATCCAGCGGCCAGCCCCGGGAGCCGCAAGACGTTCCAACGCACTGGCTTCCACACGCGAGGATCCTGCTGAACGCCTGACCGGCTCGCCTGCTGGACGATGATAGGCAAGCCCCTGCGACGCGCCACTCTCAGGCCACTGCAGGCGCAGGCGCCGTCCATCCAGGGTGACTAGATCTCCGGGCCCGATCATCTGACCGGGACGGGCCGGACGGGAGTTAACCTTGATCCGACCTTCCGCCACCCAGGCTTCGACTTCCCGCCGTGAACCAAACCCGCCGGCAGCCAGGACTTTCTGGATCCGTTGACGCTCGGTCACGGAGCCTGCGCTTCCTCCGGCTGACCGGGGTCGAGTTCCAACTGCACGCCGACGTTATCCATGTCCTTGAGTTCGGCAAGGCTGGGTAGCTGGTCCAGGCTGTTCAGCCCGAAGTAGTCGAGGAATTCTCGGGTGGTGCCCAACAACTCTGGCCGGCCGGGCACTTCACGATGGCCCACGACCCGTATCCAACCTCGCTCGCTGAGAGTCCTGACAATGTTGGGGTTGACGGCGACGCCCCGCACGTCCTCGATCTCGGCACGGGTGATCGGCTGACGATAGGCGATCAGCGCAAGGGTCTCAAGCAGCGCCCTGGAATAGCGCCCCGGCCGCTCCTGCCAGAGCCGCGAGACATGGATGGCGAATTCCGGACGAACCTGGAGCCGCCATCCACTGGCGACCTCGACCAGTTCCATGGGACGGTCATGGCAGGCCTCCGCGATGGCCGCCAGGGCTTCCTCGATCACCTTCGCATCCGGGCGCTCGTATTCGTCGAACAACTGGCGCAACTGATCTACGTCAAGGGGCTTGCCAGCCGCAAGCAAAGCGGCTTCGACGATCTTTGAAAGTTGTGTTGATTCCATATCCCCTTCCGAAACGGTAGTGCCTCAATCCACGGCCTGGCCAGGCGGCTGTTGCCCGGCCTCCTCACGGTGACACAGTCGCGCGTGCAGCGGGGCATAAGCTTCCGCCTGCACGACCTCGATGAGCCCCTCCTTCATGAGTTCGAGCAACGCAATGAAAGTCACAGTCACGCCCATGCGGCCCTCTTCAGGTCGGAAAAGGGACACAAAGTCCACCAGCGCACCCCCGGCCAGAACCTCCAGAACCTGCGACATCCGCTGGCGTGTAGACAAACGCTCCCGCTGGATATGGTGATGCTCGAACATCGCCGACCGTTGCACGACCTCGCGGAACGCCAGTAGCATCTCCTTGAGCGTGACCTCCGGCAGCAGCTTGACCACCCGGCGATCCACCAGTTCGGCACTGGCCTGAAAGACGTCCCGCTCGAGGCGGGGCAGCCGATCCACATCCTCCGCTGCCCGCTTGAAACGCTCGTATTCCTGCAGGCGTCTGACAAGTTCCGCACGGGGATCTTCCTCCTCGCCGGTTTCGTTGGCCGGACGAGGGAGCAGCATGCGCGACTTGATCTCGGCGAGCATGGCGGCCATCAGCAGGTACTCACCCGCCAGCACGAGGTCCAGTTCCTGCATGACCAGGATGTAATCCATGTACTGACGGGTGATCTCCGCGATCGGAATGTCCAGTACGTCGAGGTTCTGCCTGCGGATCAGGTAAAGCAGCAGATCGAGGGGCCCCTCAAACGCCTCCAGGAAGACCTCCAGGGCATGAGGTGGTATGTACAGATCCCGCGGGAGCACGGTGACCGGCTCCCCCTCGACGATCGCGAAAGGCATCTCCACCTGCTCGACGACGGCGTCCGCGCTGGTGTTCATCAGAGGTAATCCATCCCTACGGCTTCCGTGACTTCTGCCATGGTACGGCGCGCGGCATCCCGCGCCTTCTCACATCCCTCGCGCACCACGTTCTTGATCAGGTCCGGGCTGTCCTCGAACTCACGGGCCCGTTCCCGAAAGGCCGTGATCTCGGACACCACCGCATCTATCAGCGGTTTCTTGCATTCGATACACCCAATCCCTGCCGTCTTGCAGCCTTCGGTCAGCCTCGCCCGCGTGTCCTCCGGTGTGTAGAGGCGATGCAAATCGAATACCGGGCACTTGTCCGGGTCACCTGGATCCGTCCGGCGCACCCTCGCCGGATCGGTGGGCATCGCCTTGAGCTTACGGGCCACCGCGTCGGGCTCCTCACGCATGGCGATGGTGTTGCCATAGGACTTGGACATCTTGCGCCCATCGAGCCCCGGCAGCTTTGGCGTGGGCGTCAGCAACACCTGTGGCTCGACGAGGATGGAACGCCCGGTCCCTTCCAGGTGCGACAGCAGCCGTTCCCGATCCGCCAGACCCAGTCGTGCATCCCCTTCCACCATCAGGCGGGCTTTGTCCAGCGAGGCGGAATCACCCTTTTCCTGATATTTCTTACGTAAGGCCTCGTACTGGCCTGCCGCGCGCGAACCGAGTTGCTTAAGGGCCCGCTGAACCTTCTGTTCAAGGTCCGGCTCGCGCCCGAACAAGTGGTTGAAGCGGCGGGCGATTTCCCGAGTCATCTCGACGTGAGCAACCTGATCCTCGCCGACCGGCACGTACTGGGCCCGGTACAACAGGATGTCGGCGCTCTGCAGCAGGGGATAGCCGAGGAAACCGTAAGTTCCCAGATCCTTGTCGCTCAGCTGTTCGATCTGATCTTTGTAACTGGGCACCCGCTCCAGCCAGCCGAGCGGGGTAATCATGGACAGCAAGAGATGCAGCTCTGCGTGTTCGGGCACGTGCGACTGTATGAAGATGCTGCAAGCCCCAGGATTAAGGCCGGCTGCCAGCCAATCCTTGACCACTTCCCAGACGTTGGACTCCAGGCTGCCGGTGTCCTCGTATCCCGTAGTCAGGGCATGCCAATCGGCGACGAAAAAGAAACAGTCGTACTGGTATTGCAAGTCCACCCAGTTACGGAGCGCACCGTGGTAATTGCCAAGGTGCAAGGCCCCGGTCGGGCGCATCCCGGACAACACGCGCCTGTTTTGAATGCTGTTCAACGACCCTCCCCTAGTATCCGCGAACGCCAACCAGGCCCAACAGCATGCCCTGGAGCCAGTCGATGGGGCCGGCCAATAATTTGAACAGGACACCGGTCATCACCAAACCGAGCACGATGAACAAACCAAACGGCTCTACCTTGTCCAAGGCCCGGGACAATCCGCCTGACGGCAGGAGGTTGGTGAGCACCCGGCCCCCGTCTAGCGGAGGAATCGGCAGCATATTGAACACAGCAAGGAGCAGATTGATGTAGATGCCCACCGACGCCATGCTGCCCAACCACTCGGCGGCCGTGCCCCCGCCAGTGTGCAAGACCGCGGAAAGTATCAGGGCCCATCCCAGCGCCATCAGCATGTTTGATCCAGGCCCTGCGGCCGCGACCCAGACCATGTCCTGCCTCGGGCGACGGAGGCGGCCAGCATTCACGGGCACAGGCTTGGCCCAGCCGAACAGGAATCCGCCCAAAGCCAGCAGCAACGCGGGTACCAGAACCGTTCCAATGGGATCGATATGTCGTAATGGATTGAGGCTAAGCCGCCCTGCCTGCTCGGCGGTGCGGTCACCAAACCGCAGGGCCATCCGGCCATGGGCCACTTCGTGCAGGGTAATGGCGAGCAGGACCGGAATGGCTGCTATAGAAAGCACTACAAAAAATCGTTCTAAATCCATGTTTTATTTAAATTTGTAATTCAATTATTGAGTATCAAGGTACGCAATTATACGGGCAAGCTTCGCGCTCTGTACTACTCAAACGCACGCCAATCGCCCTTACCACGCCGCAGAATCTGGGGGTACCCCTCGGTCAGGTCCACAACGGTTGTCGGCTCGATCCCGCAGTGGCCAGCGTCGAGTACCGCATCCACCCGCGACCCCACCCTGGAATGAGCCTCATAACCCTCCGTAACGGGTAGTTCGTCTCCCGGGAGGTACAGGGTCGTGCTGATCATCGGGCCGTCCAGTTCGGCGAGGAGCGACTGTACGCAAGGGTGGTCCGGGAGTCGGATTCCCAGAGTCCTCTGCTTGGTGTTGAAGACCTGCCGGGGAACCTCCCGGCCTGCCAGGAGGACGAAGGTATAGGGACCCGGGGTATGGGCTTTAAGCACGCGGAATTGCTGGTTGTCGACACGGGCATAACGGGACGCCTCTGACAGGCTCCGGCAGACAAGGGTAAAAAAATGGCGCTTATCGCACTGCCGAATATCCCTCATGCGGTCGAGCGCCTCCCGTGAGCCCAGCGCCGCGCCGAGCGCGTAGCAGGAATCCGTGGGGTAGGCCACCACACCTCCTTCGCGCAAGATCGCCGCGGCCTGGCCAATGGCCCGAGGCTGGGGATTTTTGGGGTGAACGGGCAACAGACCTGCCATGCGGGCAGCATAACTCCGGACCCCTGCCCCTGGCTTACGTTATGATCCGCGGCGCCCGGAACCAGTCATGCAACTGATCATCGAATTCCTCCCTGTCATCGCGTTTTTTGTTGCCTACAAGCTGGCAGACATCTACGTGGCCACAGCAGTCTTGATCGTGTCCGTGATCCTGCACTCCCTCATTCAATGGGTCAGAACCCGCACCGTCAGCAAGATGCAACTGGTTTCCGCCGGCCTCGTCCTCGTATTCGGCGGCCTGACCCTGGCCATCCAGGACAAGGCATTCATCATGTGGAAGCCGACGATCGTGAACTGGTTGTTCGCAGTCGCCTTCCTCGCCAGTCAGCACCGGATGTTTGGGGGCCAGCCAATCGTGCGCCGCTTGATGGAAGGCGCGGACGGTGGAATCCGATTACCCGAACAGGCCTGGAGCAGGCTCAACCTAGCGTGGGTGATTTTTTTTGGCGCGTTGGGCGCAGCCAACTTGTACGTTTTTCGGCACTTTTCTGAAGCGACCTGGGTGAACTTCAAACTATTCGGGCTGCTTGGACTAACATTCCTGTTCGTGCTTGCGCAGGGCGTGTGGCTTGCCTCGAATGTGCGTCAGGGATCGGACCCGGAACCGTGAACAATAGTTTGAGGGTTGAGCGGATCAAAAGCTTGCTGATTGGCGAGTTCAAGCCTACTCAACTGGTGGTGCGTGACGATAGCGCACTGCACGAGGGTCATGCAGGCGCTCGCGGCGGCGCTGGACACTTCACTATCTGGATCTCATCTGAGCGATTCACGGGGCTGCGATCCTTGCAGAGGCATCGGTTGGTGTACTCAGCCCTGGCACCCCTGATGCCGGAGGAAATCCATGCCTTGTCGATTAATGCCGCCTCACCGCAGGAAAGTTTTGTAGGAAGTATCACTAACCAAGAGGAGACATGATGTTCAAGCAAGTTGCCTGGGTGGCCCTGTCCACCTCCCTGCTGGCTATTTCAGGGTGTGCCGAGGGTCAGTCCGGGAGCTCCGCCAGCGACTCTGCAGTCGCAACGGTAAACGGAAAGCCCGTTTCCACGGACGTATGGAATCTGTGGGTGGAGACGCGCACGCGTGGCGCCTCCGAAGAGTTGACCCCCGAAAACAAGGATGAGCTCCTTGACGAGCTGATTCAGATGTATCTGGCCGCGGAAGATGCAGAGAAGCAGGAACTTGCCAAGGGCGAGGACATGGCCCGCATGGAGCTTATGCGCATGAGCGCATTTGCTGACGTCGCCAGCCGCAGTTTTCTGGACGGGGAAGAGCCCACCGAAGAGGAACTGAAGGCCGAGTACGAAAAGCAGGTCGCCACCCTCCCAAAGCTCGAGTACAACGCTAAGCACATCCTGGTCGACTCCGAGGCCAAGGCCCGGGAATTGATTACCCGGCTCGACGCTGGCGAGCGTTTTGAAACGCTGGCCGAGCAGAACTCCAGCGATTCATCAGCCCAAAATGGCGGAGACCTTGGCTGGTTTGTGGCAGCCAGAATGGTCAAGCCGTTCGCGGATGCCGTCGAATCCATGGAGAAAGGCAAGCACAGCACCGAGCCGGTCCAGTCGCAGTTTGGCTGGCACGTGATCAAACTTGAGGATACCCGCGACCTCGCGCCCCCGGGTTACGAGGACGTCAAGGAGCAGCTGGGACCCTTGGTGAAGCAGGGTCGGTTCCAGTCCTACCTGGACGATCTGCAGCAAAAAGCAAAGGTCGAGAAAAAG
>JAURLT010000002.1 GCA_030831085.1 Gammaproteobacteria bacterium
CCCTGGGCAGGCGGTCTCCGAGGCCGAGCTGCCGGGCGTACCACGTCAGGTGCTTGCGCGCGATTCGAACGCCCTGCGACGGACCATGAAAGGCGTGCAAGGCATCCAGATGTCCAAGAATGATATCACGAAGCTTGCCGCGGTCCGGGATGGCTGGAGTGTCGGCCAGGCCCAGCG
The DNA here is from genome assembly GCA_030831085.1 of Gammaproteobacteria bacterium. Taxonomy (GTDB): domain Bacteria; phylum Pseudomonadota; class Gammaproteobacteria; order Steroidobacterales; family Steroidobacteraceae; genus SG8-30. The sequence continues at coordinate 178 of JAURLT010000002.1, forward strand.
TCGCGTTGATCTCGGCGAAGATCCAGGGGCGCCCGCAGGCGCCGCGGCCGATCATGATCCCCGCTGCGCCGGTGTGGGCCAGGACCTGGCGAGCCCGGTCGCCATCGGACACGTCCCCGTTGGCAAAGACAGGAACCGAGACTGCGCTCACGACCTCGGCGATGGTGTCGTACTCGGCGCTGCCCTGGTACATGTCCTCGCGGGTGCGTCCGTGGACGGCCAGGCCCACCACCCCCACGTCTTCGGCCATCCGAGCGATGTCCACGGCATTCCGCTGCCCGTGGTCCCAACCGGTCCGCATCTTGAGGGTGACCGGGACGCCCGCGGATGCGACCACGGCCTCAAGGATGCTTCGCACCAGCTCCGGTTCGCGCATCAGGGCCGACCCTGCGGCGCGATTGCAGACTTTCTTGGCCGGACAGCCCAGGTTGATGTCGATGATCTGGGCGCCAAGGGCGGCATTCATGGCCGCGGCCTCGGCCATCCTCGCCGGCTCGCTGCCCGCGATCTGCACCACCCGCGGCTCTGGCTCGCCCTCGTGGTCCATCCGCCGTCGTGACTTGTCGCTGTGCCAGAGCCGCGTATCCGAGGTCAGCATCTCCGAGGCGGCCAGACCGGCCCCCAGCCCTCGGCAGAGGATGCGGAAAGGACGGTCGGTGACCCCCGCCATGGGCGCCAGCACGACCGGTGAAGGCAGCTCGAACCCGGCCAGCTTCATCCGCCCTCCACCTCGCTGGCGCACCTGAGCAGGCCGTTGGCCCTGAGGCAGGCGTCGATCACGAAGCCGACGGCGTCGCTGCCCGGATCCTGGAACAGGATCTCGACGTCGATCCGCTCACCCGGTCCGATCGTTTCCGGAGGCGAGCCCTCACCCACCCGGTACTCGCCGGGTTCGACGTCGCGGCCGGCAATCAGTGCGCCGAAGCGATCTTCTACGACCAGCCGGAGGATCGGGCTTGGCTGGACGATCCGGTCCCTGTTCACGATGGCGGCCCTCAGCCTGATCCGGCCGGCAGCGCCGAGCTCACCGGTCGCGCCAAGTTGCCTGACCTCATACACCGCAGGATCTAACGCCTGTTGGTGCCCCTCGAGTCCGGCAAGCGCCTTGAGCGGCTCCTGCCAGTACAGGCCTGCCTGCAGGGCCAGTCCGGCGGCGAGCGCCAGGACCAGCAGCCATGCGCCAGGTCCGACCTGTCGGCGGCTGGCGGTCGGCTCGAGCAGGAAGTCCTCGACCACGCTGGGGATCGCCGAGTCTGGCACAGGCTCCGGTGGCGGCAGGTCGATGTCGAAGGCTTCCGAGCAGACCCCGCAGCGCACCCGGCCAGGGGCGGCCCGGCGCAGCGATTCGGGCACCCGGAATCGGGTCTGGCAGTGGGGGCAGGTCGTCAGCATGGTCCTATGGTGGCAGATCCGCCCCTACGCACCCCCTCCAGCAACACCCAGCCCTCGCGCGCCACGGGTGGTTTCATCTCGAAGTGGGCGGCATAGGCGCGCGCCACGCCGGAAGCCTGGTCCTCAAGCAGGCCCGAGAGGACGATTCGACCGCCAGGCTTGACAGCCTCGCTCAGCGAGTCGGCCAGTTCCACAAGTGGACCGGCCAGGATGTTGGCCAGCACCAGGTCAAAAGATCGACCGCCAGCGACCTCGGGGAGTCCCGCCTCCAGCCGGTCGATCAGCTGGTTGCGTTCGGCATTCTGCGCCGTGGCGAGCAGGGCCTGGGGGTCGATATCCACCGCCAGTGCATGGCCCGCGCCGAGCGCCAGCGCGGCCAGGGCCAGGATTCCGGAGCCGCAACCGAAATCCAGCACGCTGATTCCGGCCAGCGGAAATCCGTCCAGCCACTCCAGGCACAGGGCGGTGGTCGGATGAGTCCCGGTGCCGAAGGCGAGTCCCGGGTCCAGTTCCAGCACCACCGCTCCCCGGGCGTCGATCGCTTGCCCACCTGGTCGGACCCAGAGCCTTCGGCCGAACTGCATCGGATGAAAATCGCTCAGCCACTCGCGTTCCCACGGCCGGTCGTCGAGCAGGTCGTGGCTCACTGCCCCCTCGCTCAGGTCCAGGGCGATCGAGAGGGCGGCGGACAGCGTCGGGCCCGACGAACCAGGTGCGAACAGCGCGCTCAGTCGGGTGGTTGGCCACAGGGGCGTTTTCCCGGGTGCCGGCTCGAGCACCGGGTCGTCCGCGCTATCGCTCAGGGTCACGGAGAGTGCTCCAGCGGCGAAGCAGGCCTCCTCGGCGGCTGCCGGGTCGAGGCCGCCGAGTTCGATGTGGATGCGCAGGTAAGGGTCGCCCACCGCCGGCCTCACTTCAGGCCGAGACGTCGCTCCAGGTAGTGAATGTCCAAGCCACCCTGCCTGAAGGCAGCGTGGTTGAAGATCTCCTGATGCAGGGGGGTGTTGGTCTTGATGCCCTCCACGACCATCTCCGACAGCGCGTTGCGCATGCGGGCGATGGCGGTGTCCCGGGTGTCGCCGTGCGCAAGGACTTTGGCGACCAGGGAATCGTAGAAGGGTGGCACGTTGTAACCGCTGTAGAGGTGACTGTCGACACGGATCCCGGGTCCGCCCGGTGCGTGCCACAGCCGCACCGGTCCCGGCGAGGGTGCGAAGGTCTTGGGGTCCTCGGCGTTGATCCGGCACTCGATGGCATGCCCGGTGATGCGCACTTCGCCCTGGGTGAAGGGCAGGGGCTCGCCCGCCGCCACCTGCAGCTGCAGCTTGACGATGTCGACGCCCGTGACCAGTTCGGTGACCGGGTGCTCGACCTGCACGCGGGTGTTCATCTCAATGAAGTAGAACTCGCCGTCCTGGTAGAGGAACTCCAGCGTACCGGCGCTGCGATAGCCGACTGCGGAGCAGGCACCGCAGACCCGCTCGCCCATTTCCCTGCGTTGCTTGTCGGTGATGCCCGGGGCCGGCGCTTCCTCGATGATCTTCTGCCGCCGCCGCTGCAGCGAGCAGTCGCGTTCTCCCAGCGAGACCACGTTACCGTGGTGGTCGCCGATTACCTGGAATTCGATATGGCGCGGTTTCTCGAGGAATTTCTCCAGGTAAACCATCCCGTTACCGAAAGCCGCGATGGCCTCGGCGCGGGCCACATTGATCGCGTTCAGCAGGGTGGCCTCGCTGTGCACCACGCGCATGCCACGACCGCCGCCGCCACCCGAGGCCTTGATGATGACCGGATAGCCTACTTCCCTGGCCAGCCTGAAGCACTCATCGGGGTCCTCCGGCAGCGGCCCGTCCGAGCCGGGCACGCAAGGCACGCCGTGTTCCTTCATGACCTTGATGGCAGAGACCTTGTCACCCATCAGGCGAATGGTCTCGCTGCGTGGCCCGACGAACAGGAAACCGCTCTGTTCGACCCGCTCGGCGAAGTCGGCGTTCTCGGACAGGAACCCGTAACCCGGATGGATGGCCACGGAGTCGGTCACCTCGGCGGCGCTGATGATGGCCGGCATGTTGAGGTAGCTGTCCTTGGAGGCAGCTGGACCGATGCAGACCGTTTCATCGGCCAGCAGCACATGCTTCAGGCTCTGGTCGGCCGTCGAGTGGACCGCCACGGTCTTGATGCCGAGCTCCCGGCAGGCGCGCAGGATGCGCAGGGCGATTTCGCCTCGATTGGCGATGACGACCTTGTCCAGCATGGTTACTCGATCACGAACAGGGTCTGGCCAAATTCGACCGGCTCGCCGTTCCGCGCCAGAACCGACACCACCCGGCCGTCCTTCTCGGACTCGATCTGGTTCATCATTTTCATGGCCTCGATGATGCACAGCACCTGACCGACCTTGATCTCGTCGCCGACCTGGACGAAGGCCTTGGCGCCCGGCGCTGGTGCCGAGTAGAAGGTGCCCACCATCGGCGCGGTGATGGTCTTGTCGGCAGCGGGCGCAGCCGGGGCTGCCGGGGCCGCGACTGGCGCGGCCGGGGCAGCGGCGGGAGCCAGCTGCGCCGCCGCTGGCATGGCTGCGGGCAGGGCGGCCGCCTGCATCACAGTCATCCCCTGCGGGTGGCGGCTGATGCGTACCGATTCCTCCCCCTCGGAAATCTCGATCTCGGAGATGCCCGACTCTTCCAGCAGCTCGATGAGCTTCTTGACCTTGCGTATGTCCATGTGACCTCAGGACCTCTGGTGTGGCGCTGCCCGCAGCCTGGCGATCGCTGCCTGCAGCGCGAGGGAGTAGCCCTCGGCGCCCAGACCGACGATGGAGCCTGCGGCCAGATCGGAAAAATAGGATTGGCGCCGGAACGCCTCCCGGGCGTGGATGTTGCTGAGGTGTACCTCGATAAAGGGCACAGCGGCTGCAGCAACGGCATCGCGCAGCGCGACGCTGGTATGGGTGAAGGCCCCCGGGTTCAGGATCAGGAAGTCGACTGGTTGATCCAGCAGCGCCTGGACCCGCTCGACCAGCACGTGCTCGGCGTTGCTTTGCAGGCATTCGAGGACGACGTCCGCCTCCCGGGCCTGTCGCTCGAGTCCGCCCTCGATGTCGGCCAGGGTCTGCTGGCCATAGAGTTCGGGCTCCCGCCGACCGAGCAGGTTCAGGTTGGGCCCGTTCAGCACCAGGATTTTTTTCATACTACGCCCCGGCAACCGCTGGCAACCAGCAGCCGGCCCCTCACCCCGCTCCCAATGGCGGGCCATTCAACCTCAGTCGGGGTGGTTTGTCTAGTTTCCTGCGATTTCGGGGACGATGCCCCCAGATCGCCGGTAGATAAGGGCAGATCTAGGATGTGGCCTTGGCCGCGGAGGGCTTGCGGTCGCGAATCCACTGCTGGGCTGCCGCCAGGTCCTTGCGGCCCGCCTCCAGATCCTGCACGGCGCCGAGGATGACCTCGGCCTGCTCCCGGTGCAGCTCGCCAACGTGCAGGGTGACGATCCGGCCCCGGCTGTCGGTGAACACGGTGAACGGGAAGCCGAGGCCCGGCATGCCGAAACTTCGCGCCGCCTCCATACCGTCTTCCTCGCCGATCAGCACCGGGTAGTTCACCTCGGTGCGCTGCAGGTAGTCCAGCACGTCGTCGCGAAAGTCGACGGCCACGCCCACCACCTCGAAGCCCTGCTCGAGGTACTCCGCTCGCAGGGCATTGAGTAGCGGGATCTCACGCCGGCAGGGCGGGCACCAGGTGGCCCAGAAGTTGATCATGAGCGGCCGCCCGTCCCACTCACTGATCGAGCGAGGGACCCCCTCGAGGTCGGTCAGCGTGAAGTCCGGCCGCCGTTCCGGAATGAGGGCACCCGCTGCGGCCTGTACCGGCGCTGCCGGATCCCGCGGGGCAAGCCAGTAACCGGCGCCGAGGCCGGCTGCCGCCAGCAGGGCGTAGGCCGTCCAGCGCCCTGCCAGGGTCAGGCGAGGCACTCTTGCTCCAGGCGCTCCAGATGCTCACGGAAGCGCTCCGGCGGCACGAAGCCGACCAGCCGGAAGTTCTGGCACTCACGGCCCCCGACCGGAAAAAATGCGGTGGTGGGCGGGCCGAAGATTCCGAAGCGCTTGAGGAGGGCCTGATCCTCGATGCTGTTGGCGGTGACGTCGGCCTTCAACAGGGTGAAACCCTGCAGGGCGGTGCGAACCCCGAGGTCGGCAAAGGTGTACTTGTCCATTTCCTTGCAGGACACGCACCAGTCGGCGTAGAAGTCGACCAGTACCGGTGCCTTGGCGGAAGTCAGTTCGCGGTCGAGGTCACCCACCGAGCGGATGGTGCGGAACTCCAGCGCCGGCCCAGTCGCTTCGCCCGCGCCGCCGCCAAGGGCCGCGAGCGGGCGTAGCGGGTCGGATCCCCCAGCGGCCGCTCCCACCAGCAGGATCACGCCGTAAACCATGCTGAACAGGCCGGCCCCGCGGGCGACGATCGAGTGGCCGGTCGGGGAGCGCCAATCCGGCCGGTGGAAGCCGCCGAAGTAGTAGCCCGCCACGAAGGCCAGCAGTGCCCAGAGCGCCACCACCACCGGGCCTGGCAGGACCCGTTCCAGCATCCAGACGGCCACGCCCAGGAAGGCCACGCCGAACAAGGCCTTGACCGTTTCCATCCATGGCCCGGCCTTGGGCAGTAACTTGCCTTCAGCGACCCCCACCAGCAGCAGGGGAGCACCCATGCCGAGCGACAGGGAGAACAGCGCCAGTGCGCCGCGCGCCACGTCGCCCGTCTGCCCGATGACGGCCAGCGCGGCCACCAGCGGTGGCGCTACGCAAGCGGTCACCACGAGCGCTGACAGCGCGCCCATGACCAGCGTGCCGACCAGCGTGCCGGCCCGCTGGCGACTGGAAGCCATGTGCAGACGGGACTGCAGGCGCGAGGGCAGTTGCAGGTCATAGAGACCGAACATCGACAGCGCAAGGGCCACGAACAGCAGGGCGAACAGCACCAGAATCCAGGGTTGCTGAAAAAAGGCCTGGGCCTGCTGCCCGGCGGCGGCGAACGCGGCCCCGGCGATGGTGTAGGTCACGGACATGCCGAGCACGTAGGTGGACGACAGCAGCAGCGCCCGCCCCGTGGTCACCTGCTTGCCTTCGCCGGCGATGATGCCGGACAGGATGGGAATCATCGGCAGCACGCAGGGCGTGAAGGCCAGCAGCAAGCCGAAGCCGAAAAAGCTGGCCATGACCGCCAGCAGCGGGCCGCTTGCTACCAGGCTGGCCAGCCGGTCCTGTTCGGCCACCATGCCGGGGCCACCCCCAGCCGCGCCACTGGATCCGGCCAGGGTCGCCGGCGTTCCGGGGGCGGGCAGGTCCACGGTGACGGTCGTGCTGGTGGGTGGGTAACAGAGCCCGGCATCGGCGCAGCCCTGGTAAGACACCTTGATGGTCACCGTCCCGCTTTCCGGGCGGGCCTGTACGGGAACCCGGGCCAGCAGTCGGTCGTAGAAAACCTCAACCTCGCCAAAGAATTCGTCGGTCTTGCGCTCGCCGGTCGGCATGCTGGGCTGGCCCAGTTCGAGTCCCGGTGTCTCCGGCTTGGCTCCCACCCGGTGCCGGTACAGGTAGTAACCGGGCTCGATACTCCAGTCGAGAACCACCGTTGCCCCCCCGTCGGGGTAGGCCATCAGGCGGAAAGCGACCTCTGGCGGCAGGAATTCCGGTTCCTGGCCCGCTTTGCCCAGGAGGCCCTGGGGGTGGGCAGCATCTGCCAACAGGCCCCCAAGCAGGGTCATCAGGATCAGCCAACGGCGCATGGATCACCTCGTCGAATCGGCGGTCAGTCAGACCAACTGGGGGGTGGCCGGTTCCGAACGCCACCAACTGTTTGAAAAAGATAAAGAATTTTAGCTGTTTGCGGTCGCGCTTGAAATAGCTGTGGACGCCCCTATCATTAGCAGCCACCAAGGGCGAGTGCTAACAGCGCCCTGCTGGTGCCCCTCTTGGGGTCCATAACCGTTTTTGTCACGTTCAAGGAGTGTTGTTCCATGAAGATTCGTCCGCTTCATGACCGCGTGATCGTCAAGCGCGAAGAAGAAGAGCGCAAGTCACCCGGCGGCATCGTGATCCCTGACACCGCAACCGAGAAGCCCATCCGCGGCAAGGTGGTTGCAGTGGGCAAGGGCAAGATCCTCGAGTCGGGGTCTGTACGTCCACTCGACGTCAAGGTCGGTGACAAGATCCTCTTCGGCAAGTACAGCGGTACCGAGGTCAAGGTCGACGGTGATGAGCTCCTCGTCATGCGCGAGGAAGACATCATGGCCGTGATCGAGAAGTGATCGGTCGCCCGCAGTCATCAAGTATTCAGAGGTAATTGAAAATGGCAGCTAAGGAAGTTCGTTTCAGCGATGACGCACGCGGCCGCATGGTTCGCGGCGTCAACGTGCTGGCCAATGCAGTGAAGGCCACGCTCGGCCCCAAGGGCCGCAACGCAGTGCTCGAGAAGAGCTTCGGCGCCCCGACCGTCACCAAGGACGGCGTCTCGGTCGCCAAGGAGATCGAGCTCGAGGACAAGTTCGAGAACATGGGTGCGCAGATGGTTAAGGAAGTCGCCTCGGCGACCTCCGACGAGGCCGGTGACGGCACCACCACCGCGACCGTTCTGGCCCAGGCGATCGTGCGCGAGGGCATGAAGGCCGTGGCTTCCGGCGTCAGCGCCATGGACCTCAAGCGCGGCATCGACCTGGCGGTTGCCAGCGCGGTCGCCGAGCTGAAGAAGCTGTCCAAGCCCTGCAAGGACTCCAAGGCCATCGCGCAGGTGGGCACCATTTCCGCCAATAGCGACGTCAGCATCGGCGACACCATCGCCGAGGCGATGGAGAAGGTAGGCAAGGAAGGCGTGATCACCGTCGAGGAGGGCTCGGGCCTCGAGAACGAACTCGACGTGGTCGAGGGCATGCAGTTCGATCGTGGCTACCTGTCCCCGTACTTCATCAACAACCAGCAGAACCAGACCAGCGAGCTCGAGAACCCGCTGATCCTGCTCTACGACAAGAAGGTCTCCAACATCCGCGAGATGCTGCCCCTGCTCGAGGGCATCGCCAAGGCCGGCAAGCCGCTGCTGGTGATCGCCGAAGACGTTGAGGGCGAGGCGCTGGCCACCCTGGTGGTCAACACCATCCGCGGCATCGTCAAGGTCAGCGCGGTCAAGGCGCCGGGCTTCGGTGACCGCCGCAAGGCCATGCTGCAGGACATCGCGATCCTGACCGGTGGCACGGTGATCTCCGAGGAAGTGGGCCTGTCGCTGGAGAAGGCCACCCTGAACGACCTCGGCAAGGCCAAGAAGATCGTGGTCGAGAAGGAAAACACCACCATCATCGACGGCGCCGGCAAGCCGGGCGAGATCAAGGGCCGCATCGAGCAGATCCGCGCCCAGATCGAGGAGGCCACCTCCGACTACGATCGCGAGAAGCTGCAGGAGCGCGTTGCCAAGCTCTCCGGTGGTGTCGCCGTGATCAAGGTGGGTGCGGCAACCGAGGTCGAGATGAAGGAAAAGAAGGCCCGCGTCGAGGACGCCCTGCACGCAACCCGTGCGGCGGTGGAAGAGGGCGTGGTGCCGGGCGGTGGCGTGGCACTGGTTCGCGTGCAGAAGGCCGTCGAGAAGCTGGCGGGTGCCAACGACGACCAGACGGTCGGCGTGAAGATCCTGTCGCGCGCCATCGAGGAGCCGCTGCGCCAGATCGTGCAGAACGCCGGTGAGGATGGCGCCGTGGTGCTGGCCAAGGTCCGTGACGGCAAGGGCAGCCATGGCTACAACGCAGCCACCGGCGAGTACGGCGACATGATCGAGATGGGCATCCTGGATCCCACCAAGGTCACCCGCCTGGCGCTGCAGAACGCGGCCTCCGTGGCCGGCCTGTTGCTCACCACCGAGGTGATGATAGCCGAGGCTCCGAAGAAGGAGCACGAGCATGCACCGATGCCGGGTGGCGGCATGGGCGGCATGGGCGACATGGGAATGTGATCAGCGCTGCCGCGCTGTAACCAAGGGGCCCGGGAGGATACTCCCGGGCCTTTTTGTTTACAGGGGTACGCCCCAACCGGCCGGCTTGAGGGCCACGACCTTGAAGTCGCGGGTGTGCATCTTGAGTTCAGGCGTGAAATTCCACGACTTCAGCAGGCCGCCAAAGTGGTCGTCCTCGCCCTGGACGTCGAGCTGGTCGGTCGACGGATCCCACGGCGAGAAGGCCATGGTGGCTGCCATCGCAATCGCGTAGCGAGTCTGCTTGGGAACAAAGCCGGCCCGGTGCGGATTTTGTTTCGGCGTGACACAGCCGTCCGGCGCGGTGCGGGCATCGACCGGGACGCTGACGTGGCCCTCCACGCTTTCGGGGATGCGGGCCCGCAGGGTGTAGACGCGGCGGCCCTGGTGTCTCGCGGTGAAGCTCACCGCTTCGCTGCCGAGGTAGTCGAATTGCAGGTCGGCCAGCCCCGGATGCTTGGGAAAGCCCCACACCTCGCGGCCGCAGGCAATCGCCGAACCAGCGCCCACGGTGTACCCCGTCCGGTCGCCGCCGCACAACACGCGGTGGGTCATGTTGATGGCTGCCGGGTGCTCGACATTCAGGGAAAAAGGTGACTCATAGGGCAGTTCGAGCGGGCTCTCCCTGGGCGTGACCGGGAAGGAGAACCAGGTCTCGAGGTAGGGGTTGAGTCGGTCGGTCGGGCCGCAGTCGGTGTCGGTGAAATTATTGCACCATAGCTGCACGGGCGTACGCCCGCCCACCGAGACCGGCACGAAGGCCTCGTGCTCGAATTCCTTCAGCGTTTCAGCATGGTCGGCACCGCCGTATACGACCAGATTGGTACTCTTCAGCCGCAACGGGATACGCGCGACGTGGCCGTCCGAGGCCAGGTAGCTGTCGGTCTGCGGCCACTGGGTGAACCACTGTTCGGAAAACCTGCCCGTATCTCGTGTCATGCCTGCCTCCTGGTGCAGTGGCCGGTTCATGGAGAACGGCCCATGGCGGTATCATAAGGTCATTTCCACGATGGCGAGGTCGTCGTCGAAGGGCTTGGGGCCGTTCTCGGCCCGGATCGAGTCGATGATGAAGGACAGCGCGCCCTCCGCGCGCGGCCCGCGGCCCACGATCTCCATGAACTCCTCGAAACTCATCATCGAACCGTCCGCACGGGTGATCTCGTATAGCCCGTCGCTGAAAAAATACAGCCGCGCATAGGGCGCCAGCACCACACGCTGCTCCTCGTAGGTCATCCCCGGCACTCCCCCGATGATCATGCCCGGGTTCTTAAGCGCCGTCACCTCAGCCTCTGCTGCACTCGGCCCCGAGATCAGGATCGCCGGCGGATGCCCGCCGTTGGCATAGCACAGTTCGCGGCTGCGACGATCGTAGACCCCGTACCACATCGTGAAATACAGGTTGCCGTATCGGTCCATCTGGAAGGCATCGTTCATGGCCCCCAGCACCGAGGCCGGCGAACGGAAGTCGGTACCCGCCAGGGTCTGGTTGCGCAGCACGTTCATGGCACTGATCGACAGCAGGGCCGGGGTCAGGCCGTGCCCGCACACGTCCAGCAGGTACATCGCGAAGTGGTCTTCGTCGATCCACGAGTAGCCGAAGGCATCGCCACCCAGCTCCGCTGATGGAATGAACCGCCAGTCCGCCGCAGGCGAGCCGCCCAGCCGCTCCGGCAACAGCGAGGCCAGGAAACTGGCCCCGGCAGACAGTTCCTGGGCCTTCTCTTGCAGCAGGTTGTCGACGGAGGCATAGCTGCGCACGAGGGCGTTGCCCATTTCTGTGAGCTGGCTCGCCAGTTGTCCGGTCTCGCGGATCGTGCCCTCAGGTATCAGGATGGTGTTTTTGCGCGCGACTTCCCCAGCCAGGCGACCACTTGCCAGGCCGAGCCTGCGCAGGGGTCTGGTCAGGATCTCCGTACCGGCCAAGGCAACCAGGATGGTAAGCAGCGTGAGGATTGCGAGGATGACGAAGGCCTTGAGATTGCGTGACTCGAGCCGCTCTATTACCTGACTGGCATCGTAATGGACGAGGACCCGACTGCCCGGCGCGGGCAGCGCAACATCCCGGGTCACCAGGTACCTTGCCCGTTTCCACCACGCCAGCATCGGCGCGTCGGCCCGCTCCGGCAACCAGACCTGCAGGCCAGGACTGACCGCAAGCGTGGAACCGATGGCGGCCAGGCCCGTATCGCCGGCGATGGCCAGCACCCTTCCGCCGGGACCCCGATACTGGATGCCGACGCCTTCCTCGAGCGGCAGGCGCTTAAGGGCAGCCTGCAGGCGCCGATCATCCAAGGTGCCTTCCCCCGGCCCACGGGCATCGGCGACCCATGACCTCGCGAGGGTCCCGACTGCATTCAATTTCTCCTCCACCGAACGCTCAAGGTCTGCCCGGCTCAACCGGGTATCGATGGACACCAGAATGACCCCTGGGACCAGGATTGCCAGCATCAGGGTGTTGAACAGGATTTGCGAGAAGGAGACCTGCCGTTTTCGAAACAGAATATCGATCCCGATGACGATCATCGAGGCTAAGGATGCATTGAGGATACCGTTGACCGCATTCTTGAGGACCACCAGCTGGCTGACGGATTCGGGCTGGCCAAGGTAGAACCCGAACAGGACCATTAGCAGGGGCCCGCCCGCGAGGATCCAGAACAGCGTGTCAGCTAGCGGGGTGTAGCGGATTTTCTTGCCGAGCAGGCCAACCGCCGCCGCTTCCAGGACCAGCACGGGCGCGGTGAAGGGATGACCCCAGAGGATGAGGGTGTAGAGCGCGCTCGGAATGGCGACCAGTACACCGGCAACGCCGCCGAACAGGCGGATGGCCACGAAGGTCGCCAACGACCCGAAGATGAGGTCGATCCCGAAAAACAGCGGCAGGCTGAAATAATTTCCGGCCAACCCGAGGAGGGCCAGCAACGCCGTGCCTATCGCTGTCACCTCGCGTCGGCGGCCGCCGGTCCACCCGGCAGGAGTCCCGGCTTGCTCGACAGGCGACGAACTGACCATGTTGGGCTCCTGGTGACGGCAGGGACGTTTCAGGTGTGCGGCAGGGTCAAGCCAGTTTCCAGTCGAACCGGTGTGGCCTTGAAGGCCGGAGTCTTGCTGCGCGGGTCGACGGCCGTTCCGGTCAGGGCGTTAGCTTCCGGAAAGTAGGCCATCAGGTCGCCGGGTGGCAAGTCGAATTGTTCGACCACGACGTCCTGCATCACGCCCTGGGCCGAGCGCAGCGTCACCCGGTCGCCGACCCTGATTCCCAGGCGCTCCAGGTCGGCACTGCCCATCATTACGCACCAGCGACTCTGCGTCTGGCGATAGACGTCGTGGTCTTCATAAACGATGGTGTTGAACTGCCCCTCGCTGCGCGCGGTAGTCAGCATGAACGGATAGTCCTCGCTGGTGCGCGGCGCCGGCATGGCACGAACCAGGAAGTGGGCCCGGCCGGAGGGGGTCTTGAATTCCGGCGTGTGCAGGATGCGGCCACGGATGTGGAATTCCTGCTTCGCCACGTCGATGCTGGCCAGATCCTCCATGCCGGGAATCGTGGCCGCGATGGCCTCGCGAATGCTGCGGTGGGAGCGAAAGGCCGCGAACGGTACCCTGGACCCTGGGAACAACCGATCTGCCAGTTCGCACAGGATCCAGCTTTCCGGGCGTACGTTGGCGAGCCTCTCGATCCCTCCGTCCGAGAGCCTGACGTAGTTGAACATCGACTCCTGGGTGGTGGGATCCCACTCCTCGTCACGCGCGGTGACCGGCAGGATCAGCGTGTCGCCGTCTCCCAGGCCGTGAAGGTGCCCGCGATTGAGGGTGGTGGTCAGGAACAGCTTGAAGCCAATGCGCTCCAGGGCTGCGCGGGCCCAATCCGCATCGGGATTGGACCCGTAGAGATTGCCGCCCATCATCACGGCCGCGTCCATCGTCCCCCGGCTCGCGGCCTGCATGACCCCCATGGTGTCGAGCCCCTCACCCGACGGAAATGTCAGGCCGAGCGTGGACTCCATCCTCTGCATGACCTCGCTGGCCAGTACCGGCTTGACGCCGATGGTCCCAATGCCCTGCACGTTGCTGTGCCCGCGCAGCGGCAGCAGTCCGGCATTCGGCTTGCCCACCATGCCGCGCAGAAGGGCCAGATTGGCCACCGACTCTACGTTCTCCACCCCGTGCAGGTGGTGAGTGAGGCCCATGCCCCAGGCAAACACCACGCGCTCTGCGCGCGCGTAACAGGCCGCCACGTCCTCGATTGACTGCCGTGACAGGCCGGTTAACGCCTCGATTTCGTCCCATTCGATCGAGGCGAGGTCAGCCGCGTAGGCATCGAAGCCCTCCGTATGCGCCTCGATGAACTCTCTCGCGGCCGCGCCCCCGGCGAGCACCGCCTTGCCGATCCCCTTAAGCAGGGCGATGTCGGCGCCGATCCGCGGTTGCAGGTAGCGCGAGGCGATCCAGGTGCCGCCGCTCAGCATGGAGCGTGGGCTCTTGGGTACCGCAAACCGGACCAGGCCCGGCTCCCGCGCCGGGTTGATGACGATCACCTCGCCGCCACGGTCCCGACAGGCCTTGAGTTTGTGCAGCAGCCGCGGGTGATTGGATGCGGGGTTGGCGCCCAGCAGGAAGATCAGGTCACAACCCTGCAGATCCTCGAGTTCGATGGTGGCTGTCCCGGTTCCGATTGACGCATCCAGCCCGACGGAGGTGGCCTGGTGGCAGTAATAGGAGCAGTTGTTGACATTGTTGGTGCCGAATACCCGGGCCAGCAACTGGAAGACGAACCCGGCCTCGTTCGATGATCGTCCCGAGCTATAGAAAAAGCTGCGCGCTGGATCGGTGCCTCGCAGGCGAGCTGCGGCATGATCGAGCGCCCAGTCCCAATCGACGCACCGAAACTGCTGGCCGCCACGCTCCTTGTAGAGGGGATGCGCCAGTCGCCCCATTTTCGCCAGCTCGCGCTCGTCCAGTTCCCGGAGGTCGTCGAGTGAATGCTCGAACACCTCGGTCGGAATGGCCGGCTGGGTGTCGGTGGACTGCGCCTGTACGCTCTTGTTGCAAACCGAGGGGAATTCGCCGAGTTCGTCGGTCATGCCGCCGCGCTGCCCGCCCATGCCCAGGCCACAGGCCTTGCAGGTGTTGCGGGAACTCAGCGTTTTGGCCGCACGCGCCAGGCCTATCCTGCGCACCGTCTCCAGGGTGTAGAGCACCTTCTTGGTGCCCCCTCCAACCACCGGACGCGCCCGGCGGGGCATTTCAGTACTCAAGCGATGGCTGCCAGACGACCCATGGGCAAAGTGTAGAGCAAGCCGCGGCACGCCCAAAGGCTTTTGCCACACTCCCTTGCTAAGCTTGACCCATGCAGGACGACCTCGACGGTGATCCACTGCAGGCCTGTCTGGCCTGCAGCGACTTTCTGGCGGCTGCCCTGCGTCGGGCGCCGACCCTGCTGCAGGAGTTCCGGGAGCGGGGCGAGCTCGATCGGCCCTTGATCCGGGCCACGCTCAGGGAGACGTTGGATGAAATCGCTGCGGCGCAACCGGACGAGTCCGGCTTCATGGCCGAGCTGCGCCGCCTGCGGCGCAGGCATCTCGCCCGCATTGCCTGGCGCGACCTGACGGGCATCGCCAGCCTCGAGGCAACGCTCGCTGACCTGTCGCTGCTGGCGGATGAATGCATCGCGGCGGCCCATCGCTACGCGACAGGGGCCTTGGCGGGCCGCTATGGCATGCCCCTTGACGGGGCGGGCCAGCCCTTGGAGTTGATGGTGCTGGGCATGGGCAAGCTCGGCGGTGGCGAGCTGAACTTCTCCTCCGACATCGACCTGGTATTCCTCTACCCGGATGAGGGAGACCCGGAAGAATCCCTCACCGACGGTCGCAAACGGATCACCCACCAGGAATATTTCACCCGTCACGGCCAGCTGCTGATCCGCCTGCTCGATGCGGTGACCGAGGAGGGCTTCGTCTATCGCGTGGACATGCGACTGCGACCTTTCGGTGATTCCGGCCCCCTGGTGGCTGGCTTCGGCGCCTTCGAGGACTACCTGCAGCAGCACGGCCGCGACTGGGAGCGCTACGCCTACGTCAAGGCTCGACCGGTGGCCGGCGGCGGCCGGTTCTTCGAGCTGTATGACCAGGTGCTGCGCCCGTTCGTCTACCGTCGCTACCTCGATTTCGGCGTGTTCGAGTCGCTGCGGGAGATGAAGGAATTGATTTCGCGCGAGGTGGCCCGCCGTGACCTGCAGGACAACGTGAAGCTGGGGCCAGGTGGGATACGCGAGGTGGAATTCGTGGTGCAGGCCATGCAGCTGATCCGTGGCGGCAGCGATCCGCGCCTGCAAAATCCATCCCTGCTGGCTGTCCTGCCACAACTGGTCGGTGCCAAGCTGCTGGATCCGCCGGCCGTCGCGGCCCTTGAGTCGGGTTATCGGTTCCTGCGCCGGCTGGAGAACCGGCTGCAGATGGTGGACGACGCACAGGTCCACGAGTTGCCCGTGGATCTTCTGGCCAGGGAACGCTTGGCCCTGGCCATGGGCCTTGAGGCCTGGTCATCGCTGGTCGACGAACTGGACAGGCACAGGGCGGCGGTGCGGCGGGTATTCGAGGCCGTGGTGTTTGCGCCCCGACGGCCTGACTCGGATCCGAACCTGCCCGACCTCAATGCCCTGTGGCAGGACGATGACAACCACCCGGCGGTGGTCCACTCGCTGACCGCGGCGGGCATGGTCGAAGCCGAGGAGGCTGGTCGGCAGCTCGCCGAACTCACCCGGTCCGCGTATGCGCGGCGCCTGGATACGATTGGCCGTCGGCGGCTGGTCCAGTTACTGCCCTTGCTGATCCGCGACGTGGTTGAGGCTGCGCCTGCAGGGAGCGCCGCTGGTACGGCTGCCAGCCAGCTGGACCTCCTCAGGCGTCTGGCCACGCTGCTGGAGTCGATCGGCGGTCGCACCGCTTATCTGGCGCTACTGATCGAGAATCCCGCGGCGCGAACCACGCTGGTCCGGGTCTGCGGCCACGGTGACTTCCTGGTCAGGCAGATGGCGGCCTTTCCGATCCTGCTGGATGAACTGATCGACGATCGCCTGCTGGAAAACTTGCCCGATCGTGAACAATTTGCCGTGGAACTCGATGCTCGGCTCGAGCAGGCCGCCGGCGACCTGGAGCGTGAGGTGGATGCGCTGCGCCACTTCCGCCGCGCGGCCCGGTTCAGGGTGGCCCTGCTGGACCTCGAGGGGCGCCTGCCCCTGATGGCCGTCAGCGACCGGTTAACCGAAGTGGCCGAGCTGATCCTGGCGCGTGCCATGCAATTGGCCTGGCAGCAGCTGGTCGCCGTGCATGGCGAGCCAGGCTGCATCATTGATGGCCTACATCGGCAGGTGGCGGTCGCCGCCATCGGCTACGGCAAGCTCGGCGGCCTTGAACTCGGGTATGCCTCGGACCTCGACCTGGTGTTCCTGCATGACTCGGCGGGCGAGTCGCAGGAGACCGTCGGTCCCAAAGTGGTCGACAACGCCGTCTTCATGGCCCGCTTCGGGCAGCGTCTGGTCCACCTGTTGACCGTCCACACGGCCGCGGGCCGGCTGTATGAGGTGGACATGCGGTTGCGCCCGAGTGGCAAGGGTGGGCTGGTGGTCACTCAGGTGGAGGCCTTTGCAGAGTATCAGCGCAACGAGGCCTGGACCTGGGAGCACCAGGCCCTGCTGCATTCCCGAGCAGTGGCCGGCGATCCGGCCTTGCGCGCACGTTTCGAGGCCATCCGGCAGGAGATCCTTGTCGATCACGTCCGCCGGGACGGGCTCCGGGGGGAGGTGGCCTCCATGCGGGAGCGCATGCGCAGCGAGCTCAGCGAGGGGACGGCCGAGGAATTTGACCTGAAGCAGGATCGGGGCGGGCTGGCCGACATCGAGTTCCTGGCCCAGTATTGGGTGTTACGCTGGGCCGGAGAAAGACCGGCCCTGTGCCTGTTCCCGGACACAATCCGGCAGCTGGAGTCGGTCGGCTCCGCGGCGCTGGTCGACCATGGGGTCATTGACCGACTGGTTGACGCATACCGCGACTACCGGCGCTGCCTGCACCGGCGCTCGCTGGAGGAGCTTGGCAAGGTGGTCCCCGCTGACTGGTTCCCGGACCAGCGCATGGCTGTGTCTCGCGTCTGGCAGCAGGTCATGGCCGAGGACTTGGAGCCATCGCTATAATGGCAGCCATGCAACACCCGGGCGAACAGGCCAACGCGCGTCGCAGCTACGAGGTCACTGAAGCCGACCTGCCGCTGTCATGTCCGTTGCCCAGCATGAAACTCTGGAACTCCCACCCCAAGGTCTACCTGCCGATCGAGGCCAGCGGACGGGCCCGCTGTCCCTACTGCAGTGCCGAATTCCGCCTGGTTCGCTGAGCTGCGGAGCGCATCGTGAGCCTCGTGGTGACGGGGCAGGGTCGCAGCACGATGCTGCACGATCCCACCCTCACTACTGATCCAGGGCGTCTGTTCGATCTCGAGTCGCTCGCCGCTGCCGGTAGGGTTGAGCAGGTCCGGGGCGGTCGTGGTTCGGTCAGTTTCCTGGAGCTGGCAGGAGATCATTTCGTCCTGCGCCGTTACCTGCGCGGTGGCCTTGCAGCCAGGCTCTCGAATGACCGCTATGCATGGCTGGGCCTGGAGCGCACGCGCCCGTTTCGTGAGTTGCGCCTGCTCGAACGGCTGCAGGCGCTGGGCCTGCCGGTGCCCCGACCCGTGGCTGCGCGGGTGACCCGTCACGGTTTGACCTACTCAGGCGAGCTGGTGACCCGTCGCCTGTTGGCTGCCGAGCCGCTGGGTGAACGATGGCTCGCCGGCCGGGCCGTTGATGAGGATTGGCTGGCGGCCGGGCGCTGCGTGCGCCGATTCCATGATGCTGGCGTGCGTCACGCGGACCTCAACGCCAACAACCTCATGGTCGACGGACTGGGGGGCGTGTGGCTGCTGGACCTCGACCGCGGCTGCTTGCCGGGACCGGGTCGGTGGCAGCACCGCGTGTTGCAGCGACTGGCTCGCTCCCTGCGCAAGCTGGCGGCTGGCGAGCGCTCCTGGGAGGAGCCCTGGCAGTTGTTCATGCTCGGCCATGGTGCTGTGGAGGAACGGCCATGAGCGCCCTGTACTCACTATTCACCTATGCCACGATGCCCCTGGTACTGATGTACTTCCTGTGGCGGAGCCTGCGCGAACCCGGTTACCGCCACGCCTTGCGGGAAAGGCTTGGTTTCTACCCCTCAGCAGCGCGTGGCGCGGTGTGGGTACATGCGGTGTCGGTGGGGGAGGTCCGTGCGGCCCTGCCCCTGCTGGAGGGCCTGCTCGCTCGCTATCCTGACAGGCCGCTGTTGCTGTCCACCGTGACCGCCGGGGGGAGACAGGTGGCAGAACAGGCCTTGGCCGGCCGCGGCACCGTCTGCTACCTGCCGCTCGACCTGCCCGATGCCGTCAGTCGTTTCCTCGATCACCATCAGCCTGTTGCCGGTGTGATCATCGAAACGGAGATCTGGCCCAATCTGTTCCGCGCCTGCGCCCGCCGTGGCATTTCCTTGATCATCGCCAACGCGCGGCTCTCCCCTCGTTCGGTGCGTGGCTATCGCCGCCTGTTGCCGCTGCTGCGCCGAACTTTCGATGAGGTGGTGACGGTGGCCGCGCAAAGTGCCCAGGACGTCGACAGGTTCATTGCCATCGGTGCGCCGCCCTCACGCAGCCGTATGGTCGGCAACCTCAAGTTCGACATCGAGATCGATGCCGGACTGGTTCGGGCGGGTAGAGAGTGGCGAGCCGAGCAGGCTCCAGGCCGACCGGTCTGGGTGGCCGGCAGCACGCATCAGGGCGAGGAACTGCAGGTGCTGCAAGCCCATCGCATCCTGCTGCATGCCCACCCCGATGCACTGCTGGTCCTGGTCCCGCGGCATCCGGCTCGCTTCGAGGAGGTGGCCGGGCAGCTTTCCGCGCAAGGCTGGCGCTGGGCGCGCAGGTCTGTCCGGGATGCCCAGGCGACCGGCAGCGAGGTATTGCTCGTCGACACGCTCGGGGAACTGCTGATGTTCTATGCGGGCGCCGACCTCGCTTTCGTCGGGGGCAGCCTGGTGCCCATCGGTGGGCACAACCTGCTGGAGCCGGTGGCGGTGGGCCGGCCCACGCTAACCGGTCCTTATAATTCGAACTCCGCAGGGATCTATGCGGAATTGAGCAAGGCGGGAGGGCTGCTCAGCGTTCAGGATGGTCGTACGCTGGGGGAAATGCTCGTCAGGCTGTTCGGCGATTCCGCTGAGCGTGAGCAGATGGTCGCGGCAAGCACGCGGGTTCTCGATGCCAATCGCGGCACCGTCGAGCGCTTGCTGGCCCTGCTGCAACCCCTTGTCGCTACAAAGAATGCGAGCTAACAGCTTGTTTTAATCGGGAAAATCGGCAATCCTCGGGACATGGAACGGTATCGTAAGTTGAGTCCTCCGAGCAGCCAGAGGCGTGCCCTGTTGTCGGGGCTTGCAGGCGCGGCGGCTTGCATGGTGTTGCCGCCCTATGGCCGCGCACTGGCCTCCGTGATCCCCTCGTCTGCCAGGAGACTCAGCCTCCTGCACACCCACACCGCTGAGGCGCTCGACGTGGCCTTCTTCGACGGTGCGGCCTACTGCCCGGATGCGCTCTCGACCCTCGACGGTTTCCTGAGGGACTTTCGCACCGGTGAGGTGACCCGGATGGATCGACGCCTGTTCGACGGCCTGCATGCACTCAGGGCGCTGGCCAATCACGACGCACACTTCGAGGTCATTTCCGCCTATCGCTCGCCGGCCACCAACGAGATGCTGGCGGGCCGCTCCTCGGGCGTAGCCAAGCGCAGCCTGCATATGCAGGGTAGTGCCATCGACGTCCGGCTGACGGGGTTCCGCACCCGCAGGTTGTTCGATTACGCCAGGCAGTTGGGCCTCGGTGGCGTCGGGCTGTATGTAAAGTCGGATTTCATTCATCTCGATACCGGTCGCGTTCGCTTCTGGACAGGCTGAGCCATCTCACCAGCGGGCGTGCCGTGATCCGGCTCTGGTTCGTTCCCTGGGTCGTCCTGCTTGCCGCCTGCGCGCGGGAGCCTATCGAGGGTCCCGATCGGGGGCGGACGGTGTACGCCACCCATTGCGCTTCCTGCCATCAGCGCAATGGCCAGGGCCTTGGCGAAGTGCAACCGGCGCTGGCAGGTTCCGTGACCGTCAACGGTGACCCCGATGCCCTGGTCGCTTGGGTGATGTACGGGGACCGACCCTCGACCCTGCAGAAGCGCCGTGGTTTGGCCGTGATGCCGCAGTTCTTCTGGCTCGCCGACGAGGATCTCGCGGCGGTGCTGACTTACACCCGGCAATCCTTTGGCAACGCCGCCGAGGCGGTTGAACCCACGCTGGTGACCGGCATCCGGGAGGATCGGGGCCGTCCGTGAACCCATCAGTGGTGATCCTTGATCACGTCGCGGGCGCGCGAGAGGCGTGCGGCCTGGTGGTGGTGATCGACGTGTTCCGCGCCTTCACGGTCGCCTGCCATCTGGTAGAGGCTGGCGCTGCACGCCTCCATCCACTCACTGATCCTCGACGCGCCCTGCGCTTGCGCGATGCGCATCCGGGCTGGCTCGCCATCGGTGAGCGCCACGGGCGCAGGTTGCCCGGTTTTGATTTTGGTAATTCGCCGAGCGAAATCTGCGGCGCCGACTTGCGTGGCCGAACCGTATTGCACACCACCCATGCGGGCACCGAAGGTCTGATGAATGCGGGCCTGGCCGACGAAGTCCTGACCGGCAGCCTGGTGAATGCAGCGGCCATCTGCCGCTACATCCGCCACCAGCAACCGAGCCGGGTGTCCCTGGTCAGGATGGGTCAGGAGGCGCGCGAGCGCTGTGCAGAGGACGACCTCTGTGCGGGGATCATTGCCGCCAGGCTGGCCGGAGATTCGCCGGACGCGGCCGCTCTCGCCGCGGGCCTGCGCTACGCGCCCTCGGCCCGTCGCTTCCTTGACCCGGAGGCGGACTGGGCGCCTGAGGCCGACCTCGGTTACTGTATTGAGGTGGACCGCTTTAATTTCATCCTGCGACTCGAAGATCGGGACGGAGAGCTGCCGTGGTTGGCGCGGATCAACGCCTGAGGGGATGGCTTGAGCGCGGTCGACACCATCGTATTTGACGTCGGACGGGTGCTGGTAAGGCTCGACTTCGGTCGCCTGCTGGGCTTTTTTGCCGCCCACGGCGTGTCGCTCGACAACCCGGACCTGTTGATGCGCCGCATCGGGCTACGCGAGTACGAGAGCGGTGGCTTCAATGGCGAGGAGTTGCTGCGGCGGATTACCCTCCAGGGAGACGGCAGCATGCCCCAGGCGCTGCTCAGGGAGCACTGGCTGGGCGTGCTCTCGCCCGAGCCCGCCATGCTCGACCTGGCCCGGGCCCTTGCCGCAACCCATCGCGTGTTCCTGCTGTCCAACATCGGGGACCTGCACTGGGATCACCTCGACGAGAAGATCGGCTTGTCCCGGATCGGTCATGGCGCGCTGCCTTCCTACCGGGCTGGCGCCTGCAAGCCCGACGAAGCCATCTACCAGCGCGCGGAGCAGGAGTTCGACCTCGAGCCGGTGCGCACCGTTTTTATCGATGACCTCGAGGCCAACGTCGAGACCGCCCTGCGTCGTGGCTGGCGGGGTATCGTGCACGAGGATCGCGAACGGACCCTCGCGGCGCTGCGCGAACTGGGTCTGCCCGCGTGACTGCCATCCATCGCCGGGTCGAGCGCCTGCGCCGGGGGGAGGATCCGACTCTGGTGGCGCGCCTGCCCTCGGGCTGGGCCGTGCTGGGCGAGGTCCAGGTGCGCGAGGGTTACTGCCTGCTGCTGCCGGACCCGGTGGTGCCTCACCTCAACGCGCTGTATCCGCCAGAGCGTGCGCAGTTTCTCGCCGACATGAGTGACCTCGGGGATGCCATCCTTGCGGCGACGGGTGCGGATCGCGTCAACTACGCCATGTTTGGCAACCTCGAGCCTGCCCTGCATGCCCATCTGTTCCCCAGATGGGCCGCAGAACCGGAGGACCAGCGGACCCTGCAGCCCTGGGCGCTGGACTGGGGCGCTGCGGCAGCCTTCGAACCCGGCCGCCATGCCGACCTGATCAGCCGCCTGCGCGCCTCGCTGCCTGAAGGAGTCGAACCGTGAAACGCTTGCTGGCGGGTGCCTCAATTGGGCTCGTGGTGCTCTTGGCCGTGCTACTCAGCTGGCCCGGGCCGATTGACCCCGTGGCCTGGGAGCCCGAGCCGGATCGAGGGCTGGTAGGCGGGTTTGCTGAGCCCCTCGAGATGGAACAGGCTCGCCGTATTGAACTCGGCCAGGCCCCGGAGGACGTGGCCCTCGGCCCGGACGGAGCCCTGTACACGGGGCTCCTCGACGGACGCATCATCCGTTTCAATCCGGTAAGTGGGCAGCAGACGCTGTTCGCCGACACGGGCGGTCGGCCCCTGGGTATGCAGTTCGATGCCGGGGGCCGGCTGATCGTCGCCGATGCCGCCCGTGGCCTGCTGGCGGTAAGCACCGAAGGCTCTATCGCAGTGCTGGTCGACAGCCATAACGGTCAGCGTCTCGGATTGATCGATGACCTCGACATTGCCGATGACGGTACCATCTGGTTCTCCAGTGCTACCCAGCGCTTCCCGTTGGGTAACTACCTGCTGGACTTTCTGGAAGGCAGGGCAACGGGCCTGCTGCTGGCGCACGATCCCGCGACTGGGCAAACGCGAGTGGCCCTCGATGGATTGCGCTTTGCAAACGGCGTGGCCCTGGGCCCGGAAGACGCCTACGTGCTGGTAACCGAGACGCCGGCAGCCCGCATTACCCGGCTGTGGATTGAAGGACCCCGGGCGGGCGAGCGGGACACGTTTATTACTGGCTTGCCCGGCCTGCCGGACAACCTGTCCTTCGACGGCCGCGACCGTTTCTGGGTTGCGCTGCCAGCTACCCGGGTGGCGGCGATCGATCGATTGGCGCCTTATCCTCTGCTGCGCAAGCTTCTGGCCATGGTGCCGAAAGGCTGGTTGTCGTTGGCGCCCCCGCCGCTCGCGTGGGTCGCGGCCATCGACCTGGAGGGTCGCGTGGTCGCCTCCTACCGTGACGCGTCCGGGCGTTTTTCCACGGTTACCAGCGCCAATGATCACGGGGGCACGCTCTACCTGGGCAGCATCGGTGAGGCGGCGGTGCTGGCACTGCCGCTGCGGCCCTGAGCTGGCGATGTTCCGCCGCAATCCGGATAACCGCTTCCACGGTCCCCTGCAACGCTGGCGGGCGGCACGTCATGCCCGCGCCTGCGCAGCGGATTTCACCCAGGTCGAGGTCTATTGCCAGTTCATCGGCTTTCCCTACAGTGGGCATACGCTGATCGGCTCGCTGCTGAACTCCCATCCCGATGCGGTGATCGCCCACGAGGCCGATGCCCTGGCCCGGGTGGCCGCGGGAGCCACCCGGAACCAGCTCTTCGAATCCCTGCTGCGGGCGGAGTGGCACTTTGCCGCGGGCGGTTTCCATTGGTGGGGCTACGATTATTCCGTGCCGGGGCAGTGGCAGGGCCGCTACCGTCGGTTGCGGGCCATAGGCGACAAGAAGGGCGGGCGCAGCGCGCGCCGCCTCGATCAGGACCCGGGCCTGCTGGAACGACTTCGCGAACGGGTGGGCGTGCCGGTCAGGCTCATCATCAATACCCGCAATCCCTGGGACAACCTGGCGAGGATTGCCCGCCGCAAGCGCCTGCCGCTGGATTCGGCACTGGAGTGGTACGCCTCGTTTGCCCGCGGCGTGGCGCTGGCCATTGAGCAGGCCGAGCCGGGCGAGGTCCTGCTGTTCCAGCATGAGGAGTTCATTGCCGAGCCCGCGGTCTGGCTGGACAAAATGGTGGTTCACCTCGGACTGGCGTCTGAGCCCGACTGGCTGGAGGCAGCCGCCAGTAGGGTCTTCGCCTCGCCGAGGCAGGCTCGCCAGGAGCTGGATTGGGAACCGGCCATGGAGCAGCGCCTGCGCGAGCTGATTGCCGGTTATCCCTTCCTGGCGGGGTATGATCGATGACCATGGAAGCGGTCAATGTGCTGTGCATGAAGTGGGGGCGCAAGTATGGCCCCGAGTACGTGAGCCGTTTGCGCTCCATGGTCAGCCGCAACCTCGCCCGACCGCATCGCTTCGTGTGCCTGACGGATGACGCCAGCGGCATCGACCCGTCCGTCGAGGTCCTAGACCTGCCGCGAACGGGCGACCCGGACTTCGACCAGCGGGTGGCCTGGACTCGCGAGCACGGCTGGCTGAAGGTGCTGGCCTTTGCCAGTCCGCTCCACGACCTGACCGGTCCAGTGCTGTTCATCGACCTCGACGTCGTCATCGTGGATGACATCGGCTGCTTCTTCGATCCCCCTGGCGAGTTCCTGGTCATCCGCGAATGGGACAAGCGCGACGGCACCGGCAACACCTCGGTATTCCGCTTTGAGGCGGGTGCCCATCCCGAGGTGCTGCAGCGCCTGCTCGCTGATCGGAGCGGCGTCCGCGCCTCGGTGCGTAACGAACAGGAGTACGTGACCGGCAGTTTTGCCAGCGTTGGGCGTCTCGGTTACTGGCCCGAGGCCTGGTGTCGCAGCTTCAAGCGGCACTGCGTGCGGCCTTTTCCACTGTCGTTCATCGAGCCGCCCCGCATTCCCGAGGGCGCCAGGATCATCGCCTTCCACGGCAAGCCCAACCCACACGAGGCGCTGGAGGGCGTCAGTGGCAAATGGTACCGTCGGGTGCTGCCTACGCCGTGGATCGGCGAGCACTGGCGCTGACGCATCCCCGCATTCAGGCCAGGGCGAGCGCCGCGGAGAAGGTGGTCGGGTCGACGTTGCCACCGGAGATCACCACCGCAGTCACCTGATCCCGGCATTCGATCCTGCCGGCCAGCACCGCGGCCAGCGCCACCGCCCCGCCGGGCTCCACCACGAGTTTCAGTTCCCGCCAGGCCCAGGCCATTGCCGTCAGGACCTCGTGGTCGGAGACCGCCACTCCCCCTGCCAGGAGTGAGCGCATGATGGGGAAGGTCAGCTCACCCGGACTTGGCGCCAGCAGCGCGTCGCACAGCGACGATCCCCCGGGCGGATTGCGTTCGCGCCGACCGCTCGCGAGCGAGCGGCGGGCATCGTCGTGGCCCTCTGGCTCCACCGTGTAGATCTGGCAGTGCGGAGCGACCTCGCGGATGGCGATGGCGCAGCCGCTGACCAGGCCGCCGCCGCTGCAGCAGACCAGGACCTGATCGGGGGTCAGGCCCAGCTCGCCAGCCTGGCTCATCAACTCGAGGCCTGCCGTGCCCTGGCCTGCGATCACCTGCGGGTCGTCGAATGAGGGCACCAGGCGCGCACCGCGGGACTCGGCCAACTCGCCGGCGATGGCCTCGCGGCTGCCGGTCATCCGGTCATAGGTGATCACCTCCGCGCCGAGCGCCCGCGTGTTGTCGAGCTTCATGCGCGGTGCATCGGCCGGCATCACAATGGCTGCCGGCATGCCCAGCCGACGTGCTGCCCAGGCGACGCCTTGCGCGTGGTTGCCCGAGGAAAAGGCCACCACCCCGGCACCCCGGCGCGCCGGCTCGATAGTATCGAGTGCGTTGTAGGCCCCCCGTACCTTGAAGGAGCCGGTCACCTGCAGCGGCTCCAGCTTCAGGAGGATGCGCCCGCCCGTCAATTCGTCGAGGGCGGTGTCGGCCAGTAGCGGAGTGAGCCGGCTTACGCCACGCAGCCTGCGTGCCGCAGCCAGGATATCGTTGTAGACAGGAGGGGCGCTCATGGTGGCTTGGCTTGGCGTAGAATTCGCAGATCATATCAGCCTGCTGCGGGGCTTCCCTTGAACGAACCAGCCACCCTGCGCCTCCGGCCGCACGAGGAGCGGCGCCTGCTTGCCGGGCACCTTTGGATCTTCTCCAATGAGGTTGATATCTCGGCAACCCCGTTGACCGGGTTTCAGTCGGGCCAGCTCGTCACGATCCGATCCAGCCGTGACCGGTTCATGGGGTACGGCTACGTCAATCCCCACACCCTGATTGCTGCCCGCATCCTCAGTCGCGATCCGGCCCACCTGCCGGGTCAGCCGCTGCTGGTTCACCGGCTCAAGGTCGCCCTGGCCATGCGGGAGCGCATGCTTGGCTCCGACCATTACCGCCTGGTGCACGGCGAGGGTGATCTGTTGCCCGGGCTGGTGGTTGATCGTTACGGTTCGCTGTGCGTCGCCCAGGCCAGCACTGCCGGCATGGATGTCATGAAACCCTGGGTCGCGGAGGCCCTGAAGCGCGTCACGGGCATCGAGGCCCTGTTGTGGCGTAACGATACCGGCGCGCGGGAACTGGAGGGCCTGCCCCTGGCGGTGGAAACGGGGCTGGGCGAGGTGCCAGAGGTCATCACCCTCGAGGAAGGCGGAGTGCGCTTTCGGGTACCGCTGCTGGCCGGCCAGAAGACCGGCTGGTTCTTCGATCAGCGTGCCAACCGGGCGGCTTTCGCCCGCCTGGCCGATGGGCGCAGCGTGCTGGATGTCTGCTGCTACCTCGGGGGGTTCGGGCTGCAGGCCGCACGGGCCGGCGCGACGGCCGTCACCTGCGTCGATGCCTCGGCCACCGCACTGGCCTCGGTCCGGGCAAGCGCCGCGGATAACGGCCTCGCGGTGGAGATCCTGGAATCGGATGCCTTCGACGCGCTGGCCGCCCTGCATGCCGAGGGCCGGCGCTTCGACATGATCGTGCTGGACCCGCCGGCTTTCATCAAGCGCCGCAAGGACCTGGGCCGCGGGCTGGCTGCCTACCGTAAGCTGAACCAGCTGGCGCTCAGGCTGCTGTCGCGGGATGGCCTGCTGATGAGCTGCTCCTGTTCCATGCACCTGGAGGAAGCGGCCCTGCTCGAGGCTGTCCAGCGCGCTGCGCGTTCGTCGGGTCGCCATGCCCAGGCCCTGTCCTTCGGCGGCCAGGACGTCGACCATCCGGTGCATCCGGCCATTGCCGAGACCCGTTACCTGAAAGCCATCCTGTTCCGGGTCTCAGGCGAATGAGTCGGCCCTGCCGCGCGGCTTGCTAGAATCCGGCTGATGATTCCCTACCCGGAAATTGATCCCGTTGCCCTCGCCCTTGGACCCCTCAAGGTCCGCTGGTACGGGCTGATGTACGTGGTGGGATTCCTGGGCGGCTGGTGGCTCGCCCGCCGGCGGGCGGCGGCGCCCGGTTCCACCTGGAATGTGGCTGACGTGGATGACCTGATCTTCTTTGCAGCCGTCGGCGTGATCCTCGGCGGCCGCCTGGGTTGGACATTGTTTTACGGCATGGAGGGGGTGCTGGCCGACCCGCTGTCCGTGTTGCGGATCTGGCAGGGCGGCATGTCCTTCCACGGCGGGCTCATTGGCGTGATGTGCTCCATCGCCCTGTTTGCCAGGCGGCGGGGTCGCAGCGTCATGGACGTCTTCGACTTTGCCGTTCCGCTGCCGGCCATCGGCTTGGGGGCCGGCCGGATCGGCAACTTCATCAATGGCGAGCTGTGGGGCAAGACCACGGACCTGCCCTGGGCCTTCGTCGTGCAGGGACAGGCCCGCCATCCGTCTCAGCTTTACGAGGCCCTGCTCGAGGGGCTCGTGCTGTTCATCATCATCTGGTGGTTCACTTCCCGACCTCGACCGCGGCTGGCGGCCTCCGGGCTGTTCCTGCTCACCTATGGCTGCTTCCGCTTCCTGGTCGAGTTCGTGCGTCTTCCGGACCTCGACCTCGGCTATCTCGCTCTGGGCTGGGTCACCATGGGGCAGGTCCTGAGCCTGCCCATGATCGTCGCCGGCCTGGCCATGCTGGCCTGGTCTGCGCGTTATCGTGTGCCTTCCGGGAACTACCGCTGATGCGCCAGTACCTCGACCTGCTGCAGGACGTGCTCGACCATGGCGCCCGCAAGGAGGACCGTACCGGTACCGGCACCTTGAGCGTGTTTGGCAGGCAGTTGCGCTTTGCACTGGCGGAAGGGTTTCCGCTGGTCACGACCAAGAAGGTGCACACCCGGTCGATCATCTACGAGCTGCTGTGGTTCCTGCGCGGTGACACCAATGTGCGCTGGCTGCAGGAGCGCGGGGTGACCATCTGGGACGAGTGGGCCGATGCAGGGGGCGAGCTGGGGCCGGTTTACGGCCGGCAGTGGCGCTCCTGGCCGACCGCCGATGGACGGAGCATCGACCAGCTTGCGACCGTGGTCCGGCAGCTGCGGGAGGATCCCGATTCGCGGCGCATGATCGTCAGCGCCTGGAATGTCGGTGAACTCGCCAGCATGGCGCTGGCACCTTGCCACGCGCTGTTCCAGTTCTACGTGGCTGGTGGTCGGCTGTCCTGCCAGCTGTACCAGAGAAGTTGCGACCTGTTCCTCGGCGTGCCTTTCAATATCGCCTCCTACGCCCTGCTGACCCACCTGCTGGCGCAGCAGTGTGATCTCGAGCCTGGCGATTTCGTCTGGACCGGCGGCGACTGTCACCTCTACCTCAATCATCTCGAACAGGCACGATTGCAGCTGACCAGGGAGCCTCACCCGTTGCCGCGGCTGGAGTTGAGGCGACGCCCGCCCACGCTGTTCGACTACGAGTTCGACGACATTGCCATCGTCGATTACCAGCACCATCCCGCGATCAAGGCGCCGGTCGCGGTCTGACTTCACCCAGGAGCCACTGAAAGATGCCCACGCAGCAACGCGGGTCTGCCCCGCTGTACAAGGTTCGACAGTCCCGCATTCACGGCCGAGGCGTGTTTGCAGCCCGCAAGATCCGTAAGGGCACCCGGGTGATCGAGTATCTCGGCGAGCGAGTGTCCCACGCGGAGGCTGATCGCCGTTACGAGGACAAGGCCCCGGACGACAATCACACCTTCCTGTTCGTGGTCGATCGTCGTACCGTGATCGACGCCGGCGTCGACGGTAACGAGGCGCGCTGGATCAACCATTCCTGCGACCCCAACTGCGAGTCGGTGTTCGAGGACCGGCGGGTGTTCATCGAGGCGGTGCGCACGATCCAGCCCGGCGAGGAACTTTCCTACAACTACCAGATCATGCGCGAGCCGAACGATCCACCCAACGTGGATGAGGTCTTCGCCTGCCGCTGCGGGGCGGCCAATTGCCGGGGCACCATGTTGATGGACCCCAAGCCGAAGCGAAAGCCCGCCCGCAAGAAGTGATGGAACCGGCCACCCCACGCCTGGTGGCGGTCCTGGCGATGGCCGACAACCAGGTCATCGGGCGTGACGGCGCGCTGCCCTGGCGGTTGCCCGACGACCTCCGCAGGTTCAAGGCCCTGACCCTCGGTCATCCGGTGCTGATGGGGCGCCGAACCTATGACTCGCTGGGCCGGCCGTTACCGGGGCGGGACAACATCGTGCTCACCCGGGCCGCAGGCTGGCGGTCGGCAGGGGTCATGGTGGCGGGTAGTCTGGATGAAGCGCTCGCGCTCGCTGGTTCCGTGCAGCAGGTAATGGTCATTGGAGGCGCGGAGATCTATCGGCTGTGCTGGCCGCGCCTGTCTCGCATCGAGTTGACCCGCGTCCACGGTGAGCCTGCCGGCGATACCGCACTCGAGGGACTGGACTGGGCCGGCTGGCAGCAGGAGGCCTGCGAGAGTCACCCCTCTGACGAACGTCACGATTATCCGTTCAGCTTCGTTTCGCTGGTCCGCGCGGCGAGGGACTGAGTCCCGCGCAGTCCACCGTGACCGGTTCGGCGCCGTCGCGGTCAAGTCGCACGGCGCACAACCGGCCGCCCCACACGCAGCCGCCGTCAAGGGCCAGGAAGCGACCTGCGACCCGCAGGCCGAGCGTCGACCAGTGCCCGAAGGCAATCCGCCCGGTGAAGGCGTCCAGTGCCGGGTGTTGGAACCAGGGCATCGATCCGGTGGCCGCCGATTGCGGGGCACCCTTGCCCGGAACCAGGCAGCCGTCCCGGTCCACCAGGCGCATGCGGGTAAAGGCGTTGATGGCGAAGCGCACCCGGTCCATGCCTTCGCGGCCGGGATGCCAGCAGCGGGGTTCGTCGCCGTACATGGCGGCGAGCGTCTCGCGCGGACGGGATTGCAGAGCTTGCTGCACATTTCGGGCCTCGGCCATGGCCGTAGCCAGGTCCCAGCCTGGCGCGATGCCCGCGTGCACCAGCGTGCAGTCGAGTTGCGGGTCGTGGTGCAACAGGGGTTGGCGGACCAGCCAGTCAAGCAGGTCATCCCGATCGGCGGCGGCGAGCACCTCGCGCAGACCCGGCTCGTCCGGCAGGGGACGTACGCCGGCCGCCATGGCCAGCAGGTGCAGGTCGTGGTTGCCGAGAACCAACCGCACCGCATCGCCCATGGCCCGCACGCAGCGCAGGCTGCCCAGCGAGTCCGGGCCGCGAGCGACAAGGTCACCGGTTAGCCAGAGTCGATCCACTGCGCTGTCGAAGCGCAGCGCCTTGAGCAGGGCCAGCAGCGCCGGCTGACAGCCCTGCACGTCGCCGATCGCGTAGACCGCCATCGCGACAGGTCAGTGAATGGTTCCGGGCATCGCCAGCGTGAAGGCGGGGATGGGAGCGTCGAAGGCGATGCCATCGTCGGCCATCATTTCGTAAGCGCCCTGCATTGCCCCCACCGGGGTTTCCAGGACCGCGCCCGAAGTGTAGCGAAAGCCCTGGCCGGGCTGCAGGTGGGGTTGCTCGCCGACCACGCCGTCGCCCTCCACCTCCTGCACCTTGCCGTTGGCGTCCGTAATGAGCCAGCGCCGCCGAAGCAGTCGTGCGGCCACGTCACCCTCGTTGCGCAGCGTGATGGTATAGGCAAACACGAAGCGCCCCTCGCGCGGACTCGATTGCTCATCGAGATAGCGGGTGTCCACCTCCACGCGAATCAGCCGGCGGGGCTCGGCTTCGGTCATCGCAGCCGTACCGCCAGCACGTCGCAGGGCGCGGCGTGCAGGACCGTGTCCTCGGTCAGGTTGATCATGATCGACAAGCCGTGCCGTTCGCGGCTGCCCAGGACGATCAGGTCGGCTTTGAGGTCCTTGGCATGGCGAACGATCTCCGCCTTGATGTTGCCGCAGGCCACTTCGCAGGGCCTGCCGGTCAGGTCAAGGCGCGAGGCCAGTTCAGCAAGCCGGTCACGGGCTCGTGCCACCAGTTCCTCCTCGATCTGCACCGCCGGCAGCAAAGTCTCGCCCATCGGTTCCACCGGGACGTATTCCACCACGTGCAGGATGGAGAGCTCTGCACCGCAGGCCGCGGCGAGTTCGCGTGCGCGTACGGCGATGGCCTCGCTATCTTCGGTCAGGTCGACTGCCAGCAGGATCCTGGAATAGATGGCCATGTGTTCCCTCCACGGCTGGGTCAGGTTGCCACTATACGTCAGCTTCGGTCCCGCGTGCCCTGCCCACTTGCACCGACAGGGCACCGAACTCGGCGGGGGAGAGGGTTTCGGGACGCCGGCCGGGCTCGATGCCCGCATCCCGGAACCCGTCCTCGCCGACCACGCCCCGCAGCGCGTTGCGCAGGGTCTTGCGGCGCATGGAAAATGCGGCGGCGACGATGCGGGCAAAGTCTGCGGGATCCCCAAGGGGAAACGGGGCAGGGGATAGCGGGGTCAGCCGCACGACGGCCGATTCGACCTTCGGCGGCGGAGCGAAGGCGCCGGCGCCTACCCGGAACAGCGGCTCTACCCGGCAGGCCGCCGCCAGCATGACGGTCAGCCGACCGTAGTCCCGGCCGCCCGGCGCGGCCGCCATGCGCACCACCACTTCCCGCTGCAGCATGAAGTGCATATCGAGAATGGCGTGTCCCTGGGCCAGCAGGTGGAACATCAGCGGTGTCGAGATGTTGTAGGGAAGGTTGCCACAGACCCGCAGCCGCGGGCCGCTGCCGGCCAGTGCCGCAAAGTCGAAGGCCAGGGCATCGCCCTGATGGACGACCAGTTCGCCGTGGCCTGCGCACTTCTCGCGCAGCGGCCCGACCACGTCGCGATCGATCTCCACCACCTCCAGCCGTCCCGTGTGCTGCAGCAGCGGCAGGCTGAGCGCGCCGAGTCCCGGTCCGATCTCGACCAGCCGATCGCCCGGCCGGGGGTCGATGGCCGCAACGATGCGGGCGATGACGTTGGCGTCGTGCAGGAAGTGCTGGCCGAAGCGCTTGCGGGGGCGGTGGATCAACCGGCCAACCGCGCTGCCAGTTCGACGGCAGCGGCCAGGCTGCCGTGATCGGCCTGCCCACTGCCCGCCAGTTCGAGTGCCGTGCCATGATCGACCGAGGTGCGCACGATCGGCAGGCCCAGCGTGACGTTTACGCCCCCACCGAAGCCGCGGTGCTTGACCACCGGCAGCCCCTGATCGTGATACATCGCCAGCACGGCATCGGCTCGGGTCAGCGAGCGGGAAGTGAAGGCGGTATCTGCTGGTAGCGGGCCGAGCGCATCGATGTCCTCTGCCCGGGCCTGCGCGATCGCCGGGGCGATGATCCGGTCATCCTCCCAGCCCAGGTGCCCGCCCTCGCCGGCGTGCGGGTTGAGTCCGCAAACGAGGATGGTTGGTCGCTCGATCCGGAAGCGGCCCCGCAGGTCGCGGTTCATGACCCGCAGGGTGTCCAGCAGCAGGTCCGCATCCAGCGTATCGGGTACCGCTCGCAACGGAAGGTGCGTGGTGGCCAGGGCCACTCGCAGGTCTCCTGCCACCAGCAGCATCACCGGTCGCGGGCATCCCAGGCGCTCGGCGAAGTATTCGGTATGACCGCTGAAGGGCTGGCCGGAGTCGCAGATCAGGCCCTTGTGCACTGGTGCCGTGACCACCGCATCGAATTCCCGGCTCACGCAGCCCTCGATGGCGGCATCCAGCAAGGCCAGCACATAGGGCGCGTTGGCTGGTTCGAGCTGTCCGGCGATCGAGGCTCGAGCCAGCGTCGCAGGCAGAACCAGCATCTCGCCGGGGCGCTGTGGTGTGCTCGTCTCGTTCCGCTCAAGCAGCCGAATCCCGATCGGCAACCCCAGAGCGCGCGCGCGTCCGGCGAGCAGTTCGGGATCACCCGCAAAGACCAGCTGGTAGGGAGAGGCCTCTGCAGCGAGCCGCAGGCAAATATCCGGGCCGATGCCGGCGGGCTCGCCCGTAGTGACCAGTAACCTCGGGACGCGGGTCACTGTGTGGCTCAGGAGCCGAGGTACTCCACGTAGGCCTCGTCACGCAGCCGACGCAGCCACAGCTCGGTTTCCTCGTCGACCTTGCCTTCGCGCAGGGCGGACAGGACGCGCTGCTGCCGGACTTCCTCGCTCTGGTCATGCGAGCGCTTGCCTACCAGTTGCACGATGTGCCAGCCGTACTGGGTGCGGAAAGGCTCGCTGATCTCACCCGGCTCGAGGCGGGTGAGTGCCTCCTCGAAATCTGGCACAAAGGTGCCCGGGCCGGTCCAGCCCAGGTCACCGCCCTGGGTGGCCGAGCCAGGGTCTTCCGAGGTGATGCTGGCCAGAGCGGCAAAGTCCTCGCCGGCGAGAATGCGCTCGCGCAGCTCGCTTAGACGCTGGCGGGTGGTGGCATCGTCCTGCACCTCGGTGGGTCGCATCAGGATGTGGCGGGCATTGACCTGCTCCACCATCATGGGTCCGTCACCGCCGCGAGCGCCGTCGAGTCGGAGGATGTGGAACCCGGTGGGCGTCCGGATCGGCTGCGAGACCTGGCCGGGTTCCAGTGCGCGGATCTGTTCGGCGATGAACTGGGGCAGCTGACTGGCACGCCGCCATCCCAGCTTGCCCCGATCGAGGGCCGACTGGGCCTGCGAGAAGGTGATGGCAAGCTGGCCAAAGTCGTCGCCGGTCACCGCACGCTGACGAATCTCGCTGGCACGCGCCTCGACCGCTTCGATCTGCTCGACCGTGGCCGACTCAGGCAGGGCCAGCAGCAGGTGCGACACGTCGTATTCCACGTTGGCATCGACGTCACTCGCCTGCCGGGCCAGCGCCTGCTCGAGTTCCCTCGGTGAGACATAGATCCTTGCCAGCACGTCACGCTGCCGCAGCAGGGACAGCTGCATTTCACGGCGCATGTCCTCCCGGTAGGCGACGTAGTCGATGCCCTGGGCCGCCAGGATGCCCGGCATCTGGTCGAAGGGGATCCCGTTGCGCTGGGCCACGTCGCGGAGCGCCGAGTTGAGCATGTCGTCGGCAACCGCCACGCCGAGCCGCTCGGCTCGCTGGGCCTGGATTTCCTGGAGCACCAGCCGCTCCAGCACCTGCTGCCGGATGACCTGCATCGGCGGCAGCTCGCCCTGTGACTGCTCCTGCAGACGCTCGATGATCAGGGCGGTCTGTTGCTCGACCTGGCTCTGCAGCACCACGCCGTCGTTGACCACTGCCGCAATCCGGTCAAGGCGCTGTCCGCTGGCCGAGAGTTCCTGGGTCTGGGAGGCGACCTGGGTACAGGCCAGGCAGGCAAAACCGGCTAGCACTACCCGGGCGAGAGATTGATTGATCATTGCAGAATGCCCCTTCAAGGCTCGAAGCCAATGCGGCGGGAGTATCCCCGAATCCCCCGGCCCGGGAAAGCCTCGCCCCCCGATCCGACCGAGGACAATCCCTTGAGTTCCAGCTGGATCGAGATGCTGGTGTCCTGTTCCCCGGTGCGGTTGGATACGTAGCGTCCGCCGAATACCCGGAGTTTCCAGCAACACGCCTCGTACTCCAGCCCGGCAAAGGTGTCGATGGCCTGCTCCTCACGGGACGAGTAGACGTGGCGGGCAAACACCTGCCAGTTCCTCGCCAACTGCCAGCGCGTCGAGAACTCCCACTGCTCGACCTCACCGGCCCGGTAGCGATAACCCAGGTTGACCAGCGTCGCTGGCGCGGGTCGATACTGTACGAAGGCCCTGGTCAGGACTGAGGTCGAGGCTTCGGGATCCCACTGCAGGCCGAGGTCCACGCTCCACTGGCGATAAGCGGAGACTGACAATTCGGCGACCAGGTCCGAGCTGCGATCGCCCCGGCTGTCTTCAGACGGGAGCGCCACCCGGGGCGTCTCGAAGTTGAACTCCTGGCCGAGGGTGGCTGACAACAATTGCCTGCCGGAACCGGTATCCAGCAGGCGGCTGGTCAGGCCTATGGCCAGCCGGTGGACGTCCGCGATTCGGTCTCCGCCGACGAACCTGCTGGGGTTGAACAGCCGGTAGCGGTCGAAGGTGGGCAGCGCGGTGTCGAAGATCGGCAGGCCGGCTTGCTCGCGGAATGGCGTCCAGACGTAGAGCAGTTGCGGCTCCAGGGTCTGCAGCATGCCGCGCTCCTCGAGCCGGCGATCCAGGATCAGACCGCCGTCCAGCGTAAAGGTGGGAGCGCCTACGGAGGGCGAGTCGCGATCACCTGGCGGGGTGTCCTGCAGGGCATAGGCGAGTTGTCGGTAACCGATGGCGGGCTCCAGGAAGGTCCCGGCGGTGCGCATCGGCCAGGACAGGCGTGGCGCGAGGTCGAGGCGTGCTCCCCGCACCCCGACGTCGCGCTCGAACCAGGCCGCCTCGGCCGTCAGGCCCAGCCGCAATCCGGTCGCGGGTAGTGACCACTGGCCGGTCAGCGCCAGCTGGGGCAGACGCGAATAGGGGCGCTGGTCGGGTCCAATGAACTGATCGATGGTCTGGAAGTTCTGTATTGCGGCGACGCCTCGCCAGCCGTTGCCCAGGACTTCCCAGGCCAGCCGACGCTCAAGGTGGGTGATGCTTGTGCCTTCCGCGCCCTTGGCGAAGTCCTCGAAGTACTGCCGGTCACTGGCCTGTTCGAGGTTAGCTACCAGGCGCCCGAAGGACCCCAGACGGGTCTCGTGGGTCAGCTTCAGGTAGCCACGGTCGTCGTCATAGCGCCGGTCGCTGGGCAGGATACGCCCCTGCAGGCGCCCACTGCTGGATGGCGAGAGGTAACGAAAGCTGCCGTCGAGCGCCAACCCACGGTTGGTGAACACGATGGGCTCCAGGGTCGCGTCGTAATTGGGCGCCAGGTTCAGGTAATACGGTGCACTGAACTCGATCCCGTTGCTCGAAGACGTGCCGACGGTGGGAAACAGGAAGCCTGTCTTGCGGCTCGCGCCGGCCGGAAAGGACAGCCATGGCGTGTACAACAGTGGCAATCCCAGAAAATCAAGGCGGACCTCCCGCGCCGTACCTTGTTCCCGATCGCGGTCGATGGTGATCTCGCCGGCGCGCAGCAGCCAGTCGTCGTTGCCAAGGGGACAGGTGGTGAAGCGGACCCGTTGCAGTTCCAGGTCGCCTTCCGTGTTTACCCCGAGTTCGCGGGCTTCGCCTCGCGCGGGGCGAGTGGGCAGTTCGAATTCGGTGCGCTCGAAACGGCTGCCCTCGGTGTCGCTCCAGGTGCCGGATTCCGCAAACACCCGCAGGTCCGGGTCACGATACTCGACCTCGCCATCCACCTTGAACGCCCGTCTCGCCCGATCGTAAGTCGCGTTCTGGGCCGACAGGGTCCGGTTGCCCTGGCGGATTTCGACGTGCCCGAGCAGGCTCGCGTTGCCTTCCACGTCCACGGCCGCGCCGTCACTGGTGATTTCCAGCGGCAGGTCGCCGTCTGCCACCGCCACGGGCGCGGCAGTCGGCAAGGTCGGCTCGGGCGCGGGTCCACAGGCCTGGTCCGCAGCCGAAGCCGAGCCGGCCGCGAGGCCTGCCAGCAGGCCGCAGTACAGCGCTGGACAGATCGCTAGCCTCGACGCGCGGGTTCCGGAGATGGTCACCCGGGCAGTTTATAATGCCGCGTGAGCCAAGTCCCCTTGGCAGGCAAGGCCTCGATGGCAGCAGACCCCCGACCTGAAGAACTTGCAGCCTGGCTTGGCACGACGCTTGGCCCGGGTCCGCACGGCTTGAGGCCCGCGTCCGTCGATGCGAGCTTCCGGCGTTATTTTCGGGTGGAACACGCCGGTCGCAGCCTGGTCGTCATGGACGCGCCACCTCCCCGTGAGTCCCTGGCGCCCTTCCTGAAGGTGGCGCGTCTGCTCCGTGAAGCGGGCTTGAGGCCACCGGCCATCCTGGCCAGCGACGAGAGCCGTGGCTTTGCCCTGCTTGAGGACCTCGGGATGGCCCACTACCTGCAGTGCCTGCAAGAGGGAGCCGATCCGGACCTGCTCTACCGGCCGGCGATGGCAGCGCTGGTCACCATGCAGGCTGGCATTGACGGGGTGCGGGCCGGCCTGCCCGCCTACTCGAACGAGCTGCTCGCCACCGAGTTGGGGCTGTTCGAGGAGTGGTTCCTGATCCGTCATCTCGGGCTCAACCCTACTGCCGGGGAACGTTCCCTGTTGGCTTCGACCCGCACGCTGCTGCTCGAAGTGGCAGCGGCCCAGCGGCAGGTGTTCGTCCATCGCGATTTCCATTCGCGCAACCTTATGCCGGCTGCCGGCCAGCCGGCCGTCATCGACTTTCAGGACGCGGTCGTCGGCCCCCAGGCCTACGACCTGGTCTCGCTGCTCAAGGACTGTTACGTGCGCTGGCCACGCGAGCGTGTGCTGGGTTGGGTCGACCACTACCTCGCCCTGGCTGGCGCCGAGGGCCTGGAGCCTGCGCAGGGTCGCGACGCCTTCCTCCGTCAATTCGACCTCACCGGCCTGCAGCGCCACCTCAAGGTGCTGGGCATCTTTGCCCGGCTTTGGCACCGCGATGCCAAGCCGGGCTACCTGCAAGACCTGCCGAGAGTGCTCGACTACGCCGTGGAGGCAGCTCAGGCGGAGCCGGCCCTGCAGGCTTTCCACGCCTTCCTCCTCGGGCGGGTCGTCCCGGCCTTCGCGGCGGCGGCCAGGGTAGCTCCGGGCGCGAGTCGGTGAGCAGTGTGCCGGTCAGGCGGGCGATGATCCTGGCCGCGGGTCGTGGCGAGCGACTGCGGCCCTTGACCGACGCCTGCCCCAAGCCGCTGCTGAGGGTCGCGGGGCGTCCCCTGATCGAATATCACCTTGAAGCCTTGTCGCGAGCGGGCATCCAGGAGGTGGTGATCAACCTGTGCTGGCTTGGCGGGCAGATCCGTGAGGCGGTGGGTGCGGGGGAGCGCTTTGGCCTGAGGATTCGTTACAGCGAGGAAGGCAGCGTTGCCCTCGAGACCGGCGGGGGGATCTTTCGTGCGCTCGAGCTGTTGGGCGAGGAGCCGTTCCTGGTGGTCAACGGAGATATCCACACCGACTATCCATTTGCCGACCTGCGCCTCGCTGCGGACGAACTGGCGAGGCTGGTACTGGTCCCCAACCCGTCCCATCACCCCGCCGGCGATTTCTCCCTCGAGGCAGGCCGCGTAGTCGAAGGCGGTCCGTTGCGCTACACCTATTCGGGGATCGGCCTTTACACCGCGGGTCTGTTCGCCGGCTGTAGCCCGGGCCGTTTCCCCCTGAAGCCGCTGCTCGACCGGGCCATCGCCGAGGGCAGGTTGGGTGGCGTGCTGCATGCGGGGCACTGGACCGATGTCGGAACGGTTGAACGGATGGCCGCACTCGAGGCGGCACTGAGCGGGGGATCCCGCTAGAATCCGCGGATGGATTCCTCTGACAACACGCCTCCCTCGGCCCACGCGCGGCTGCCCGAGAGCGGCAGCAAGTACCGCACCAGCCAGGGTTTCACCGCCATCAAGGACGGGGTCAAGGCGCGGGTGGTGGAGGTGCCGCTGCAGCAGGTGGCCAAGCCGCGTTGGCTGCGTGCCGGTATGCCTGCCGGGGCCGGCTTCGAGGCCGTGAAGTCGGTGGTGCGCCAGCATCGCCTCGCGACCGTCTGCGAGGAGGCGCGCTGCCCGAACATCGGCGAGTGCTGGAACGCGGGCACGGCCACCATCATGCTGATGGGTGCCGTGTGCACCCGCGCCTGTCGTTTCTGCTCGGTCGACACCGGCAACCCGCGTGGCTGGCTCGATCCGGAGGAGCCGGCGAACACCGCCCGCAGCGTGGAGTTGATGGGCCTCGGCTACGTGGTGCTGACCTCCGTCAATCGCGACGACCTCGCAGATGGCGGAGCCGGGCATTTCGCCGCCACGGTCCGGGCCATCAAGGCGCGCTGCCCGGACACCGCGGTCGAGGCCCTGGTGCCCGACTTCCAGGGTGTGCTGGCAGACGTGCAGACGGTGGTCGACTCCGGGCTTGAGGTTTTTGCCCAGAATCTGGAGACGGTCGAGCGGCTCACCCACCCGGTGCGCGACCCGCGCGCCGGGTATGCGCGCACCCTCGACGTGCTGGCGCATGCCAAGCGGTACCGTCCCGCGGTGCTGGTGAAGTCCAGCCTGATGCTCGGACTGGGCGAGACTGACGGGGAGGTGTTGCAGGCCATGGACGACCTGCGCGCGGCGGGTGTCGACCTGCTGACCCTTGGCCAGTACCTGCGGCCCACCCGCCATCACCTCGAGGTGCAGCGCTTCGTCACCCCCGAGGAATTCGCCTCGCTCAGGCACGTCGCGCTGGAGAAGGGTTTCGTTGAATGTGTCGCGGGCCCGCTGGTTCGCTCGAGTTACCGCGCGGAGCGGGCACTGGAGCGTAACAACGCGGGACTTGCCACCTGAGCACGGGAGTCACCATGCATCCATTTCCGCATCACTACGCCGTGTCGATCGCGGCCGCACCCGAGGGCGCTGTACAGATCACCGGCGAAGCCCTGCCCGGGATTCACTCCACGGCGCCGCCCGAGTTCGGCGGCCCTCCTGGCCACTGGTCACCAGAGACCTTGCTCACGGCGGCCGTGGCCGATTGCCTGGTGCTGGGCTTTCGAGCCGTGGCGCACGCTTCGAAACTGGAGTGGACCTCGCTGGAGGCCAGCACCCGGGGTGCCCTCGAGCGCGTGGATGGCGTGACGCGTTTCACCCGCTTCGACAGCAAGGCGAGGCTGCTGGTGCCGGCGGGAACCGATCCGGCACGGGCCCGCCTGCTGCTGGAGAAGGCCGAGAAACTCTGCCTGATCCTGAATTCCCTGAGCGCGGAGCGGCATCTCGAAGTCGAGGTCGTCACGGCTTGACCGTCCTGCGCTGGCTGGGTCGGGCAGACTATGAAGCCACCTGGGCCGCCATGCGCGCGCTCACCGAAGCGCGCAGCGAGGCGAGTCCCGACGAACTCTGGTTCCTCGAGCATCCCCCGGTCTTCACCCTGGGCATGGCCGGACGGCGCGAACACTTGCTCGCCGCCGGCGACATCCCGGTGGTGGCCACGGATCGGGGTGGCCAGGTCACCTACCACGGCCCGGGACAACTGGTGGTCTATCCTCTGCTGGACCTGCGTCGTCTGGGGCTTGGGGTTCGTGCCCTGGTAGAGCGCCTGGAAAGGTCGGTCTGTCGTCTGGTGGCAGAGTCCGGCATCGAGGCCTCGGCGCGCAGGGATGCGCCAGGCGTCTATGTGGGGGAGCGCAAACTGGCCAGCCTCGGACTGCGCGTGCGGCGGGGCTGCAGTTACCACGGCCTGGCCCTGAACGTCGATCTAGACCTCGAGCCCTTTGCGCGGATCAATCCCTGCGGCTACGCCGGACTGGCCATGACCCGGCTGGTTGACCTGGGTTTCGACCTCGATGTCGCAGCCACCGCTCTGCGGTTGTTGCCCCATCTGGTGGAAGAACTTGGACTCGCCGGGCCATGCCGGTGGCAGGGCGAGGCGCCGCTCACTCCCGACAATCCGTAGAGAACTCCGGCAAGGCATCCAGCCAGGCCTGGTGCAGGCGCCGGAACACCGGCCCGGGGAGGCCGTCACCGACTGGTCGACCATCGAGCGTGGTCACGGAGCGCAGTCCCGAGCCAGCCGCCGAGACCATGACCTCCGGCGCCGCGAGCAGTTCGTCCCGGCTGATCATGCGATGGGCCGTGGCGATCCCTGCCCGGGGTGCCACCTCGTTGACCACGTCGCGAGTGGTGCCAGGCAGCACTTTCCAGTCCTGCGGGGGCGTCACCAGCGTGTCGCCGAGCAGCACGTGCACGCAACTGGAGCCGCCCTCGGTCAGCCAGCCTTCGCGGAGCAGGATGGCTTCCTGGGCGCCGGCGTCTTCGGCCTGCCACTTGACCATCACGTTGGCCAGCAGGGCGGTGCTCTTGATGTCGCACCTGGCCCAGCGGTTGTCCTCCAGCGTGATGCAGGAGGAGGTGCGCTGCAGCGGATCGCGGGCAGGAGGCTCTGCCCGGGAGGCCATGCCGAACAGGGTTTGGCTCGGCGCCTGCAGGCGCGGCACATGCCGACGCTCGGCTTCCACGCCACGCGAGACCTGCAGGTAGAGCAACAGGTTGCCGGCGCCGTTGCGATGGATCAGTCCGCCGCATACCGACCGCCAATCCGCGGCAGAGAGCCTTGGCTCCATGCGCAATTCGCGCTGGCTGCGTTCCAGTCGGGCAATGTGTTCTTCAAAGCGGTAGGCGAGTCCGCCATAGACGGGAATCACCTCATAGACCGCGTCGCCGAACAGGAAGCCGCGATCGAGCGGTGAGATGTGCGCAGCCTCCAGCGGCAGGAAGCTGCCGTTGAGCCAGGCCGTAGGACAGGTGTTCGGCATGCGCGCGAAACTATTCCAGCCAGGCCGCCACGCCGTCCCAGGCGCGGCGAAAGATCCCGCCTTCTGGCACGGCAGCGAGGGGGTAGAGATCCCTGAGCGCCACCAGCTTGCCGTCCAGCGTCAGCCGGAGCTTACCCACTGGCGTATCTGCAGCCAGCGGTGCCTGCAGGCCCGGGCGAAGTTCTGTGGCAGCCACCACCTCCGCCGCGCGCCCGCGCGGGATGGTGAAAAAGACCTCACTCGCCGGCCCGAATGCGGCCTCGCCATCCTCGGCGCCGAACACCCGCGCCTTGCCCAGTGCAGCGCCGGCTTCGTGCAGCTTGACGGTTTCGAAGAAGTTGAAGCCATAGCTGAGCAGGGCCAGGCTGGCATCCTCGCGCTGTTTCGGACCCTTGGCCCCCATGACTACCGCAATCAGGCGCATGCCGTCGCGTTGGGCTGAGCTGACCAGGCAGTAGCCCGCGGCCTCGGTGTATCCGGTTTTCATGCCGTCGACCGAGGGGTCGCGGTCCAGCAGGCCGTTGCGGTTCGGCTGGGTGATGCCGTTCCAGGTGAACTCCCGCTGCGAGTAGCGGCGGTATTCCCCGGGGAAGCGTCCAATGATGGCGCGCGCCAGCGTGGCCATGTCACGCGCCGTGACCAGGTGCCCCTCAGCCGGGAGTCCCGCGGAATTCAGGAAGTGGGAGCCGCGCATGCCGAGGGCCTTGGCGTGCTGGTTCATGAGCGAGGCGAAAGTCTCTTCCGAGCCTGCGATCGCCTCGGCCAGAGCGAGGCTGGCATCGTTGCCCGATTGCACGATCATGCCCTGCAGCAGGTCGTCGATGCTGACCCTGCTGCCCACGTCGATGAACATGCGTGAGCCGCCGGCCCGCCAGGCACGCTCGCTCACCGTGGTCTCGGTGTCTAGTCCGACTCGGCCTTCCCTCAACGCACTGAATACGGCGTAGGCAGTCATCAACTTGGTGAGGCTGGCAGGTTCCACGGCCTCGTCGGCGTTGCGGCTAGTGATGACACGCCCGCTGTTGGCGTCCACCAGGATCCAGGCGCGGGCCTCCAGCCGGGGAGGCGGGGGAGGGGGCAGGACGGCTTGAGCGGGCGTTGAGAGGGCGCTGACCAACAGCGCAGCGATACAGAACAGAGGGAAGCTTCGCATGGGCGAAATTCTAGGCCAAGCCAGTTCCGTGCGCATCTCAGTCGGTGACCAGCAGTGCTCCGACCACACCGAGACCCTTGAGCAACGCGGCCAGCTCGTCGAAGGCCGCTGCAGACGCCAGCGGTCCGATGTGCACCTTGAACGGAGCCTGGGACCCTGCGGAAGAGCGCCTGACCTCCACGGGGCCTACACCTGCGGCTTTCAGCCGCTCCGCCA
Organism: Gammaproteobacteria bacterium; assembly: GCA_030831085.1. Lineage (GTDB taxonomy): Bacteria > Pseudomonadota > Gammaproteobacteria > Steroidobacterales > Steroidobacteraceae > SG8-30. Next base: position 43,409 of record JAURLT010000002.1, read on the forward strand.
ACTGGCGGGCATTCGATTCCTGACCGAAAGCGCCCGCCTGGGCAAACAGCTGAGTGGGACGAGCCGGGCTGGTGGGTGCGTCCGGCCCTGGGCCGACCACCACCACTTCGACTGGTGCGGTGCCCGAGCCGACCATGTCGAGCTGGGTGGCTGCCGCGTAGGACAGGTCGATGATGCGCCCGTCGACGAAGGGGCCGCGGTCGTTGATCCGGACCACCACGCTCTTGCCGTTACCGAGGTGGGTCACCCTGACGTAGGCGGGCAGCGGCAGGGTCTTGTGTGCCGCTGTCATGGCGTACATGTCGTAGCGCTCGCCCGATGAGGTGATCTCGCCATGAAATTTGGGACCGTACCAGGAGGCGATGCCGCGCTCGGCATAACCTTGGGCGGAATTCATCACGTAGTAGCGCTTGCCGAACACCACGTAGCTGTGCGGGTTGCCGCGCTTCGAACGCGGCTCTGCCCTTGGCACCGCATCAGCTACCTTGCCCACCGGACGCGGTGGTGGGGCGCTGCAGGCCGATAACAGCAGGGCTGCCAGGGGCAGCAGGTGACCCACTGATCTCACTGCGGATCCTTGCCGAGCCTGAGCGCGATGGTCCTGCCCAGTTCCTCGACGGCAAGCGCGTAGAGCAGACTCCGGTTGTAGCGCATGATGACCGTGAAGTTGTGCAGGCCCGTCAGCTGGATCGGTCCGGCCGCGCCCATCACCTCGATATCCAGGGTGGACGAATCCCCGTATTTGCCCAAGGGTGGTTTGGCCTCCGCAAGGATCGGTTCGCCGCGGCGCCAGCCGTGCTGCAGGAGGTAGTTGGCAACGCTCGAGATGGCATCGTCCCAATCGGCAAAGAGATCGCGCCGGCCGTCACCGTTGCCGTCGACTGCATAGATGCGATAACTGCGTGGCATGAACTGCCCGAAGCCCATGGCGCCAGCGTAGGAGCCGAGCGATTCAAGGGGAGAGACGCCCTCGTCGCGCACCAGCGCCAGAAACTGTCCCAATTCGCCCAGGAAGTATTCGCTGCGCGGCGGGTAATCGAAGCCGAGTGTGACCAGTGCATCGAGTACCCGGTGCCGGCCGGTGATCCCGCCGAAGCGGGTCTCCACGCCCAGGATACCTACGATCACACGCGGGTCTACCCCCGTTTGTCGCTCGACCTCGGTCAGCCGATCGGCGTGCTCGTTCCAGAAATCGACACCTGTAGCGATCCGCTTTTCATCGAGGAAGTTCTCGCGGTATTCGCCCCAGGTCAGGCGCTTTTCGGCTGGTCGGCTGATCAACTCGATGATGTCGGGTTGCGGCTCCGCCCGGGAAAGGAGCGATTCCACCCACTCGCGCTCGAGGCCATGCTCGGTACTGGCGGCGTCGATGAATGCCTGTACCTCGGGACGGCTGACGTCGAGTGTTGAGGCCACTGCGCCGCACGTGAACAGCCCGCCGCAGCACAGCAGGAGCAAGGCGCGAGGCTTCACGCGCGGATGAGCTTGCGCTGGAATCGCATGCTCAGGAGGATACCGAAGCCCGCCATGAGGGTCACCATCGAAGTCCCTCCGTAACTGATCAGCGGCAGGGGCACGCCGACCACTGGTAGCAGTCCGGTCACCATGCCGGTATTCACGAACACGTAGACGAACAGGGTGACGGCAATGCTGCCTGCCAATAGCCGACCGTAGGTGTCGGCGCACTGGCTGGCGAGGAACAGCGCGCGACCGATCAGCATTGCATACAGGCCGAGCAGGAACGCCTGGCCGATCAGCCCGAACTCCTCACCGATCACCGCGAAGATGAAGTCGGTGGTGCGCTCAGGGAGAAATTCCAGCTGGGCCTGGCTGCCGTTCATCCAGCCCTTGCCAAACACGCCGCCGGAGCCGATGGCGATCTGCGACTGGATGATGTGATAGCCCGAGCCCAGGGGATCGCGCTGGGGGTCCAGCAGGGTCAGGATGCGCCCGCGCTGGTAATCGTGCAGCAGGTATTGCCAGGCCACATAGCCGATCGGCACCGCCCCTGCTGCGAGGCCCCAGATCACCTTCCATGGCAGGCCCGCAAGCAGGATGACCACGAAGCCCGCGCCAGCCACCAGCAGCGCGGTGCCCAGGTCCGGCTGCAGGAAGATGAGTACGGCCGGACAGACAATAATCAGGGTGGTCACTGCCGCGTCCTTCATCGAGAGCGGCAGCGGGCGGTTGTGCAGGTAGAACGCACACATCATCGGCAGGGCCAGTTTCATCAGCTCAGAGGGCTGGAAGCGCACTACGCCGAGGTCCAGCCAGCGCTGGGCGCCCTTGCTGACATCCCCGATGACCTCGACCGCGACCAGCATCAGCAGGCCTGCGGCGTAGACGTATGGCGAAGCCATTCTCAGGAAACGGGCCGGTACCTGCGCAATGACCAGCAGCACCGCAAGGCCCATCCCCAGTCTCGCCAACTGCCGCAACCAGAAGCCGACTTCGCCTCCCGAGGCGCTGTACAGCACCAACAGGCCGAAGACCGAGGTGGCCCCGATCGCCGCCAGCAGGTAACCGTCCAGATGGAACAATCGCAGCCAGCGACCGCCGGTCGGGCCGCCCTGGCCGCTGCGGGGTAGGGAGATACCGGACAGACGCATCACGGTCCGGTCCTCTTGAGGTAAGCATCGAAGACCGCCCGTGCCACGGGTGCCGCTACCGCGCTGCCGCTGCCGCCGTTTTCGACCAGCACGGAGACCACCAGCTTGGGATCCTCGGCCGGCGCGAAGGCCACGAACAGGGCGTGATCGCGCAGTCGTTCGTCGATCGCCTGCTCGTCGTAGCGTTCATTCTGGCCGATGGAGAACACCTGCGCCGTGCCGGTCTTGCCGGCGATGGAATAGCCCGCGCCGCTGGCCGCCCGGGCCGCAGTGCCGCGCGGACCAGAGGTGACCGCCACCATGGCATCCACGATCACCTGCCAACTGCCCTCGTCCTGTAGCCTGACCGGCTCGAGCGGCACCGGCGCGCGTTCGCTGACGCGTCCGCTGGCAGGGTCGCGCTGCCCCCGCACCAGGCGCGGCTTGAAGTGCTTGCCGCGGGTCGCGAGCAGCGCCGTCGCGTGGGCCAGTTGCATCGGCGTGGCGGTCCAGTAACCCTGGCCGATGCCCACAATGACCGTTTCGCCCGGGAACCAAACCTGGTTTTCCCGGCTGCGAAATGCGCCCTTCTTCCAGGCCGGCGAGGGCATGATCCCGGCGCTCTCGCCGTCGATGTCCAGCCCTGTCGGTTTGCCAAAACCGTAGCGGCTCATCGAATCATGGATCCGCTCGATGCCCAGGGTCGAGGCCAGAGAATAGAAATACACGTCACAGGAGGTCATCACGGCCTCGCGCATGTCCACCGTGCCGTGCCCCTCGCGTTTCCAGTCGCGGTAACGGTGGCTGGAGTTGGGCAAGGTGAAGAAGCCGCGACAGAAGCGGCTGTCCTCCGGCGTGACCACCCCGTTTTCAAGGCCGACCAGGGCCATCAGCGGCTTGATGGTCGAGCCGGGAGGATAGGTGCCCCGCAGGGCCCGATTGAACAGCGGTTGATCGGGGTCCTGGGTCAGGCGACTGTAGTCCGAGGTGGAAATGCCTTGCGAGAACAGGTTGGGATCGTAGGTGGGCAGGCTGGCCAGCACCAGTACGTCGCCATTCCACGGGTCCATGGCGATCACGGCGCCCCGCCGGCCGGTCATGGCGGTCTCCGCCGCCCGTTGCAGTTCGATGTCCAGGCTGAGCACGAGGTCGTCTCCCGCCACGGGCAGCTCGCGCCGCATGCCGCTGTCGGCGAGTTCGCCGGTCACGCTGCGTCCCTCGGCATTCACCAGCCGTTCCCGGAAACCGCCGATGCCGTGCAGCACGCGCTCGTAGGATTTTTCCAGACCCGCCTTGCCGATCTGATCGAGTGAGGGGTGGTAGCGTCGCTCCGGTTCCAGCCTGGCCTCGTCGTCCTCGCTGATGGCACCTACGTAACCCAGTGCGTGGGCTGCGACCGAACCATAGGGGTAGCGACGCACTGGCCGGGTCGCCAGGGCCACGCCCGGCAGGCGGTGCCGGTTTACGGCAAACACGGCTGCCTCTTGCTCGCCAAGCCGGCCGAGGCCCACCGCCTGGAAGGCCCGCTTGGTCCGGATCTCGCGCCGGGCGTCGTCAATCCGGGTCCGGTTCAGCAAACCAAGCCGGGCCAGTTCCGCCAGGGTCTCATCAAGGTCGGTGACCTGCTCGCGGGTGAGGGTCAATTGCAGTGCCGGGACGTTCTCCGCGAGCACGCGTCCTTCGCGGTCCAGCAGCAGGCCTCGGTCAGGAGAGAGCGGGTCGACCTTGACCCGGTTGCCTTGCGACAGGGCCAGGTATTCGTCGTACTCGACGACCTGCAGCCAAAATAGTCTGGAGCCGACCAGCAGGAGGGCGGCGCCCATCAATGCGGCCGCCAGCCAGGCCCTGAAATTGAATACCTGCTGCTCCCTCAGCAGGTCCTTGACCTGATTGCGCCGCATCGGGACTCAGTGCCTGCCCAGGGCGCGCTGATGGAGTGCAGCGAGCAACGGCCAGAGCAGCGCGCTGGTGAGCGGATAAAGCCAGCGCCATCCGCCGCGGCCAGGCAGGCCGGCCATGCCGTCGGTCCAGAAGATCAGGAACTCATAGATAAACAGCAGGCCGGCCACCACCACCGCCTGATTGAGCGGCGGAAAGGCCCTGACCTGCAGACGGAACTTCAGCGCGATGGCCACAGTGACCACCATAGCCAGCGCGTTCTGACCCAGCATCCCTCCCTGCAGCAGATCGAGCAGCAGTCCGGTCAGCCAGGCGGCCAGCAGTCCTGCTGGCTTCGGCCCGGCAAAGACCAGCCAGAGCAGGGTGATCGAGAGGAAGGCTGGCCTGGCCGGGTCCAGCCAGCTCGGCAGGGGGATGACGCAGGCAGCGGTCGAGGCCGCCACCAGGAGCGTCATCCGGAACACGCGCTGGGCGGTGCCGCGGGCCACCTCAGGGCACCTCGGCGCCGTCGCTCGGCGCCTCGGGTTCTTGCACCTGGTTGTCGTACCAGGCGAGCAGGACCTCAGGGTCGCTGGAGAGCCGGGCCAGCGGTCGGACGGTCACCCGCAGGCCCTGTTCTCCAGGTTCCTTCAGCAATTCCTCGACCTCACCGACCGGGTAGCCCGGCGGAAAGACGCCACCCAGTCCGGAGGTCACTACCAGGTCACCCGGCTCAATGTCGGCATTGCCCGGCAGGAACGGCAGCTCGATACGCTCGAGATTGCCCCTTCCGTAAGCGATGGTCCTCATGCCCGTCCGGTTGATTACTACGGGCAGGGCGTGGGCCGGGTCGGAAATCATGATCAGCTCCGCGGAAACCGGGCCGACCCGGGTGACCTGGCCGAACACGCCCTGCGCATCGAGCGCTGGCTGGCCTACGTAGACGCCGTCCGTGCTGCCCCGATTGACCAGCACCCGGTGCCGCAGGCGGTCCATATCCAACCTGACCAGCTCGGCCACCAGGTAGCGGTCAATCACCCTGGCGGTGGTCTGGCTGGCCTCGCGCAGGCGGGCGTTTTCGCGTTCCAGTGCGTCGAGACGCATCTGCCGCAGACGCAATTCGCGGTTCTCCTCGGCCAGCCGGCCGTTTTCCCCCCGCAGCATCGAATGGGTCGCCAGACCCTCGCTCATCCAGCGGGCTGCCGAGAACGGTGCGTCAACCGAGCGTTGCAGGGGGTAGAGAGCCGCCATCAGCGCACTGCGTAGCGCGTCGAGATAGCCCGCCCGGTGATCCGCAATCATCAGGATGCCCGAGGCGATGACCAGCACGAACAGGCGGGCTGCCAGCGACGGGCCAGAAACGAGAAGCGGCCTGATGTCGTGGTCCTGTCTGGACGCCAACGAGAGACTCCGTATCCGGAACCGCGGACGGCCCGGCGGTTCAGTTCAGTCCGAAGATGCCCGGGTGTTCCTCGCTCAACTCAAGGATGCGCCCGCCGCCGCGCGCCACGCAGGTCAACGGATCATCGGCCACCAAAACGGGCACCCCGGTTTCTTCGGCGATAAGCTTGTCGAGATCGCGCAGCAATGCCCCACCACCCGTCAGTACGATACCGGTTTCAGCAACGTCGGCGCCCAGTTCCGGGGGAGTCTGCTCAAGGGCCTTCTTTACCGCCTGGACCACGCCCTGCAGAGGTTCGCTGAGCGCTTCCAGGATCTCGTTGGAATTCAGGGTAAAGGTGCGCGGCACGCCTTCCGTAAGGTTGCGACCCTTGACCGACATCTCCTGGACATGCTGGGCGGGATAGGCTGAACCGATCTGGATCTTGATGCGTTCCGCGGTTGCTTCGCCGATCAAGCTCCCGTAGTTGCGCCTGACGTACTGGATAATGGCTTCATCGAACCGATCGCCGCCGATCCGTACCGATTCGCCATAGACCACGCCGTTCAGGGAAATGACCGCCACCTCCGAGGTGCCGCCGCCGATGTCGACCACCATGGAGCCGCGCGCCTCGTTGACGGGCAGGCCGGCACCCACCGCTGCGGCCATCGGTTCCGAGATCACGTCGACCTTGCGAGCGCCGGCGCCTTCAGCCGATTCCTGGATGGCGCGCCTTTCGACCTGGGTCGCGCCCCAGGGTACGCAGACCAGCACCCGCGGGCTCGGCTTGAACCAGCGATCACCGTGCACCTTGCTGATGAAGTACTGGAGCATCTTCTCGGTGTAGGTGAAGTCGGCGATCACGCCGTCTTTCATCGGCCGGATGGTCTGGATGTTGTCGGGCGTGCGACCGAGCATGGTCTTGGCCTCGGCGCCGACCGCCACCACCGACTTGATGCCACGCTCTTCCTGGACCGCCACGACCGAGGGTTCGTTCAGGACGATGCCCTGACCGCGCACGTAGATGAGGGTGTTGGCGGTGCCGAGGTCGATGGAGATGTCGCTGGAGAACTGCCCGATGAGGTTCTTGAACAGGTTCACTGAGTTTGGTCTCGTGAGGGGGCTGGAATGGCGGCAAAGTCTAGCCGCCGGCAGGACTTTGTACAAGCAGACGTGTATGATTCGCCGGGGATTTCTGCTGGCTTCGGCGGTACATCCCCACCCCCTCGACCCTGCCTTCGGAGGCGCCGTGACGCTGACCCGACATGACGTGGAAAACATCGCCAGGCTGGCTCGCCTGCAGATTCGCGAGGACCAGTTGGAGCCCTTCGCGGGCAGCCTGAGCCGCATCATTGATTTCGTCGAGCAGCTCGGCTCTGCTGCGACCGACCAGGTGGAGCCCATGGCCCACCCGCTGCAGGGCATGGTGCAGAGGTTGCGCGAGGACCAGGTTGAAGCCAGCGATCAGCGCGACCTGTTCCAGCAGAACGCGCCGGAGGTGGCGGCCGGGCTCTACCTGGTGCCGAGGGTCATAGAGTGAGTTTTCACGCCCTGACCGCGGCCGAACTGGGCCGCGCCCTGCGCCGGCGCGAGGTCTCGAGCCTCGAGCTGACCGACCATTTCCTGGCCCGCATCGAGGGCAGTGGTACCCGCCTGAACGCTTTCGTCACCGTGACGGCTGAGCGCGCCCGCGCGGACGCCAGGCGTGCGGACGCAGAGATTGCCGCCGGCCGGGGTGGCCCGTTGACCGGCGTGCCCATCGCCCACAAGGACATCTTCTGCACCGCTGGCATCCTCACCACCTGCTCCTCCCGCATGCTGGCCAACTTCACCTCACCTTACGACGCCACGGTGGTTGAGAAGCTGACCGCGGCCGGTACCGTGCTGCTCGGCAAGACCAACATGGACGAGTTCGCCATGGGCTCCTCCAATGAGACCAGCTATTTCGGTCCCGTCCGCAACCCCTGGGACGAGGCGCGGGTGCCCGGCGGGTCCTCAGGAGGCTCGGCGGCGGCGGTGGCAGCCGGACTGGCGCCGGCGGCTACCGGCACCGATACCGGGGGCTCGATCAGGCAGCCTGCGGCGCTCACCGGGCTCACCGGCATCAAGCCGACCTACGGGCGGGTGTCGCGCTACGGCATGATCGCCTTCGCCTCCAGCCTCGATCAGGCCGGCGTGCTGGCCCGCTCTGCCGAGGATGCAGCCCTGTTGCTGTCCGCGATGTCCGGCTTCGATCCGCGCGACTCCACTTCGGTCGAACAGCCGGTCCCGGATTACCACGCGGGTCTGGAGGCGCCACTGGCCGGCCTGCGCGTGGGCGTGATCCGCGAGTTTTTCGGTGAGGGGCTCGAGGCAGGCACCGCTGCGGCAGTCACTGGCGCGCTCGACCAATTCAAGCGCCTGGGCGCCGAGGTGGTCGAGGTGAGCCTGCCGGCCCTGCCGCTGTCGGTGCCCACTTACTACGTAGTGGCTCCGGCAGAGTGCTCCTCGAACCTGTCGCGCTTCGACGGCATCCGTTTTGGCTATCGCTGCGAGTCGCCGCGTGACCTCTACGACCTCTACACTCGCTCGCGCGGCGAGGGCTTTGGCGACGAGGTCAAGCGGCGGATCATGACCGGCACCTACGTGCTTTCGGCCGGTTACTACGACGCCTACTACCTGAAGGCGCAGAAGGTGCGCAGCCTGATCGCCGCTGATTTCCAACGGGCCTTCGAGAGCGTCGACCTGTTGTTCGGCCCCACCGCGCCCACTCCCGCCTTCGGGATCGGCGAGAAGGTCGACGACCCGGTCACCATGTACCTGAACGACATCTACACCATCGGTGCCAACCTGGCCGGCCTGCCCGCCCTGTCTGCGCCCTGTGGCCTGGTGGATGGCCTGCCGGTCGGCTTTCAGTTGATCGGCCCGCAGTTCTCGGAGTCGCGCCTGCTGTCGGCCACCCACGCCTATCAGCGCGAGACCGATTGGCACCGGCGCCTGCCGCCGGCCTGGGCCTGAGGAGGGCATGGCTTGAGCAACGAATGGGAAGTGGTGATCGGGCTGGAGATCCATGCCCAGCTGGCCACCCGCAGCAAGATTTTTTCAGGCTCCTCGACCGCCTTCGGGGCGGCGCCCAACGTCCAGGCCAACCTGGTCGACCTGGGTTACCCGGGCGTGTTGCCGGTGCTGAACGCCGAGGCCGTGCGCATGGCGGCGCGCTTTGGCCTGGCGATCGGCGCCACCGTGGCTCACCGCTCGGTGTTCGCGCGCAAGAACTACTTTTATCCGGACTTGCCCAAGGGCTACCAGATCAGCCAGTACGAACTGCCGATCGTGCAGGACGGCAGGGTGGACATCGTCCTCGACGACGGCAGCACCAAGGTCATCGGGGTGACCCGGGCGCACCTGGAGGAAGACGCTGGCAAGTCACTGCACGAGGAGTTGCCCGGCCAGTCCGGTATCGACCTCAACCGTGCGGGCACCCCGCTGCTGGAAATCGTCTCGGAGCCGGACCTGCGCTCGGCCCGCGAGGCGATCGCCTACATGAAAAAGATCCACACCCTGGTGCGCTACCTCGAGATCTGCGACGGCAATATGCAGGAAGGCTCGTTTCGCTGCGATGCCAATGTCTCGATCCGGCGTCTCGGCCGACGGGAGTTTGGCACCCGCTGCGAGATCAAGAATCTCAACTCCTTCCGCTTCGTCGAAAAGGCCATCAACCACGAGGTGGCCCGCCAGATCGACGTGCTGGAGGGTGGCGGGTCCATCGTGCAGGAAACGCGGCTCTACGATCCCGGCAAGGACGAAACCCGCTCGATGCGCTCCAAGGAAGAGGCCAACGACTATCGCTACTTCCCGGACCCCGACCTGCTGCCGCTGGTGCTGGACGCCGGCTGGATCGAGTCCCTGCGGGCCACGCTTCCGGAGTTGCCGGACGCCAAGGCGGAACGCCTGGTGACCGAACACGGCCTGCCCGCTTACGATGCCGGAGTCCTGTCCGCCAGTCGCGAGTTGGCCGACTACTACGAAGCGGTGATCGGGCTGGTCGGTGGGCAGCCCAAGCTGGTCGCCAACTGGGTCATGGGCGACCTCTCCGCGCTGCTTAATCGTGACGGCCTCGACATCCAGATGTCGCGAGTGAGCACGCAGCGTCTGGCCGGCCTCATCGCGCGCATCGTCGACGGCACGCTCTCGGGCAAGCTGGCCAAGGAGGTGCTGGAGACGATGTGGGACGAGGGCTCTGATGCCGATGCTGTCATCGAGGCGAAGGGCCTCCGGCAGATCACCGACACGGCGGCGATCGAGACCGTCATCCGCAAGGTGATGGAGGATAACCCTGGCCAGCTGGCCGACTATCGCAGCGGTAAAGACAAGCTGTTCGGCTTCTTCGTCGGCCAGGTCATGAAGGCGACGGGTGGCAAGGCCAATCCAGGGCAGGTCAACGAGCTGCTCAAGCACCTGCTGGCCGGTTAAGCGTGGGCGACAACGACCAGCTTCGGCGTTTCCTGTTCGAGGATCTGCCGGTTCGCGGCCAGTTCGTCAGGCTGGACGCGAGCTGGCGCGCCATCATCGAACATCAGGAGTATCCTTCGCTGGTGGTCCACACCCTGGGTGAGGCCATGGCGGCGAGTGTCCTGATGGCCGGCACCCTGAAGTTCGAGGGCCGTCTGTTGTTGCAGTGTCAGGGCCCGGGGCCGCTGCGACTGCTGCTTGCCGAATGCACCCATGCCCGCGCCGTTCGCGGCGTGGCCCGACTGGCTGGCGCTTGCCCCGAAGCAGCGCCGCTGGCCGTGCTAACCGGCGGTGGGCAGCTCTCGATGACCATCGAAAACCCGGACCGCGATCAGCGTTACCAGGGCGTTGTGCCCATGGAACAGGAACGGCTTGCAGGGTGCCTGGAGGCCTACTTTGAGCGCTCCGAGCAGCTACCGAGCCGACTGATGCTGGCGGCGACCCAGAACCGAGCGGCCGGGCTGCTGCTACAGAGGATTCCGGCGGGCGAGGAGGGTGAGGAGCCCACGGCCGAGGCCTGGGAGCGCCTTGGCCTGCTGCTGGCCACGCTGACCGCGGAGGAGCTCCTGCACCAGCCCTGCGAGGTCATTCTCCACCGGCTTTTCAACGAGGACGACCTGCGCCTGTTCGAGGGCGAACCGGTCTTCTTCCAGTGCGCCTGCTCGCGTGAGCGAGTAGAGGGCATCCTGCAGTCCCTCGGCGCCGCAGAGGTGGAGGCGGTGCTGGCAGAACAGGGTCGGGTAGAGGTGCGCTGCGAGTTCTGCAACCGGGCCTGGACCTTCGATGCGGTGGACGTCGGGCGGGTCATGGCCGACACGCCGGCCACGTCGCAGGGAGCTGGTCCCCACTGAGGTACACTCCGGGCATGGACGCGCCAGCCAGACCGCCGGTCGAAGTTTCCTTCGAGTTTTTCCCACCGGGCGACGCCGCCATGGCCGATTTGCTGTGGTCGTCGCTGCAGCGACTCGCCCCGCTGGCGCCAAGGTTCGTGTCGGTGACCTACGGGGCCGATGGGTCCACCCGCGAGCGCACCCACGAAGTGGTGACCCGCATCCAGCGCGAAACTGGACTCACTGCGGCGCCCCACCTGACCTGCGTCGGCGCCGAACGCGGCGAGGTGCTCGACATCGCCCGCCGCTACTGGGACGAGGGCGTGCGCCATATCGTGGCCTTGCGCGGCGATCCCCCGGCAGGCAGCGACGGGTACCGGCCCCATCCGGGTGGCTTCGCCTACGCGGCCGATCTGGTGGCGGGGCTCCGGCAAGTGGCGGATTTCGAGGTGTCGGTCGCTGCCTACCCCGAAACACACCCAGAAGCGGCCAACCCTGCCTTCGACATAGAGGTCCTCAAGCGTAAGCAGGACGCCGGCGCGACCCGGGCCATTACCCAGTTCTTTTTCTCGACCTCGACTTACCTGCGTTTCCGGGAGGCCTGCGTGGCAGCGGGCGTGACCCTGCCCATAGTTCCGGGCATCCTGCCGATCACGCGCTTCCCCCAGCTGGCCCGCTTCGCCGCGCGTTGCGGCGCCTCGGTGCCCGAGTGGCTGCGCGAGCGTTTCGAGGGCCTCGACGATGACGCCGAGACCCGGCGCCTGATTGCCGCCTCGGTGGCCATCGAGCAGGTGGCCAGGTTGCGCCGTGAGGGCGTCGACGAATTCCACTTCTACACGCTCAACCGCGCCGAACTGACCTACGCGATCTGCCATGCGCTGGGTCGGCGCGCCGCTGCCGCGGGCACACGGACGTGAACACAGCAGCGGCCCGGGCGACGGCCTTCCGACAGGCGCTCGGTGAGCGCATCCTGGTGCTCGACGGCGCGATGGGTACCATGATCCAGCGTCACCGTCTGCAGGAGGCCGACTATCGCGGCGAGCGGTTTGCCGACTGGTCACGCGACCTCAAGGGCGCCAACGACCTGCTCACCCTGACTCGCCCGGCGGTCATCGCCGACATCCACCGTCAGTACCTGGAAGCGGGTGCCGACATCATCGAGACCAATACCTTTAACGCCAATGAGCCCTCGCTGGCCGACTACGGACTCGAGGCGCTGGTTGCGGAGTTGAACCACGCAGCCGCAGTGCTGGCCAGGCAGGTGGCGGATGACTTCGAGGCGACTCACGGCCGGCGCTGCTTCGTGGCCGGTGCCTTGGGGCCGACCAACCGCACGGCTTCGCTGTCGCCGGACGTCAACGATCCTGGCCACCGCAACATCGACTTCGAGCGGCTGCGAGCCACCTATGCCGAGGCCACCCGCGCCCTGATCGCCGGCGGGGTGGACCTGCTCCTGGTCGAGACTGTCTTCGATACCCTGAACGCCAAGGCTGCACTGTACGCGGTACGCGAGGTGCTGGACGAGCTCGGCCTCGACCTGCCGCTGATGGTTTCCGGCACCATAACCGACGCGTCCGGCCGTACCCTTTCCGGGCAGACCGCCGAGGCCTTCTGGAACTCGGTGCGCCACGCCAGGCCGGACACCATCGGTTTCAACTGCGCGCTGGGCGGGCGGCAGTTGCGTCCCTACGTGCAGGAGCTGGCCAGGCTCGCGGACACCCACGTCTGCGCCTATCCCAATGCCGGCTTGCCCAATGCCTTCGGCGAATACGACGAGGAAGCCGCCGACACGGCCGGCTTCATTCGCGACTGGGCCGAGGCCGGGTTCGTCAACGTGGTGGGCGGCTGCTGTGGCACCACGCCTGAACACATCGCCGCCATGGCCAGCGCCGTCCGGGGGCTGCCGCCCCGCCAGCTGCCTGCTGTGCCCTCACGCTGCCGGCTGTCCGGGCTCGAGCCGCTGAACATCGGGCCGGAGATCCGCTTCGTCAACGTGGGCGAGCGTACCAACGTCACCGGTTCCGCCCGTTTCCGCAAGTTGATCGAGGCCGGCGATTACGCCACGGCGCTAGACATCGCCCGCCAGCAGGTGGCCAACGGTGCCCAGCTCATCGACATCAACATGGACGAAGGCATGCTCGATTCCGAGGCGGCCATGGTCCGTTTCCTGAACCTCGCTGCCGCCGAGCCGGATATCTCCCGCGTACCCTTCATGATCGACTCCTCCAAGTGGACGGTGATCGAAGCGGGCCTGAAGTGCGTACAGGGCAAACCAGTCGTCAACTCGATCTCACTCAAGGAAGGGGAGGGGCCTTTCCTCGAGCAGGCGCGCAAGGTGCGACGGTATGGCGCGGCGGTGGTGGTCATGGCCTTCGACGAGGCCGGTCAGGCCGATAGCGTCCAGCGCAAGGTGGAGATCTGCGAGCGGGCCTTCCGCCTGCTCACCACCGAGGCCGGATTCCCGGCCGAGGACATCATCTTCGACCCGAACATCTTCGCGGTGGCCACCGGCATCGATGAACACGATAACTATGCGGTGGACTTCATCGAGGCCGTGCGCGAGATCAAGCGGCGCTGCCCGGGTGCGCTGACCAGCGGCGGCCTGTCCAACGTCTCTTTCTCGTTCCGTGGCAATGACCCGGTGCGCGAGGCCATGCACTCGGTGTTCCTGTATCACGCCATCCAGGCGGGACTCGACATGGCGATCGTCAACGCCGGACAGCTGGCTATTTACGAGGACATCGATGCCGACCTGCGCGAGCGGGTCGAGGACGTCATCCTCAACCGCCGCCCCGATGCCACCGAAAGGCTCATCGAGGCGGCGGGCCGCTACAAGGGCGAGGGCGGGCGTCGACCGGTGGAGGACCTCGCCTGGCGCGACTGGCCGGTGGCCAAGCGCCTGGAGCATGCGCTGGTCAAGGGCATCGACGAATACGTCGAAACCGACGTGGAGGAGGCGCGCCTCGCGGCGGCCCGACCGCTCGAGGTCATCGAGGGGCCCCTGATGGACGGCATGAACGTGGTCGGCGACCTGTTCGGAGCGGGCAAGATGTTCCTGCCGCAGGTGGTGAAGTCGGCCCGCGTGATGAAAAAGGCGGTGGCCTTCCTGGTTCCGCACATCGAGCAGGAGCAGGGTGCCGTGCGGCGCAGCAACGGCCGCATCGTGCTGGCCACCGTCAAGGGCGACGTGCACGACATTGGCAAGAACATCGTGGGTGTGGTCCTGCAGTGTAACAACTTCGAGGTCGTGGACCTCGGAGTGATGGTGCCGGCCGAGAAGATCCTGGAAGCCGCCCGCCGCGAGAACGCCGACATGGTCGGCTTGTCCGGACTCATCACGCCGTCGCTCGACGAGATGGTCCACGTGGCGCGCGAGATGCAGCGGCAGGGCTTTGAGGTGCCGCTGCTGATCGGCGGCGCCACCACTTCGCCGGCCCACACCTCGGTGAAGATCGCCCCGGAATACGCCCATGCCGTGGTCTACGTGAAGGACGCGTCCCGATCCGTGGGCGTATGCCAGACCCTGGCTTCGCCAGCCGGTCGTGCGGCCTACGAGGAGAAGTTGCAGGCGGAGCACCGCAAGCGTCGGGAGCAACACGCCGGCAAGCGGGTCAAGGGCCCGGCGCTGTCGCTCGCCGAGGCCCGCGCGCGCGCAGCCTCGCTGGACTGGCAGGCCTATCGTGCGCCGGTGCCGCGTTTCTTCGGGACCCGCGTACTCGAGGATCTGCCGCTGCGCGATCTCGTGCGCTACATCGACTGGATGCCTTTCTTCAACGCCTGGGAGTTTTCCGGCACCTTCCCGGCCGTGCTTGAGGATCCGGTAAAGGGTCCAGCCGCGCGCCAGTTGTGGGAGGACGGCCAGCGCATGCTGGAGCAGGTGGTCCGGGAGCGTTGGCTGCGGGCCCGGGCGGTGGTCGGTTTCTTCCCCGCAGCCTCAGTCGATGACGACATCGAACTCTACGCCGGAGCCGACCGCGAGGAGGTGCTCGCAAGGCTGCACCACCTGCGACAGCAGAAGACCAAGCCGCCCGGCCAGCCGCAGTCCTGCCTCGCTGATTTCGTGGCCCCCCGCGCCAGCGGCACCGCGGATTACCTGGGCGCCTTTGCCGTCACCGCGGGCATCGGCATCGAGGAGCACGTGGCGCGCTTCGAGGCGGCCGGCGACGACTATTCGGCTATCCTGCTGAAAGCGCTTGCAGACCGGCTGGCCGAAGCCGCCGCCGAAGCACTGCACGAGCGGGTGCGCCGAGAACTGTGGGGCTATGCGCCGGACGAACGGCTCGACAACGAGTCCCTCATCCGCGAGGCCTATCGCGGCATCAGGCCGGCTCCCGGCTACCCGGCCTGTCCGGATCACACCGAGAAGGCCACCCTGTGGCAACTGCTGGATGCCGAGAGGTCCACCGGGATCCGCCTGACCGAGTCCTTCGCCATGTACCCCACGGCCTCGGTGAGTGGCTGGTATTTTGCTCATCCAGAGGCCCGTTATTTTGCGGTGGGGCAAGTGGGTCTGGATCAGGTCCGGGACTACGCGGCCCGGAAGGGTGTCAGCCTGGCCGAGGCTGAGCGCTGGCTGGCGCCAAGCCTGGGGTATGAGCCTGCGGGTGAGGCAGCCTGAACCGCCCGGAATCAGCTTGCCTCTTCGATCACCCGCAGGTGGGCGCGTCCGCCGAGTGCGCCCACCTGCGAGACCACCCAGGCCTGGCGCTGGCGCAACCAGGGCCCCGGGCGGTCGACGCGTAACTTCAGCGGGTTAGGTAACGCGGCAGCGAGGAGCGCCGCTTCCTGTCGCGTCAGCCGGGTGGCGGGCTTGCCGAAGAAGTGCTGACTGGCTGCCTCGATGCCCCAGACCCCGCGCCCGAATTCCACGCTGTTCAGGTAGACCTCAAGAATCCGCTGCTTGCTCCAGAGGGCCTCGAGCAGCACGGTGTACCAGGCCTCCAGGCCCTTGCGGACCCAGCTGCGTCCCGGCCACAGGAACAGGTTCTTGGCGAGCTGCTGGGTGATGGTGCTGGCGCCCCGCAGCCGGGTGCCGCCCTCGGCGGCCTTCATGGCCTGGCGGATGGATTCCAGGTCGAAGCCGTGGTGCTCCGCGAATTTCTGGTCCTCGGCGGCCACCACGGCAAGGGCAGCTTCCGGAGAGATCGACTCCCAGGCTACCCAGTCATGACGGAAGCGATAGCCCGCTTCGTCGCTCGACCACGCCTCGAGCCGATCGCGAACCATGAAGCTGGTGACCGGCACCGGGATCCAGCGGGCCAGCAGCACGGGCAATGCGCTGGCCGCGACGAGCAGCAGCGCGCCGAATCCGATCCGCGCAACCCAGCCCATCCGCTGCAGGCGCCGACGGGCCCACCGCGCGAGTCCGCGGGCGGGCCGGCGACGGGGAGGGCGGCGATGCCTCAGGCGCTGACCCGCGTGGCCGAGCGCACGATGACCGGCTCGAGCGGTACGTCGTCATGGCCGCGTCGGCGGCCGGTCTTGACCGCCGCAATGGCGTCGATGACGTCCATGCCCTCGACCACCCGGCCGAACACGGCATAGCCGTAGTTGCGCGGCCCCTGGTGGTCCAGAAAGGCGTTGTCCACCAGGTTGACGAAGAACTGCGAGGTGGCGCTGTTGATGTCGTTGGTGCGGGCCATGGAGAGTGTTCCGCGCAGGTTCTTGAGGCCGTTGGTGGCCTCATTCTCGATGGGCTTGCGGGTGGGCTTCTGGTCCATGTCCTCGGTCATGCCGCCGCCCTGGATCATGAACCCGGGGATGACGCGATGAAAGACCGTGCCATCGAAATGGCCGGCATCGACATAGGCGAGAAAGTTCTCGCAGGTGACGGGCGCCTTGGCGGCGTCGAGCTCGATGGTGAAATCGCCGAGGGAGGTTGCAAACTTGATCATGACGGTTCCTGGGCACTGGAGGGGTCGTTAGTGTACTCCCCGTGCGTCACCCGTTCATGGCCGGCGAGGTCGCGTTGGGTGTGGATGGCCGTGAGCCCGGACTCTTGCATCAGCCGGCGCACTTCAGCGCCCTGCCGGTAACCATGCTCCACGGCCAAGCAGCCTCCTGGCAGCAGGTGATCGGGTGCGCGGCTGATGATCTCGGCCAGCGCTTCGGTGCCGAGCGGGCCTGCTACCAGCGCGGTCCGCGGCTCGTGGGCGAGCTTCGCCAGGTGGGGATCATCAGTTGCCAGGTAGGGTGGATTGGAGACGATGCAATGAAAGCGGCGGCCGGGCAGCGGCTCGTACCAGCTGCCTTCCAGCAACTCGAGGTCCGCGAGGGCGAGGCGTGCCGCGTTCCTGCGCGTGTAGCTTAGCGCGCTGGCGCTGGCCTCCACGCCGGTGATCCGCGCATCCGGCCGGGCCTGGGCGAGGGCGAGAACCACTGCCCCGCTACCGGTGCCCAGGTCCAGCAGCAGCGGTGCCGGCCGGGCTCGCACCAATTCAAGGGCCGTCTCGACCAGCAGCTCGGTTTCCGGCCGCGGCACCAGCACGCCCGGTCCGACCTCTAGTTCGAGGTGCAGGAAGCCCCGGTGCCCGAGCAGGTAGGCCACCGGTTCGCCCGCCATGCGCCGAGAAAGCAGGCCGGCATAGCGCGAGGCCTCGGACGCGTTCACTGCGTGCTCGCCGTGCGCCTTGAGCCAGGCACGGGTGCGCCCGAGCACCTGAGCCAGCAGCAGCTCGGCATCGAGGTCCGGGCTGTCCGAGGCCGGGCGCAGCGCCGCGCCGGCGGCTGCCAGTAATCCCTGCACCTTGCCGTCTGCGTCCGGCGGCACGGTTCAGGCGATCTCGGCGAGCTGTTCGGAGCGGTACTCACTGGCCAGCGGGTCGACCACCAGGTCGAGGCTGCCGTTGATCACGTCCTCCACCCGGTAGAGCGTCAGCTCGATTCGATGATCGGTGATCCGGCCCTGCGGAAAGTTATAGGTTCGGATGCGTTCGGAGCGGTCGCCGGTGCCGACCTGCAGGCGACGGGTGGCGGCCGTTTGCTGCTGCTGACGCTCCCGCTCCGCGCCCAGCAGCCGTGCACGCAGCAGGGCCATGGCGCGGGAGCGGTTCTTGTGCTGCGAGCGCTCTTCCTGACACTCCACCACAATGCCGGTTGGCAGGTGGGTGACGCGCACGGCGGAGTCGGTCTTGTTGACGTGCTGACCACCGGCACCAGAGGAACGGTAGGTGTCTATGCGCAGGTCGGCGGGGTTGATCTCCACGGCCGCCACTTCCTCCGCTTCTGGCAGGATGGCTACCGTGCAGGTCGAGGTGTGGATGCGGCCCTGTGCTTCCGTGGCCGGCACGCGCTGCACGCGGTGGGTGCCTGATTCGAACTTGAGCCTCGCGTAGACGCCCTTGCCTGCCACCCGGCTGATGATCTCGCGATACCCGCCGTGCTCACCACGGTTTTCCGAGAGCACCTCCACCTGCCAGCCCCGGGACTCGGCGTAGCGGGAGTACATGCGGAACAGGTCACCGGCGAAAATGGCCGCCTCGTCGCCGCCTGCCGCGGCACGGATTTCCAGGAACACGTTGGCCTCGTCCAGTGGGTCCACGGGCACCAGCGCCAGCAGCAGGTCGGCCTCGCCGCGAGCCAGTCTGGCCTCCAGTGCCACGGTTTCCTGGCCAGCCATTTCCCGCACTTCCGGGTCCGGGTCGGTGGCCATGTCCCGCGCCGAGCGCAGTTCCTGCTCCAGCTGCAACCACCCGCGAAAGGCGCTGGCCAGCGGCTCGACACGGGCGTATTCAACCGAGAGCTCGCGGAACTGGTCGGTCCGCGCCAGGACCTCGGGCTGGGCCAGCAGCCGGGACAGTTCGTCCGCCCGGTCGATGGCCTGTTCGAGGCGTTGCCTGATGGCGTCCCTCATTCGAGTTCAAAGATGCGCAGGGCCGCCTCGACCAGGGCGGCATCGCCCCGTTCGGCCGCGAGGCGCAGCGAGCGCGAGGGCGAATGCAGCAGGCGGTTGGTCAGCGTGTTGGCCAGGAACTCCAGTGCTTCTTCCTGCTTCCCGGCGGCCAGCATGCGCCTCGCCTGCTCCAGCGTCTGGGCCTTGGTCTCATCGGCCTGGCTGCGCAGGTCGCGGATCACCGGAGCGGCGTCCAGGGTGCGAAGCGCTCCCGTGAAGCGTTCGACCTCGCTGTCGATCAGTTGGGTCGCCTCGGCCGCTTCGGACTCACGCGAGCGCAGGTTGTCCTCCACCACCTGCCGCAGGTCGTCCACCGTATAGAGGTACACGTCCTCGAGTTTCGCGACGGCCGGCTCGATGTCCCGCGGCACTGCGATGTCGAGCATGAACATGGGGCGTCGGCGACGGGCGGCCAGGGCCGCGCGCACCGCGGCCAGGGTCACCACCGGGGTCGGGCTGGCGGTCGAGCTGATCACGATGTCAGCGGCGGGCAGGTGCACGTCGAGGGCATCGAGCGAGATCGCCGAGGCCTTGAACTCGCGGGCCAGCCCCTCAGCTCGCTCCACGCTGCGATTGGCGATGATCATCCGACGCAGGCCGGCACCCTGCAGGTGGCGAGCGGTCAGCTCTATCATTTCGCCCGCGCCCACCAGCAGCGCGGTCCGGTCCTCGAAACCGGCGAAGATGCGCCGCGCCAGCTGTACGCCGGCCGAGGCCACCGACACCACGTTGGCCCCGATCCGGGTCTCGGTGCGAATCCGCTTGGCCACGCCGAAACCGGCCTGGAACAGGCGGTTGAGCAGGGGCCCCGCAGTGCCCACCTCCTGGGCTGCCCGATAGGCATCTTTCAACTGGCCGAGGATCTGTGGTTCCCCCAGGACCAGCGAGTCCAGTCCGGCGGCTACCCGGAACAGGTGACGGATGGCCTCGGCGTCGAGGTGATGGTAGACGTAGCCGGAGAGGTCGAGCGCCTGGCCGTGATAGCCCCCCAGCCAATCGGTCATGGGTAGCGTGTCGCCTTCCAGGATGCCCCAGACCTCAGTGCGGTTGCAGGTGGAGACGATCAGGCCTTCCTGCATGCCGGGCAGGGCACACAGGTTGTGCAGCGCGGCCGGCAGGCCGGGCGCGTCGAACACCACCCGCTCGCGCACCTCCACGGGTGCGGTGCGGTGATTCAATCCGAGGACGACGATGGACATGGCATTGTGTTCAGACCCCGGCAGATTGTCCGGGATGCCCGGGGCCTGCACAAGCGCAAGCGGCCAGTCGCCCGGCCTGCGATATAGTGTGACTATGCACGCTCCCCGTTGTCTCGCGACCTCGCTGCTGCTGATCCTGGCGACGCCGGGCCTCGCCTGCGCCGACCTGCTGGTGGGATGCGGGCAGCCGGCCGACGAGGCAGGCCGAGCCGCGCTGGCCGAAGCGCGCGGCGACTGGGCGGTGGCAGCCCGCGGCTGGGCCTGCGCGGCGCAGGGCTCGGGCGAGCCTGCGGATGCCGAGCAGGCCACCCGTTATGCGTTTGCGGGTGGGCATCACCGCGCTGCCGAGGCGGCGGCCCGGCGCTGGCTGCAGCTGGAACCCGAACGGGAAGAGGCGCGCCGGTTCCTGGCCCTGACCCTGTTGCGTACCCATCGCGATGGCGAGGCGGCAGCCGTCTTCAGCGCAGTACTCGATTCCAGCTTCGACAGTCGCGCCGCTGGTTATGAGTCCTTGCAATCCATCCTGCTCGAGGAGCGCAACGATTCGGGTGCCGCGCGCGTGATGGATGCCCTCGCGGGGGCAGACCTCGAGCTGCCGGAGGCCTGGCTGGCGCGGAGCGTCCTGTGGCAGCGGGCGGAGCACGGTGAGCGGGCGCTCGGCGCGGTGCGGCAGGCGCTGGCGCTCCGTCCGGACTGGCGTTTGGCGCAGCTCGCCGAGGTCAGGGCGCTGATGACCGCTGGGCAGGTCGAGGAAGCCCTTGAACTCTCCGACCGGCTCGACTCCGGCGACGACCGCCTGGCTCAGCTCAATCGTGCCTGGATGCTGGTGGAGGCCGGCCGGCGCCCTGAGGCGCAGCTGGCCTTCGAAGACCTGCGCCTGCAGCACGCCACTGCGCAGGCGGCGCTGGAGGGACTCGGCATCCTCGCCTTCCAGGCGCGTGACTTCGAGGCGGCCACCCGCTACTTCGGGGAGCTGGCCAAGGTCTCCCGAGGCAACCTGTCGGCCCGTGCCTACCTGGGCCTCATCGCCGCCGAGCAGGGCGAGGCCATGACCGCGATCCGCCTGCTCGAGGGCGTGCAAACGGGGCCGCGGGCCCTATCGTCCCAACTGCGGGCGGCCGAGCTGATGGCCGAAGCCGGGCTGAAGGAGCGCGCGGATCTGCAACTGGCGGACGTGCTGCATGCGGACCCCGGGCTGACCCGCGACCTGGTGCTGGGCCGTGCCGGCCAGCTGGCCGAAGCCGGGGACGGCCAAGGAGCGGTGGCCCTGGTGCAGCGCCTGCGGCAACTGTTTCCCGACGATGACGACCTGCAGCTGGCCGAGGCCTTCCTGCGCGAGCAGCTCGGCGAGGTGGATGCAGCCATCGGGCTGATGCGCGACCTGCTGACGCGCCGGCCCGCGGATGCCACGGTCCTGAATTCACTGGGCTACACGCTGGTCGATCGCAAGCGTTCACTGACGGAGGGGTACCGGCTGGTCACCGCCGCCATCGAGATCAAGCCCGACAGCTACGCCATCATGGACTCCGTGGGCTGGTCGCTCTACCGATTGGGCCAACTGGCAGAAGCCGAGGGTTGGCTGACCCGCGCCTGGCAGCGGTCTCGCGATCCTGAAGTGGCCGCCCATCTTGGCGAGCTGTACTGGGCCACCGCTCGGCGCGGAGAGGCCCGCACGCTGTGGGATGAAGCACTGGCCCAGTCGCCCGGCCACCAAGCCCTGATGAAGACCCGGGACCGGCTGGAGCGCTGACGGTCGTGCGTCAGCAGCTGGCCGTCATGCTGGCCTGCGGGTTGCTCTCTGCCTGTGCCAGCCTGCCCACGCCGGCTCCGGGCGTGTTTGACGTCGGTTCCTGGGGCCTCAATGGCCGTCTTGCCATTCGTTACGGCGGAGAGGCCGCCACCGCGGCGTTTCGCTGGCGGCAGACCGGCGAGTCCAGCGTGCTCGAGCTGTCCGGACCGTTCGGCACCGGCGGCGTTCGGGCCACCCTTGATCGGCAGGGGCTGGCGCTCGAGGATGCCCGCGGTGGGCGGCTCGAGGGCGAGGCTGCGCGCCAGTGGTTGGAGCAGAGCGTGGGCGGCCCGGTGCCCCTGGAGCACCTGCGCTGGTGGCTGATGGGCCGCCCGGCCCCGGGGCTGGAATCCGTCGCTGACGATTTCCCGGCTGGGGTCGCCTTCAGGCAGGCCGGCTGGGGGGTGACGGCCGAGCGCTTCGAGCCCTGGGCCGGTGAATCGCTGCCGATGCGCCTGAAATTGGCGGGACCCGGCGGAGAGCTCAGGCTGGTGGTGAGCCGTTGGGAGCCCGGCCCGTGAGTGCCACGGCCTGGCCTGCGCCAGCCAAGCTGAACCTGTTCCTGCACGTTGTCGGGCGGCGCAGCGATGGCTATCACCTGCTGCAGACCTGCTTCCGCTTGATCGACCTGCTGGACTGGCTGGAATTCGAGCCACGCCGGGACGGGGTGATCCGCCGGATCGAGGGCCCCGAATGGTTGCCGCCGGAGGAGGATCTCGTGGTCCGGGCAGCCCGCCTGCTCGCCGATCGGGCCGGCTGTCGTTTGGGCGTCGACATCCGCCTGCGCAAGACCATCCCGGCCGGGGGTGGACTGGGCGGGGGCAGTTCCGATGCCGCCACGGTGCTGGTGGCCCTTGACCGGCTGTGGGGCCTGGGGCTCGGCGAGGATGTACTGGCGGGGCTTGGGCTCGAACTGGGGGCGGACGTGCCGCTGTTCGTGCGCGGCCACACGGCCTGGGGGGAGGGGGTGGGCGAGGCGCTGCAGCCGGTGCAGTTGCCGGAGGCCTGGTACGCGGTGATCTGGCCAGGGGTGGCGGTGCCGACCGCCGAAGTATTTCAGGCCCCTGAATTGACACGAAATTCCCCCCGGATCACAATTCGCGGTTTACTGGAGCAGGGCGCCCGCAACGACTGCGAACCGGTGGTGGTCGCCCGCTACCCGGAGGTCTCCGCGGCGTTCCTGTGGCTGGGTCGGCATGGGCAGGCGCGCATGAGTGGCACCGGGTCCTGCGTGTTCGCGGCCCTCGCGGGGCAGCGGGAGGCACAAGCGGCCGTGGCCGGCCTGCCGGAAGGCTGGCGGGGCTTCGCGGTTCGCGGTCTGAACGAGTCGCCGCTGCGCGAGCGCGCTTTGGCGGATGGAATTCTTGGGGTGTAGCCAAGTGGTAAGGCAGCGGGTTTTGATCCCGCCATGCGAAGGTTCGAATCCTTCCACCCCAGCCAGTTGGTGAGCCAGACGACGAGGAGGGTGCGGTGGACCACACCACGATGGCGGTGTTCTCGGGTAACGCGAACCCTGCCCTGGCGCAGGACATCGCCCGGCACCTGATGCAGCCGCTGGGGCGGGCCGTGGTCGGCCGCTTCAGCGACGGCGAGACGCAGGTGGAGTTGATCGAGAACGTGCGCGGGCGCGACGTGTTCATCGTCCAGCCGACCTCGCCGCCGGCCAACGACCACCTGATGGAACTGCTGGTCATGGCGGATGCCTGCCGGCGGGCCTCGGCGGGGCGGATCACCGCGGTGATACCGTACTTCGGGTACGCCCGGCAGGATCGGCGCCCGCGCGCCACCCGGGTGCCGATCACCGCCAAGCTGGTGGCCAACATGATCAAGGGGTCGGGGGTGGATCGGGTGCTGACGGTCGACCTGCACGCCGACCAGATCCAGGGGTTTTTCGATATCCCCGTGGACAACGTGTATGCCTCACCGGTGCTGCTGGGCGATGCCTGGAAGCAGCGGGGCAAGAAGATGGTGGTGGTGTCGCCGGACGTGGGCGGCGTGGTGCGGGCGCGGGCCTTGGCGCGGCGCCTCGACGACGCCGACCTGGCGATCATCGACAAGCGCCGGCCGCGGGCGAATGTCGCCGAGGTGATGAACATCATCGGCGACGTCGAGGGCCGCGCCTGCGTGCTGGTCGACGACCTGGTGGATACCGCCGGCACCTTGTGCCTGGCGGCGAAGGCGCTGAAGGATCGGGGTGCGGAGCGCGTGCTGGCCTACATCACCCATGCGGTGCTGTCCGGTCCGGCGATCGAGCGGATCAGCGACTCTGCCCTCGACGAACTGGTGGTGACCGACACCATCCCCCTGCGCGGCGACGCACGCAAGTGTGACCGCATCAGGGTGCTGTCGGTGGCCGGGCTGCTGGCCGAGACCATGCGTCGCATCCGCGACGAGGAATCGGTCAGCTCGCTGTACGTGGACTGATTGGATTTGGCGGCCGGAGGGTTCCGGTCGCCTTGGGCTGGCGTACGTACCCTGGTCGCGGGGCGGACGCCTTTTTAACTAGGAGTGTAAACATGAAGACGTCTTTCGAACTCGTCGCCGAGTCCCGAAACGACCAGGGCAAGGGTGCGAGCCGCCGCCTGCGTCGTTCCGGCAGGGTCCCGGCGATCCTTTACGGTGGTCACCAGGAGGCGCGCTCGCTGTCCCTTGATCACACCAGGCTGATGCTGATGCTCGACAACGAGCGCTTCTACACCACCATCCTGAGCCTCGATGTCGGTGGCCAGAAGCAGCCGGCGGTGCTGAAGGACCTGCAGCGCCATCCGTACAAGAACCAGGTGGTGCACATCGACTTCCAGCGGGTGCTGGACAACGAGCCGATCCGCATGCGGATTCCGCTGCATTTCGTCAACGAGGCCACCTCGATTGGCGTCAAGACGCAGAGCGGCGTGGTCTCCCACCTGCGCAGCGACGTCGAGGTCTCCTGCCTGCCGAAGGACCTCCCGGAGTACATCGAGGTCGACCTTCAGGAATTGCAGATCGGCCAGATCGTCCACCTCTCGGAGCTGAAGCTGCCCGAGGGAGTCCAGATCACCGATCTGCTCCACGGCAACGACGCTGGCGTGGTCTCCATTCACGCCCCGCGGGCAGCCGAGGAAGCGGCGCCTGCTGCGGCGGCGACTGCGGCCGCGCCCGCCGCTGCTGCGGCGGCTCCGGCTGCGGCTCCGGCCAAGGCTGCCCCGGCCAAGAAGTAACGGGAATCGCCCTGCGGGCCGGCCGAGTGTGGCTGGCCCGCAGGGTGCTCTCCCGTGCTGCAGGCTGTCCAGCCCATGCCCGGTCTTACCCTTCGCCTCGTCGTCGGTCTCGGCAACCCTGGAGCGGAGTACGCCCAGACCCGCCACAACGCCGGCTTCTGGCTGGTGGATGAACTGGCCGTGCGTCATGGCGGCCAGTGGAAGGTAGAACGTCGGCTGAATGCGGAGACCGCCCGCATTGCCGTCGCCGGACACGAGGTCTGGCTGATCAAGCCGATGGCCTTCATGAACCGCAGCGGCGGGCCGGTGCGCGGCTTCTGCGACTACCTGAAGGTGGGGGTCGGCGAGGTGCTGGTGGCGCACGACGAACTGGATCTGCCGGTGGGTGGGGTTCGCCTTAAGCTTGCCGGCGGCGCTGGCGGCCACAATGGCCTCCGTGACCTGATCACCCATCTCGGCGCCGACTTCTGGCGGCTCCGGCTTGGCATCGGTCACCCGGGTCACCGCGACGAGGTGGTCGACTACGTGTTGCGGCGTGCGCCCCGCGAGGAACACGAGGCCATTCTCGATTCCGTCGCTCGGGCTGCCAATGAATTTCCGCGCCTGCTCACCGAGGGCGCAGACAAGGTCATGAACCGCCTTCATACCCAGCCGGCAGCGGCGGGCGAGGGCTGAGGAGCTCCTGCCATGCCGATCCGCTGCGGAATCGTGGGCCTGCCGAACGTCGGCAAGTCCACCCTGTTCAACGCACTCACCCGCGCCCAGATCGCGGCCGAGAACTACCCGTTCTGCACCATCGACCCAAACGTCGGCGTGGTGCCGGTGCCAGACCCGAGGCTCGATGCGCTGGCGGCCATCGTCAAGCCGCAGAAGATCCTGCCCACCACCGTGGAGTTCGTCGACATCGCGGGTCTCGTGGCCGGCGCCTCCAAGGGCGAGGGCCTCGGCAACCAGTTCCTGGCCAACATTCGCGAGACCGATGCGATTGCGCATGTGGTGCGCTGCTTCGAGGATGAGGACGTGGTTCACGTCTCTGGCCGGGTCGATCCGGTCTCCGATATCGAGATCATCAACACCGAGCTGGCGCTCGCCGACCTCGATTCTGTCGACAAGGCGCTGGCGCGCGCGGAGCGGGCGGCCAAGACCAACGACAAGGAGGCCCTGCGCTGGCGCGACTCCCTGCAGCGCCTGCGTGCCCACCTCGACCTGGGCAAGCCGATCCGGGCGCTGGAGCTGGATGAATTCGAGCGGCAGAAACTACGCGAGCTGCCGCTGCTGACGGCCAAGCCGGTCATGTACGTGGCCAACGTCCGCGAGGACGGCTTCACCGGCAATCCCCACCTCGATGCAGTGCGGACGCTGGCCGCGAGCGAGCGCGCCGAGGTGGTGCCGGTGTGCGCAGCCATCGAGGCGGAGATTGCCCAGCTCGAAGAGGGCGATCGCGCCGCGTTCCTTGCGGACCTCGGCCTCGACGAGCCCGGCCTCAACCGGGTGATCCGTGCCGCCTATCGGCTGCTGGGTCTGCGCACCTTCTTCACGGCCGGTGAAAAAGAGGTGCGGGCCTGGACCATTCGCAGCGGGGCCACGGCGCCCCAGGCGGCCGGCGCCATCCACACCGATTTTGAGCGCGGCTTCATCCGTGCCGAGACCGTCGCCTACGATGATTACGTCGCCTGCAAGGGCGAAGCCGGCGCCAAGGAGGCCGGCAAGCTGCGTCTGGAGGGCAAGGAATACGTGGTCGCCGAGGGCGACGTGATGCATTTCAGGTTCAACGTCTGAATCACCCGGCCGGCCGTCTTTCCTTGACAGGGGGGCGGCCGGGCCGGAGAATCCGCGCTCCCCGAGGGTGCCTTCCCACCGCGTGGCTAGGTAGCTCAGCTGGTTAGAGCACGGGATTCATAACCCCGGGGTCGAGAGTTCGAGTCTCTCCCTAGCCACCATTTTTCTTCCAGTTGTTCCGGTCGATCAGAGCTTGCGATGCGCTCCGTCGCACAGCGGCTGGTTGGCCGTGGCCTTGCAGCCGCAGAAAGCCACCTGCCCCGTCTTGCCGGCTGTGTAGGGCATGGGCGACAGCCCGCTGCCCTTGTGGGAGCCGTCGCAGAACGGCTGCTTGGCGCTGAGCCCGCAGCTGCACCAGTAGTAAGTCTTGCCCTCTTCCACGTCGACCAGGTAGGGGGCCTTCTGCGCGATCTTGGGCGTGGTCACGGTAGCGGTCTCCAGAACGGTTGCAACGTCGAGAGTTTACCGCCTCACCGGTAACCTGCCCATTGGTGCCATGAGTGTCAGGGTTATCAGCGCCCCGGCCAGCGCCAGCGCCATGTCCTTCTGGGCGTCCCACACGTCGCCCTGGGTGCCAAGATAGGCCACTCCCAGTTCGCCACCGAAGCGGGCCGCCGCCGCCCATTCCACCAGTTCGTAAATGACCGAGTGGGACGTCACGAACAGCAGCGGAAACAGGAAGGCCCAGGTGCGCGGATAGCGCCCGTAGTGGCCGAACAATTCTACCGCGGCCGGGGTGACCAGCAATCCGTAGAGGAAGTGGACCAGCCGGTCGTAGTGATTGCGCTCGAAGCCCAGCCAATCGTTCAGGGAATGGCCGGTCATGGCCTGCCACCACGCGTCGTAGGGCACCAGCGAGTAGGTGTAGTGGGAGCCGATTTCGTGGAAGACCAGGAACACGAACAGGCAGGTATAAGTGAGGTGTGTGAATGGCCAGCG